>NZ_PTRD01000020.1:0-94615 GCF_002965005.1 Escherichia sp. MOD1-EC7011
GAGTAGGGAACTGCCAGGCATCAGATAAAGCGAAAGGCCATCCGTAAGGATGGCCTTTTTGCGCTGGTGCAGAAAAATGCCGGATGCGACGCTGGTGCGTCTGATCCGTCCTACTCAGGGTTACGGTAGGGGGCAACAGTGCATTATTCCCCCACATACGCCAGATTCAGCAACGGATACGGTTTCCCCAGATCGTCGACTTCCGAACGTCCTGTAACCTTAAACCCCATCTTCTTATAGAACCCAACCGCCTGCGTATTTTGCTCATTAACGTTGGTTGTCAGTTCTGGTGCCCTTGAGAGCGCATGTTTCACCAGCATTCGACCCACGCCAGCGCCACGCACATCAGGATCGATAAACAGCGCATCCATATGCTGTCCGCTTAGCAACATAAACCCAACCGGCCGATCCCGCTCATTAACCGCGACCCACAATGGCGCTTCCGGCAGAAACGAACGTACCAGCTCTTCCAGTTCAGCCCGATACTCTGCTGATAAAAAATCATGGGTGGCATCGACAGAACGACACCAAATTGCAACCAGCTCTTCCCCTTCCTCATGCCGTGAGCGGCGAATACTAATAACCATTTTCTCTCCTTTTATTGGTGCTTATATCCTAACGCAATCTTTTCCTTGAAACTTTCTCACCTTCGACATGCAGGCTCGACATTGGCAAATTTTCTGGTTATCTTTAGCTATCTGGATGTCTAAACGTATAAGCGTATGTAAAGAGGTAATCAGGTTATGCCGATTCGTGTGCCGGACGAGCTGCCCGCCGTCAATTTCTTGCGTGAAGAAAATGTCTTTGTGATGACAACTTCTCGCGCGTCTGGTCAGGAAATTCGTCCGCTAAAGGTGCTTATCCTTAACCTGATGCCGAAGAAGATCGAAACTGAAAATCAGTTTTTACGCCTGCTTTCAAACTCACCTTTGCAGGTCGATATTCAGCTGTTGCGCATCGATTCCCGTGAATCGCGCAACACGCCCGCAGAGCATCTGAATAATTTTTACTGCAACTTTGAAGATATTCAGGAACAGAACTTTGATGGTCTGATTGTAACTGGCGCGCCACTGGGTCTGGTGGAGTTTAATGACGTCGCTTACTGGCCGCAGATCAAACAGGTGCTGGAGTGGTCGAAAGATCACGTCACCTCGACGCTGTTCGTCTGCTGGGCGGTACAGGCCGCGCTCAATATCCTCTACGGCATTCCTAAGCAAACCCGCACCGACAAACTCTCTGGCGTTTACGAGCATCATATTCTCCATCCCCATGCGCTTCTGACGCGTGGCTTTGATGATTCATTTCTGGCGCCACATTCGCGTTATGCAGACTTTCCGGCAGCGTTGATTCGTGATTACACCGATCTGGAAATTCTGGCGGAGACAGAAGAAGGGGACGCATATCTGTTTGCCAGCAAAGATAAGCGCATTGCCTTTGTAACGGGGCATCCGGAATACGATGCGCAAACGCTGGCACAGGAATATTTCCGCGATGTGGAAGCCGGGCTAAATCCGGATGTTCCGTATAACTATTTCCCGCACAACGACCCGCAAAACAAACCGCGAGCGAGCTGGCGTAGCCACGGCAATTTGCTGTTTACCAACTGGCTCAACTATTACGTTTACCAGATCACGCCATACGATCTACGCCATATGAATCCTACGCTGGATTAATCTTCTGCTGAGCTCGATCGTTAAGCGATTCAGCACCTTACCTCAGGCACCTTCGGGTGCCTTTTTTATTTCCGAAACACACCGCAACAGGTGAATAAATTTTATTCTTATTGTTATCAGTAAGTTAAATACAATTTAAATTAAAAATGGAAATTGTTTTTGATTTTGCATTTTAAATGAGTAGTCTTAGTTGTGCTGAACGAAAAGCGCACAACGATCCTTCGTTCACAGTGGGGAAGTTTTCGGATCCATGACGAGGAGCTGCACGATGACTGAACAGGCAACAACAACCGATGAACTGGCTTTCACAAGGCCGTATGGCGAGCAGGAGAAGCAAATTCTTACTGCCGAAGCGGTAGAATTTCTGACTGAGCTGGTGACGCATTTTACGCCACAACGCAATAAACTTCTGGCAGCGCGCATTCAGCAGCAGCAAGATATTGATAACGGAACGTTGCCTGATTTTATTTCGGAAACAGCTTCCATTCGTGATGCTGGCTGGAAAATTCGCGGGATTCCTGCGGACTTAGAAGATCGTCGGGTAGAGATAACTGGCCCGGTAGAGCGCAAGATGGTGATCAACGCGCTCAACGCCAATGTGAAAGTCTTTATGGCCGAT
The DNA here is from genome assembly GCF_002965005.1 of Escherichia sp. MOD1-EC7011. Taxonomy (NCBI): domain Bacteria; kingdom Pseudomonadati; phylum Pseudomonadota; class Gammaproteobacteria; order Enterobacterales; family Enterobacteriaceae; genus Escherichia; species Escherichia sp. MOD1-EC7011. The sequence goes on from NZ_PTRD01000020.1 coordinate 2,293, forward strand.
TTCGAAGATTCACTGGCACCAGACTGGAACAAAGTGATCGACGGGCAAATTAACCTGCGTGATGCGGTTAACGGCACCATCAGTTACACCAACGAATCCGGCAAAATTTATCAACTCAAACCCAATCCGGCTGTTTTAATTTGTCGGGTACGCGGTCTGCACTTGCCGGAAAAACATGTCACCTGGCGCGGCGAAGCGATCCCAGGCAGCCTGTTTGATTTTGCCCTCTATTTCTTCCACAACTACCAGGCGCTATTAGCAAAAGGCAGCGGTCCCTATTTCTATCTGCCGAAAACCCAGTCCTGGCAGGAAGCGGCCTGGTGGAGCGAAGTCTTTAGCTATGCCGAAGATCGCTTTAATCTGCCGCGCGGCACTATCAAGGCGACGTTGCTGATCGAAACGCTGCCTGCCGTGTTCCAGATGGATGAAATTCTCTATGCGTTGCGCGACCATATTGTTGGTCTGAATTGCGGTCGCTGGGATTACATCTTCAGCTATATCAAAACGTTGAAAAACTATTCCGATCGTGTCCTGCCAGACAGACAGGCTGTGACGATGGATAAACCGTTCCTTAATGCCTACTCACGCCTGTTAATCAAAACCTGCCATAAACGCGGCGCATTTGCGATGGGCGGCATGGCGGCGTTTATTCCGAGCAAAGATGAAGAGCGCAATAACCAGGTGCTCAACAAAGTGAAAGCGGATAAATCGCTGGAAGCGAATAACGGTCACGATGGCACATGGATCGCCCATCCAGGCCTTGCTGATACCGCAATGGAGGTTTTCAACGACATCCTCGGCTCCCGCAAAAATCAGCTTGAGGTGATGCGCGAACAAGACGCGCCGATTACCGCCGATCAACTGCTGGCACCTTGTGACGGTGAACGCACCGAAGAAGGTATGCGCGCCAATATTCGCGTAGCCGTCCAGTACATCGAGGCATGGATCTCCGGCAACGGTTGTGTGCCGATTTATGGCCTGATGGAAGATGCGGCGACGGCTGAAATCTCCCGTACTTCCATCTGGCAGTGGATCCATCATCAAAAAACCTTGAGTAATGGCAAACCGGTGACCAAAGCCCTGTTCCGCCAGATGCTGGGGGAAGAGATGAAGGTCATTGCCAGCGAACTGGGCGAAGAGCGTTTCTCCCAGGGGCGTTTTGACGACGCCGCACGCCTGATGGAACAGATCACCACTTCTGATGAGTTAATTGATTTCCTGACCCTGCCAGGCTACCGCCTGTTAGCGTAAACCACCACATAACTATGGAGCATCTGCACATGAAAACCCGTACACAACAAATTGAAGAATTACAGAAAGAGTGGACTCAACCGCGTTGGGAAGGCATTACCCGTCCGTACAGCGCGGAAGATGTGGTGAAATTACGCGGTTCGGTCAATCCGGAATGTACGCTGGCGCAACTGGGTGCGGCGAAAATGTGGCGTCTGCTGCACGGCGAGTCGAAAAAAGGCTACATCAACAGCCTCGGTGCACTGACTGGCGGTCAGGCGCTGCAACAGGCGAAAGCGGGTATCGAAGCGGTTTACCTGTCTGGCTGGCAGGTAGCGGCGGACGCTAACCTGGCGGCCAGCATGTATCCGGACCAGTCGCTCTACCCGGCAAACTCGGTGCCTGCAGTGGTGGAGCGGATCAACAACACCTTCCGTCGTGCGGATCAGATCCAGTGGTCTGCTGGCATTGAGCCGGGCGATCCGCGCTATGTCGATTACTTCCTGCCGATCGTTGCCGATGCGGAAGCCGGTTTTGGCGGTGTACTTAATGCCTTTGAACTGATGAAAGCGATGATTGAAGCCGGTGCAGCGGCAGTTCACTTCGAAGATCAGCTCGCTTCAGTGAAAAAATGTGGTCATATGGGCGGCAAAGTGCTGGTGCCGACTCAGGAAGCGATCCAGAAACTGGTCGCTGCGCGCCTGGCTGCCGATGTTACGGGAGTACCAACCCTGCTGGTTGCTCGTACCGATGCCGATGCGGCGGATCTGATCACCTCCGATTGCGACCCGTATGACAGCGAATTTATTACCGGCGAGCGTACCAGTGAAGGCTTCTTCCGTACTCATGCTGGCATTGAGCAAGCGATCAGCCGTGGTCTGGCGTATGCGCCGTATGCCGACCTGGTTTGGTGTGAAACTTCCACGCCAGACCTGGAACTGGCGCGTCGCTTTGCGGAAGCTATCCACGCGAAATATCCGGGCAAGCTGCTGGCTTATAACTGTTCGCCGTCGTTCAACTGGCAGAAAAACCTCGACGACAAAACTATTGCCAGCTTCCAGCAGCAGTTGTCGGATATGGGCTACAAATTCCAGTTCATCACCCTGGCCGGTATCCACAGCATGTGGTTCAACATGTTCGACCTGGCAAACACCTATGCGCAGGGTGAAGGTATGAAGCACTATGTTGAGAAAGTGCAGCAGCCGGAATTTGCTGCCGCGAAAGATGGCTATACCTTCGTTTCTCACCAGCAAGAAGTGGGTACGGGTTACTTCGATAAAGTGACGACCATTATTCAGGGCGGCACGTCGTCAGTTACCGCGCTGACCGGCTCCACCGAAGAATCGCAGTTCTAAGCAACCTACAAACGTTGCTGACTGTAGGCCGGATAAGGCGTTTACGCCGCATCCGGCAATCAGCGCCTGATGCGACGCTTGCGCGTCTTATCATGCCTACAAATGTTGCAGACGCGTAGGCCGGATAAGGCGTTTACGCCGCATCCGGCAATCAGCGCCTGATGCGACGCTGACGCGTCTTATCATGCCTACAAATGTTGCAGACGCGTAGGCCGGATAAGGCGTTCACGCCGCATCCGGCAATCAACGCCTGATGCGACGCTTGCGCGTCTTATCAGGCCTACAAATGTTGCTGACTGTAGGCCGGATAAGGCGTTCACGCCGCATCCGGCAATCGGCGCATGATGCCTGATGTGACGCTTGCGCGTCTTTTCCGGCAATTCTCTGCTCCCTGATGAGGGCGACAAATGCCGCGTGGCCTGGAATTACTGATTGCACAAACGATTTTGCAAGGTTTTGACGCCCAGTATGGTCGATTCCTCGAAGTGACTTCCGGGGCGCAGCAGCGTTTCGAACAAGCCGACTGGCACGCTGTCCAGCAGGCGATGAAAAACCGTATCCATCTTTATGATCATCACGTTGGTCTGGTGGTGGAGCAATTGCGCTGTATCACCAACGGGCAAAGCACGGACGCGGCATTTTTACTACACGTCAAAGAGCATTACACCCGGCTGTTGCCGGATTACCCGCGCTTCGAGATTGCGGAGAGCTTTTTTAACTCCGTGTACTGTCGGTTATTTGACCACCGCTCGCTTACTCCCGAGCGGCTTTTTATCTTTAGCTCCCAGCCAGAGCGCCGCTTTCGTACCATTCCACGCCCACTGGCGAAAGATTTCTACCCCGATCACGGCTGGGAATCTTTGCTGATGCGCGTTATCAGCGACCTGCCGTTGCGTCTGCGCTGGCAAAATAAAAGCCGTGACATTCATTACATCATTCGCCATCTGACGGAAACGCTGGGGACAGACAACCTCGCCGAAAGCCATCTACAGGTGGCGAACGAACTGTTTTATCGCAATAAAGCCGCCTGGCTGGTGGGCAAACTGATCACGCCTTCCGGCACGTTGCCATTTTTGCTGCCGATCCACCAGACGGACGACGGCGAGTTGTTTATTGATACCTGCCTGACGACGACCGCCGAAGCGAGCATCGTCTTTGGCTTCGCGCGTTCTTATTTTATGGTTTACGCGCCGCTGCCCGCTGCGCTGGTCGAGTGGTTACGGGAAATTCTACCGGGCAAAACGACCGCAGAATTGTATATGGCCATTGGCTGCCAAAAGCACGCTAAAACCGAAAGCTACCGCGAATATCTCGTTTATCTACAGGGCTGTAATGAGCAGTTCATTGAAGCGCCGGGTATTCGCGGAATGGTGATGTTGGTGTTTACGCTGCCGGGCTTTGACCGGGTATTCAAAGTCATCAAAGACAAGTTCGCGCCGCAGAAAGAGATGTCTGCTGCTCACGTCCGCGCCTGCTATCAACTGGTTAAGGAACACGATCGTGTTGGCCGAATGGCGGATACCCAGGAATTTGAAAACTTTGTACTAGAGAAGCGGCATATTTCCCCGGCATTAATGGAATTACTGCTCCAGGAAGCGCCGGAAAAAATCACCGATCTTGGAGAACAAATTGTGATTCGCCATCTCTATATCGAACGGCGGATGGTGCCGCTCAATATCTGGCTTGAGCAAGTTGAAGGGCAGCAACTGCGCGACGCTATTGAAGAGTATGGCAACGCCATTCGCCAGCTTGCCGCCGCCAATATCTTCCCAGGCGACATGCTATTTAAAAACTTTGGCGTCACTCGTCACGGTCGCGTGGTGTTTTATGATTACGACGAAATTTGCTACATGACGGAAGTTAATTTCCGTGACATCCCGCCGCCGCGCTACCCGGAAGACGAACTCGCCAGCGAACCGTGGTACAGCGTCTCGCCAGGCGATGTTTTCCCGGAAGAGTTCCGTCACTGGTTATGTGCCGATCCGCGCATTGGCTCGCTGTTTGAAGATATGCACGCTGACTTGTTCCGCGCCGATTATTGGCGCGCCTTACAAAAACGTATCCGTGAGGGGCATGTAGAAGATGTCTATGCTTATCGGCGCAGGCAGCGGTTTAGCGTGCGGTTTGTATAAATCGGAGGCGAAAAGTTACCGCATTCCACCATATGCCAGCGTCACTTCCTTCGCCGCTTTAATCACCATCGCGCCGAACTCGGTTACGCGGTCATCGGTAATACGTGAAATCGGCCCGGAAATCGAAATTGCGGCAAACGGTTCGCGGTGCTCATCGAAAATACACGCCGCGAGACAACGCAGTCCCAGCGCATGTTCCTCATCATCAAACGAATAACCTCGTTTGCGCGTTTGCGCGAGATCTTCTTTTAAATGCACAGGAGAAACCAGCGTTGCGTGGGTATAGGCATGTAAACCTTTGCGATGCAGCAGCTTCGTCACCTGGTCTTCGCTCAGTTGGGCTAAAAAGGCTTTACCGGCACCGGAAGCGTGCATCGGTAATTTACCGCCGATAGGGGCGGACATACGCATCAGATGCGTACACTGTACCTGGTCGATAATAATCGCTTCGTGATCGCTTTGATCGAGCACCGCCATATTGACCGTTTCGCCAGACTCTTCCATCAGATTACGCAGAATAGGATGGACAATAGCTAACAAATTACGGCTCTGGAGAAAGCTGCTGCCGACCATAAAAGCATGTGCGCCTATCGCCCAGTGACCCAGTTCGCCAACCTGACGGACAAAGCCTTGTTGCTGCATGGTTGTGAGCAATCGATGGGTAGTAGAGTTGGGTAATCCGGCTTGTTGCGCCAGTTCGGTTAACGCCACGCTGCCATTGGATTCGGCAATCCACTCCAGTAATTTCAGCCCACGCGTTAAAGACTGAACCTGTCCAGTCGCAGGTGTGGTGGCAACGGCGGGTTTTCTGCCGCGTTTTGCGGGAATGGGTGCGACCATGACAGCCTCCTTTTTCTGTATCGTGGAAATCATTTTCATTTTTATTGTTAGCTAATGCAATAGTTACTGAACTGATCCGATGAGTTAATGTTGAACAAATCTCATGTTGTGTGGTGGTCGCTTTTACCGCAGATGCGTTTATGCCAGTATGGTTTGTTGAATTTTTATTAAATCTGGGTTGAGCGTGTCGGGAGCAAGTGTGAGCAGCAAAGTGGAACAACTGCGTGCGCAGTTAAATGAACGTATTCTGGTGCTGGACGGCGGTATGGGCACCATGATCCAGAGCTATCGACTGAACGAAGCCGATTTTCGTGGTGAACGCTTTGCCGACTGGCCATGCGATCTCAAAGGCAACAACGACCTGCTGGTGCTCAGTAAACCGGACGTGATCGCCGCTATCCACAACGCTTACTTTGAAGCAGGCGCGGATATCATCGAAACCAACACCTTCAACTCCACGACCATTGCGATGGCGGATTACCAGATGGAATCCCTGTCGGCAGAGATCAACTTTGCTGCGGCGAAACTGGCGCGTGCCTGTGCCGACGAGTGGAGCGCCCGCACGCCGGATAAACCGCGCTATGTTGCCGGCGTTCTCGGCCCAACCAACCGCACAGCATCTATTTCTCCGGACGTAAACGATCCGGCATTCCGTAACATCACCTTTGATCAGCTGGTGGCAGCCTATCGCGAATCCACCAAAGCACTGGTGGAAGGCGGTGTAGACCTGATTCTGATTGAAACCGTCTTCGACACCCTCAACGCCAAAGCGGCGGTATTTGCGGTGAAAACGGAGTTTGAAGCCCTGGGCGTTGAACTGCCGATTATGATCTCCGGCACCATTACCGACGCCTCCGGGCGCACGCTCTCCGGGCAAACCACTGAAGCGTTTTACAACTCTCTGCGCCATGCCGAAGCCCTGACTTTCGGCCTCAACTGTGCACTGGGGCCAGACGAACTGCGCCAGTACGTTCAGGAGCTGTCGCGTATAGCAGAATGTTACGTCACTGCGCACCCGAACGCCGGGCTGCCTAACGCCTTTGGTGAATACGATCTCGACGCTGACACGATGGCAAAGCAGATTCGCGAATGGGCGGAAGCGGGCTTCCTGAATATCGTCGGCGGTTGCTGCGGCACTACTCCTCAACATATTGCGGCGATGAGCCGTGCAGTAGAAGGATTAGCGCCGCGCAAATTGCCGGAGATCCCCGTAGCCTGCCGTTTATCAGGCCTGGAGCCGCTGAACATTGGCGACGATAGCCTGTTTGTGAACGTGGGTGAACGCACCAACGTCACCGGTTCCGCTAAGTTCAAACGCCTGATCAAAGAAGAGAAATACAGCGAGGCGCTGGACGTGGCGCGTCAGCAGGTGGAAAACGGCGCACAGATTATCGATATCAATATGGATGAAGGGATGCTCGACGCCGAAGCGGCGATGGTGCGTTTCCTCAGCCTGATTGCGGGTGAACCAGATATTGCCCGCGTGCCGATTATGATCGACTCCTCAAAATGGGAGGTCATTGAAAAAGGTCTGAAGTGTATTCAGGGCAAAGGCATTGTTAACTCCATCTCAATGAAAGAGGGCGTTGATGCCTTTATCCATCACGCGAAACTGTTGCGTCGTTACGGTGCAGCAGTGGTGGTGATGGCCTTTGACGAACAGGGACAGGCCGATACCCGCGCGCGGAAAATAGAGATTTGCCGTCGGGCGTACAAAATCCTCACCGAAGAGGTTGGCTTTCCGCCGGAAGATATCATCTTTGACCCGAACATCTTCGCGGTCGCAACTGGCATTGAAGAGCATAACAACTACGCGCAGGATTTTATCGGCGCGTGTGAAGACATCAAACGCGAACTGCCGCACGCGCTGATTTCCGGCGGCGTTTCCAACGTTTCCTTCTCGTTCCGTGGTAACGATCCGGTACGCGAAGCTATTCACGCAGTGTTTCTCTACTACGCCATCCGTAACGGTATGGATATGGGGATCGTCAACGCCGGGCAACTGGCAATTTACGACGATCTACCCGCCGAGCTGCGCGACGCGGTGGAGGATGTGATCCTCAACCGACGCGACGATGGCACTGAGCGTTTACTGGAGCTTGCCGAGAAATATCGCGGCAGCAAAACCGACGACACCGCTAACGCCCAGCAGGCGGAGTGGCGCTCGTGGGAAGTGAATAAACGTCTGGAATACTCGCTGGTAAAAGGCATTACCGAGTTTATCGAGCAGGATACCGAAGAAGCCCGCCAGCAGGCTACGCGCCCGATTGAAGTGATTGAGGGCCCGTTGATGGACGGCATGAACGTGGTCGGCGATCTGTTCGGCGAAGGAAAAATGTTCCTGCCGCAGGTGGTCAAATCGGCGCGCGTAATGAAGCAAGCGGTGGCGTATCTCGAACCGTTTATCGAAGCCAGCAAAGAGCAGGGCAAAACCAACGGCAAGATGGTGATCGCCACCGTGAAGGGCGACGTCCACGATATCGGTAAAAATATCGTTGGCGTGGTGCTGCAATGTAATAACTACGAAATTGTCGATCTCGGCGTGATGGTGCCTGCGGAAAAAATTCTCCGCACTGCCAAAGAAGTGAATGCCGATTTGATTGGCCTTTCGGGGCTGATCACGCCGTCGCTGGACGAAATGGTTAACGTGGCGAAAGAGATGGAGCGTCAGGGCTTTACTATTCCACTATTGATTGGCGGTGCGACGACCTCAAAAGCGCACACGGCGGTGAAAATCGAGCAGAACTACAGCGGCCCGACGGTGTATGTGCAGAACGCTTCACGCACCGTTGGCGTCGTGGCGGCGCTGCTTTCCGATACTCAGCGTGATGACTTTGTCGCTCGTACCCGCAAAGAGTACGAAACCGTGCGTATTCAGCACGGGCGCAAGAAACCGCGCACGCCACCAGTCACGCTGGAAGCGGCGCGTGATAACGATTTCGCTTTTGACTGGCAGGCTTACACGCCGCCGGTGGCACACCGTCTCGGCGTGCAGGAAGTCGAAGCCAGCATCGAAACGCTGCGTAATTACATCGACTGGACGCCGTTCTTTATGACCTGGTCGCTGGCCGGGAAGTATCCGCGCATTCTGGAAGATGAAGTGGTAGGCGTTGAGGCGAAACGCCTGTTTAAAGACGCCAATGACATGCTGGATAAATTAAGCGCCGAAAAAACGCTGAATCCACGCGGCGTGGTTGGTCTGTTCCCGGCAAACCGTGTGGGCGACGACATTGAAATCTACCGCGACGAAACACGCACCCATGTGATCAACGTCAGCCACCATCTACGCCAACAGACGGAAAAAACCGGCTTCGCCAACTACTGCCTTGCGGATTTCGTGGCACCAAAGATTTCTGGTAAAGCGGATTACATTGGCGCATTTGCCGTGACTGGCGGGCTGGAAGAGGACGCGTTGGCAGAAGCGTTTGAAGCGCAGCACGATGATTACAACAAAATCATGGTGAAAGCCCTTGCCGACCGTCTGGCTGAAGCCTTTGCGGAGTATCTCCATGAGCGGGTACGTAAAGTTTACTGGGGTTATGCGCCGAACGAGAACCTCAGCAATGAAGAGCTGATCCGCGAAAACTATCAGGGAATCCGCCCGGCACCAGGCTACCCAGCCTGCCCGGAACACACGGAAAAAGCCACCATCTGGGAGCTGCTGGAAGTGGAAAAACACACCGGCATGAAACTCACGGAATCTTTCGCGATGTGGCCTGGTGCTTCGGTTTCGGGTTGGTATTTCAGCCACCCGGACAGCAAGTATTACGCCGTGGCGCAAATTCAGCGCGACCAGGTGGAAGACTATGCCCGCCGTAAAGGCATGAGCGTTGCTGATGTTGAACGCTGGCTGGCGCCGAATCTGGGGTATGACGCGGACTGATTCACAAATCTGTCACTTTTCCTTACAACAAACAGGGCGCTCAATGAGTGCCCTGTCTCTTTATTAATATGAAACACTTATACTGGTCTTATATCGAACCGGAAAAGCGCAGCTCGCCCCCTTCGGTATCTGTTTCAGGAGCATATAACGATAAGGAGAACCTGAACTCGTGTTAACACTGCTTCACCTGCTTTCTGCCGTCGCCCTGCTGGTCTGGGGGACACATATTGTTCGTACCGGCGTAATGCGCGTCTTCGGTGCGCGCCTGCGTACCGTCCTCAGCCGGAGCGTCGAAAAGAAGCCGCTCGCCTTTTGCGCGGGGATAGGCGTTACCGCACTGGTACAGAGCAGTAATGCCACCACCATGCTGGTGACGTCGTTTGTCGCTCAGGATCTGGTTGCCCTTGCACCCGCGTTGGTCATTGTGCTGGGGGCAGATGTCGGGACGGCGCTAATGGCGCGTATTCTTACCTTCGATTTATCCTGGCTGTCACCGTTACTTATTTTTATCGGCGTGATTTTTTTCCTCGGACGCAAACAGTCGCGCGCCGGGCAACTGGGGCGCGTCGGTATCGGTCTTGGGCTGATTTTGCTGGCACTGGAGTTGATTGTGCAGGCAGTAACACCGATCACCCAGGCTAACGGCGTTCAGGTGATCTTTGCCTCGCTGACTGGCGATATTTTACTGGATGCGCTGATTGGCGCGATGTTCGCCATTATCAGTTACTCCAGTCTTGCCGCCGTACTGCTGACCGCCACCCTGACCGCCGCAGGCATTATCTCCTTCCCGGTGGCGCTCTGCCTGGTCATCGGCGCTAACCTCGGCTCCGGCCTGCTGGCGATGCTCAACAACAGTGCCGCCAATGCCGCTGCACGTCGCGTGGCGCTGGGTAGCCTGCTGTTTAAGCTGGTGGGAAGCCTGATTATCCTGCCGTTTGTCCATGTTCTGGCTGAATCCATGGATAAACTGCCTTTGCCAAAAGCGGAACTGGTTATCTATTTCCACGTCTTCTACAACCTTGTGCGCTGTCTGGTAATGCTGCCATTTGTTGACCCGATGGCGCGGTTTTGCAAAACGATTATTCGCGATGAACCCGAACTGGACGCCCATCTGAAACCGAAACATCTGGACGTTAGCGCGCTGGATACGCCAACGCTCGCCCTGGCCAATGCGGCGCGCGAAACATTGCGCATCGGTGACGCAATGGAACAGATGATGGAAGGGCTGAATAAAGTGATGCACGGCGCACCTCGTGAAGAGAAAGAGCTGCGCAAGCTGGCGGATGATATCAACGTGTTGTATACCGCGATTAAACTTTACCTGGCACGGATGCCAAAAGAGGAACTGGCGGAGGAAGAGTCTCGTCGCTGGGCGGAAATCATAGAAATGGCGCTCAATCTGGAACAGGCTTCCGATATTGTCGAGCGTATGGGCAGCGAAATTGCTGACAAATCGCTGGCAGCGCGGCGGGCATTTTCGATTGATGGGTTGAAGGAACTGGATGCGCTCTATGAGCAATTGCTCAGCAATTTAAAGCTGGCTATGTCGGTTTTCTTCTCTGGCGATGTCACCAGCGCCCGTCGTTTACGCCGCAGTAAGCATCGTTTTCGCATTCTTAATCGCCGTTATTCCCACGCTCACGTCGATCGCTTGCATCAGCAAAACGTGCAGAGTATTGAAACCAGTTCGTTACATTTAGGCTTGCTGGGAGATATGCAGCGTCTGAACTCGCTGTTTTGTTCGGTGGCTTACAGCGTGCTGGAACAGCCAGATGAAGATGAGGGGCGGGACGAGTATTAATACAGGAACCCTGTAGGCCTGATAAGACGCGTCAAGCGTCGCATCAGGCATTGTGTACAAGATGCCGGATAATGCATCCGGCAATTTACTTAAAAACGGTGCCCGGCTTCCAGCGGTACTGCTTCCTCACCCGCTTTAAACACATAGGTGGTATTCGGGTCGCCCAGCGTAGCGTGACCTTTACTCACCGTGATCCAGTTACCTTCCGGCAGACCAATAATCGTCAACTCTGGCGCAACCACCAGCAGTTCGCGAATACGCTGCTCGCGTGTTTCACCTTTGTGGCCTTCCGGCAGCGCGTTGGTGAAGTGCGGGTTGATTTGCAGCGGGAACAGATTTAGCGCATCGAAACCTTGCGGATCGACAATCGGCATATCGTTGGTGGTGCGGATAGTTGGGCAAGCGAGGTTAGCGCCTGCGCTCCAGCCAATATACAGCGCGCCGCGTTTCACCACGTCAACAATTGGTGCCAGCAGACCGCGCACACGACATTCCTTCAGTAACTGGAAAGTGTTGCCACCGCCGACAATCACGATTTCCGCATTTTCAATCGCGGCAACAGGATCGGCAACACTATGAATACCGGTGACAGAAACACCCAGCGGAGCGAGAACCGCAGCCGTTTTGGTGGTGTAATCATCCCAGGTTTGCGTTACGCCAGCGAAAGGAATAAACACCGCTGAACGGCGACCCTGCAACTGTTCAGCAATCAGCGGCAGCGCATGTTCCAGCCAGGCTTTTCCCGGCAGCGTCGAGTTACTCAATAAAAGCAGTTCCATTACTTCTCCGGTTAGTAAGAAATCACGGGAGCCATGCTACCACCGCGAATTTCACCACTTACTGACATGGCTCACGATGTCGTGTATTGCTTCTGGAAAGCGCCTCGCAAGTTTGAATGATCAGGCGTGACAGGTATTCGCGACAGAGGTATTTTTCGACAAATTTCTAAGGGAACTGGAGGAAAAATGCTCGCTAATTACGCTACTTTTAGACAGAGTATGCGCATCATGATGGAGGGAATTATGCGCACAATGTCGAAGGTTAAAAAATCTGTCAATGTTTCGCTGCCACCAGAGATTTTGGAAGAGGCACGTAAACTCAAACTCAATCTCTCGGCGGTATTAACCGAAGCGTTACTGGAAAAAATACGTCAGAATCACAGAGAAACCTGGTTGCGAGAAAACAAAGAATCCGTCGACGCAGTTAATCAGTGGGTGGATGAGAACGGTTCATTTAGCGATTACCAAAGGTCATTCTAATGGAGCAATATTGTGCTTATGAAAACCTGGGGAGTGGGCGGCATGTTTATCCTTATCTCATCAATCTCCAACATCCTGTCGCCAATGTATTAAAGCATGCCATTGTTGCTCCGGCGATCCGACTTGATCAGCTACCTGGCGGTAAACCGCCGGTAAAAGTTTGTCCGGTGGTTTCAATTGCTGGCCTGGACCACATGGTGATGACTCATATGATGACAGGAATACCGCTAAAAGAGTTGGGAGAACGTATAGCTGATCTTAGTCAACAGCGAATCGTACTGCGTGATGCTATCGATTTTCTATTAAACGGCTATTAATGCTGGCACGTAACTTATCGTATCCCGCATAAATCCTGTTTTTCAGGAGGAGGAGGTACGGTATATTCCGCGTTTTACAGGAGAATTTATGCTGCCCGACTCATCAGTCCGTTTAAATAAATACATCAGCGAAAGCGGAATTTGCTCACGCCGCGAAGCGGATCGCTATATCGAGCAAGGCAATGTGTTCCTTAATGGCAAGCGTGCCACCATTGGCGATCAGGTGAAACCCGGTGACGTTGTAAAAGTAAACGGTCAACTGATTGAGCCACGGGAAGCCGAAGATTTAGTGCTTATCGCCCTGAATAAACCTGTTGGCATTGTCAGCACCACCGAAGATGGCGAGCGAGATAACATTGTCGATTTCGTTAATCACAGTAAACGCGTCTTCCCGATTGGTCGCCTGGATAAAGACTCTCAGGGACTGATTTTCCTCACCAATCACGGCGATCTGGTGAATAAGATCCTCCGTGCGGGTAATGACCATGAGAAAGAGTATCTGGTGACGGTGGATAAACCGATTACCGATGAATTTATTCGTGGCATGGGCGCAGGCGTGCCGATCCTCGGGACGGTGACCAAAAAATGCAAAGTCAAAAAAGAAGCGCCATTTGTCTTTCGCATTACCCTGGTGCAGGGGCTGAACCGACAGATTCGTCGCATGTGTGAGCACTTTGGCTACGAAGTGAAGAAGTTGGAACGCACACGCATCATGAACGTCAGCTTAAGCGGCATTCCACTGGGCGAGTGGCGCGATTTAACTGACGATGAACTCATCGATCTTTTTAAGCTCATCGAAAATTCCTCTTCCGAGGCAAAACCCAAAGCGAAGGCCAAACCGAAAACGGCGGGTATCAAGCGCCCGGTGGTGAAGATGGAAAAAACGGCGGAAAAAGGGAGTCGCCCGGCATCAAACGGTAAGCGTTTCACCTCGCCGGGGCGGAAGAAAAAAGGGCGTTAATCAGCGTCTGCCGCGCGTCGATGTATTTGCCGACCAACTGAATGACGCTTCAGGGTCCGGTTTGTAAGCCTGCATTTTCTTCAACTGGCGGGCTTTTTTCGCCTCAGCCTCACGCTCAACCATCAGCTTATCAATGTACTCTTTTTTAATGCTGTTGGTTTCGGCATTGGTCAACACACGACCATGCGCAATACGCGCCCGATCCAGTAGCGTCTTTAATTCGCGCTGTTCACGCTCGGTCATCTCTTTTTGTGTAATACGGGGGAGTGCCATGATGGTGCCCTCAGTGAGCCAGAATGTTCAGTGTACGGGAATTTACCCCAGAGCAGAATAGGAGAATGAGTCAGGATGTTTTTTTTGAAAAAATTATCCATTTGACTGTTTCTTTTAATTCGTGGCTTCAGATCTGGTTGTGATTTTAGGATAAACAGTAATATACCGGGCATACAGCCCGGTATTGTTTTTATCCATATCAGTAATATTTTTTTCAAAATAAAATTCGTCACTAAAGTTCTAATTAGAACAGTCAAACCAATTGCTAATTACAGTTTCAAACTTGTGAGTAACTTGCCACCATAAATAATTTTCTAGGACAAATTGTTTTCCGTGATGGGCAATACTAAGTAAATCAGGATTGTTAAGTGTTTTTTCTATATCCACAGCAATCGTTTCTGGTGTCATCGGCTCTTGCAGGTGATAGCCAGTATCTTTATCTTTTACAAATTCTATCATTCCACCTCGAGTACTCACCAGTACAGGTTTACCTGCGCTCATAGCTTCTATTGCCACCATACAAAATGGCTCCTGAAATTGAGATGGAATAACAACTAAATCAGCCAAAGAATAATAGCGATGCATTTCCTCAGGAGCGACACCTCCTAACATATGGCAGTGTGAACCTAGTTGTTTTGCTAATTCTCGAATTTTCTGTTGGTAAATTCCTTTTTCCCCCTTACTTTTGCTCGCATAATCCCCTATAACAACCAGTTCTATATCATCACGGGTTCTGATGAGTAGTTCAAACGCCTGTAAAAGTAACATCAATCCTTTTTCAGGAGATATTCTTCCCGCATAAAATACAATCTTCTTTTCAGGGGGTATGTTCAGTTCAGAACTGTTGATTTTTACATGGTGCTTATCCGTATTATATGGATCTGTTCCATTTGGGACTATAGCGATATCTGCATCAGGAAGAAACCCCTGATAATAGTCTTTTAAATAGTTACTGGGGACGAGCATTTTGACATTATCATCCATTCCTTTTGGCTCATAAGCGTTATGCATATGCATCACTATTTTTGCATGAGGTGAACGCTCACGAATCTGGCGATATAATTTCATGCTATTATGTACAACGATTACACTGTTATCCGTAATATTGAAATCGTTAGCGATATTCAAAATTCGTTGAGAATAAGGCAGGGGATCTATACGCGTCAATTTCTGAAATATGCGTTTATAAATTCGACTGAACCCGATGCGATGAATTGAGCATCGTTCACTGACAGTGGTGATATCAGAATAACCTTCTTCTTTTATACAAACAATTCTATTCGGTATTCTTGTCATCTTAGCAACCTGATAAATCCAGGTTTCTACAGCAGCTGCGCAACGTGGAGGAATGGAAAAAATTGGCGTAACAGTGAAAATTATTTTATCAACCATGACGTATTATCCTTTCTATTGTTATTTTGCGTTATTGAATTTTTATAAGCAAATGAGGAATCAGTGTATATGCATAGTATGTGAATGTTATCCTACTTAAGCCTCTATCTTTATGGTGTGCCAGCGGCAACGTGTTATCTGACTCATTTTTATTAGTGATAACCTTACTTTTCCAGAGGAGTGAGATAGTAAACACGCTGTTTCCTCGCATCGTCTATGAGGGTATCAAAAGGACAAACTATATTTGAAGTGATTTATAACGCAATATATTTATGTTTAAAAATCACTTTTTATTCTTCGCGTGAATGTTTTGTTTGGGACAATATTTTTTATAAATATGTTATAGTCTAATTCTATATAGCCAAGCGGAATAATTCTCCATTTTCGGTCAGACCTTTCGGGGTAAGGCGCAGAAGCCATTTTCTCTGTCTGACTGTGCTTGCACCGGGGAGGTGTCCGTATAGGCTATTTAGCGTATATAAGGAACCGGGCATTGTGCCCGGTGTGATTTAAGGATGGGATTGCCAGCTACTTACTAAGGCATACAAGTGATTTGGTGAGTATCGCCAGCTATCTTTTAATTGCAGGAATTCAGCACAAAATTCACTGCAAAACAGGCGATCGCACTGTTCTTTATTGCCGGTGATAATTCCTAAGGCTCCGCGCCAGTCGTATTTTTTGCCATCATGTTTATGGAAAAACGTTTCCACGTCCTGAAGGCAGGCCTGGAGCGGCAGCATATCCCACTTATCTGGCGGTAAAGGCATTATCTTTCCCCGAACGCCGCGATCGCGTAGTGATGCAGAGTAACAAAGGTAACTCTTTTCACCATGCTTAACGGCTAATTCACAGTGGGAATAACTACCACGTGTCACTTTACGGGTAAACCAGTCAGCCAGTCGGGCAATACCACGGTGCTCTGTTCGGCCCTTATAACAAGCGAGCCAGACAGTGGTTTTACTCATGGTTGCCAGCCTGTGGAGTAATCGTAGTCGAGCACCGCCTGAATATCGTCCAGTGCTTCCACCGCCGCGATATGGTGCTGAGCGTTGGCGAATAAGCGCATATCGTGATCCATTGTTACCGATTCAAACTGGGCGGCGATTTCGTTGGTTAACTCGATCAGACCGTTATTTTTAGTTTTCCACATTAAACCTGGTGGAATTTTTTTCTCCGCTCCCATTTTTGTGAGTGAGATCTGTTGAATTCGGCTGTTTGTATCACTGTGGAAGTGATGGTCGTTGATGATGATGTAGTTGGTTGTGATGGTATCGCGTTGATTTTTGATTGCAGAGTATTTCGCCTCTTTAGCATCGGTTATAGATGGTTGCCATTTTTCACCATCCCAACGTTCAAAAGAACCTGATGGGGCAATGATGGTGACAGTTTCAGGTAATTGACCCAATTCTTGAATAATAAGCTGGCTACCATCAACTTTGTTATAAACAGTTTGCCCGCGATGATCTTCAATGTGCTCCCATTTTTCATTCACCCAAACAGGAGTAAAACCTGAAACCTTTTCGGGTGGTGAATTTAATGTGCAATGATTTGGCAAACCTGTATTAGGTGCAATGTATGCATCAGACTCACCGATATATTCTTGGGTGTCTTGTGAAAAATTATAAACAGTCAGTATTTGAGCTTCATCGGAAAATGTAAAAGTATTCATGCTAGCCTCACAATATAATTGAATGCGATATTTTTAACGGTGTTTTCGGTATTGCCGGTATTATTAATGGTTATAGAGTGATTATGGGCCCCAAGTGGAATTGAATGTGAATGGGTACCAATTGAAAGTTCATGTGTATGGCTACCCAATGCGATAGTATGTGCATGGGTACCAATGGCTGTAGTATGAGAGTGATCACCTACTGCATCGGTATTAACAAAATCATAACGAGAGTCACCGATAGAATCAGCGGTTAGTGCATTGCCACCGTAATCAGCATCACCTTTACATGTTATTTGATGTGAATGGCCACCTGTGCTGGTCGACGATTTACTTCCGTGATTGAACGACGATGTTGTCTTAGAGCCAAGATCAGAGGCAGATACCGTTTTGTTTCCAAAATCAAAAGATGATGTTGCTTTTGTCCCTAAATCCGTACTAGAAATACTGCCCGTATGGTTGTGCGATTTAACCCCATCCAGTTCAGTAGATAATATATTACGCCCACTGCTGGTTTTCCCTTTAATTATCCATCCACGCATATCAGGGATGACGCCAGACGGATATGCAATTGCCAGTTTGGGATATGAGGCTTTATTAAATGTCTGACCTGTCATCAGGGCGTAGCCAGAAGGTACAGAATCAGACGGCCAAGGAATAGGCATCCCTACAGGGCAGCTTTCCGCAGCACTAGCCTTATCATACGCCGCCTTCACCGCACTCGGCGTAGCCGCCTCCGTCGTACTGTTGCTATCCGTCGCATTACTAAGCTTCACAATCCCTTTTTGTGTCAGGGTGCCGTCCGGAATACCCGTAATCTGCCCCCAGGGGTGTGTATGACTACCCGCAGCCTTACCGTTCGCCAGGTCATACGCCGCCTTCACCGCGCTCGGTGTCGCCGCCTCTGTCGTGCTGGTGCTATTGGTCGCATTATTAAGCTTCACAATCCCTTTTTGCGTCAGCGTACCATCCGGTATATCAGTAATCTGACTCCAGGTATGACGATGATTTCGAGCCTCAATCATTGCCGCTTTCACCGCTTTTGGCGTAGCCGCTTTGGTTTCGTCATCACTGTCAGTGGCGTTACTTAACTGCGTAAAGCCTTTTTGCGATAACGTAGCATCAGGGTGATTAGTCGAACGTTCATGTTCATCCAGTTGCGAATCAACATAATCCCGTGTTGCCAGCACAATACTGGGATCAACGGTGAGCGTTACCGCTGCCGTATTGGAAACTTCCATAATGAGACGAATGCAAACTTGCTTACCGCTGCCGCCGGGTAATAGCGGTTTATACGACTCCGGGAATTTACCGATAGCAATGAGTTCACCATCGGTATCAAAAACACCGACTTCACGTACATACCAGCCGCCGATATTTTCTGGCAGTACAAGTTCCGCAATTAACCAGTTAGGATTATTAGGCGCAACTGTTAATGTATTTAAATCACCGCGCCATACTTCATGGCGTAATTTAGTTTGGCTGACGGTGGGTTCATAATATTGCCCTCCGCTGTCGCCAACAGCCATTTTTTGTAGATGAAGCTGTTTTTTATCCGCCAGGGCATTGGCAATTTTTGCCATCCCTCTGTCAGTGAGTAGAGTATAAAACTCATTATCCATAATTACTCCGGGTAAATATATGTAATTTCAAGGCTCCATTGCCCTGCTCCGTAATAGATTGATGTGTTTTGCTGTACTTCCCGTATCTGGAAAGGTAAAACCGTCGTCAGTTCACCACCATAAAGCGCACAGCCAATAACAGGAATAGCACTTTGGTTAATGATCCAGACGATTAATGCTTCCAGTTTTGAACGTGTATTTTTATATTCATGAATGAGTTCTACCAGATTATTGAAAAGGTTTTCATCCATGCCTTTATCCACCAGCTCTATATCAACCTTAAAAAAATAAGCCTTTCCCTCATATTCAAACCATTCTGAAATAGTTCCTGGTAGAGAAAGTATTTCCAGTACCCGCCGTACCGCCCAAATCGTTCCTTTATATTTATGCAGCTCAATGGCTTGCTTAATTAACTCTCGCTTCTCCCGTTCATCAGTGGTAAATAACCAACCTTCCAGCCCCTGAACGTGAAATTGTTCTGCAAGGGCAGGTAATGCCGAAGCATCAACTAGGTCTACCAGATAAACCATCAACGCCGTCAGATCGAGTTGGGCAAAACGCTCGGCGGCGATATTTGCCAGAGTTGAAAAACGCTCATCGCTGGCAAGCGGCGGTGGCGGCAGCAATTTATCCATCGCTGACTCCGGCAATCGTGACGTCTATCGCGGTGCATTCCGCCCACTCATGCGCCTGCAAAATACGTTTTGTGGGCATGTTCAGCACAACGTCATAGACGCCATCGACCTGCAATACTTTGATTATCTGGTTTGGCACAATGTCCTGTCCCAGATGTGTCTGCCGCTGTTGCGTCCAGAGGCTAATCGCTTTACGCGCCGCAGCCAGCGTTGTCTCCTGATCGGCAGTGGTAAACAGTGTGAGCTGCGCACGGATCTCATACGGCACCCTAACGGCGCATTTCGCACTTACTTTGTCGGTCAGCGGACGTTTTTTCTCCTTACTAACCTCCAGTTCAATTTGCGCGAGCAGTTCCACGCCCGGCAGACCATTCAGCGTTAGCGGGTAGATCTCCACGCAGCCTTCTGGTAATCCTTCGTCCGGCCCCAGGACCGCAACGTCAATAATCGACTGGCTTACGGAAAGCGTATGAAAGCGGTAGGCACCATAGCTACCCGCATTACTGAAACTTTCCGGCGCCAGTTGGATCCGTTGGCGCAGTGCGTCATCACTCTCTTCACCGCAGCCGCCCGTTGAAGCAGTCAGGTTGGTTACGTTGATATCGTAATAACCAATCCTGTCAACAAGGGCGCTAATTTGTGCAGGCTGCCAGCCATTGCCCGCTTCGCCTGTTGTCAGACTGGTGGCGGGAACGGCGATATGCAAACTTCCCGCCGGAATCAGAACATCTTCATCGGTAGCAAACATCACGCTGTCAGAGGCGCTGGCTCGTGTTCCTTGGGGGATCAGGATGTTGCTTGTATACGCATTGACTACCGAAAACTGCAACGTCGTTTTTGCTGGCTGCGCAGGTAAGCGGTGAACGCCCACCAGTTCCCCTAAATAATCCAGCATTGGCGCGCGGGAATACGCGACCAGGTTCTGTTTCGCCGCTTCCTGAATGGCGATGCGTACAAGGTTTTCACGATAGGCAAAAAGGTCAATCAGCAACCGCTCGGCCTGTGCCGGGTAGAGCTTTTTGCCGCTGGCATCTTCGTACTGCGCAATCATCTCGCTGGTAATTTGCGCAGGATCGCGGTCAATAAAATTGGGTTCGGCTATCGCCATAACACCTCCGTTGAGTTGATTACGCCGTCAGCGGTGCGCCATTGCACACGTAACGTCAGATGTTCCCCGTCGATTACCGGTGTCACCTTCAGCAACCGGCAGCGCGCTTCCCACTGGCGAATGGCCTCTACCGACTCCCGTACCACATGCGGGATCGCCCGCTCGATGGGATAATCGATGTAGTGCCACAAGTTGCTACCAAACAGCGGTCTGTGGGGATCACTGCCGCGCGGTGTGCGCAGAATGATGTGTATTGCCTGGTGAATATCATCCAGTCCGCAGACGTATTCTTCAGGCCGCTGCAAGGCGGGTTGCCAGTGCAGCGTAGAGGGGCGTGTTTTCGTGTTCATGAGGGCATTTTCGCCCTGAACAGGCGGAGGAGATATTAAAGCGGTTTAGAAAACTGGTTGATTAAAAAGAGAAAACCCGCCATCAGGCGGGTTAAAAGTCAGTGTGAATGGTGGTTGGAGTTGCCACCGCTGTCCTGCAATGTGCCGCTGGCCTGCACGTTACCAATCACGTTGACATTGCCGGTTATCGTGGCGGCATTACCGATGCCTCCACTTCCTGCCATGCCACCCAGCCAGGTCAGTTTTTTCATCACCGTTACGTTGCCGGTAAAGGTACTGAGCGGTGCGTCTACCGTTACAGTCATCGCTTTAACATCCACCTTACTGGCTTCAATGCTGACATCGGTGGCTTTCACATCAACAGTGTCGGAAGTCACGGTGACGTGTTGGGCTTTAACCTCAACGTTGGGCGATGTCAGGCGGGTACGGTCGATAACCTCAATCACGATTTTTTCAATGCCGCCATTAATCGTAAGCTGGTGGGTGCTGCGGTCATATTCAAACGCTGCGCCATCGGAAAACTGGACATACCTTTTATCGCGCGATGCTACTGGCGCGGTATCTACCGTTGAATATACTGCGCCCAGCACTACTCCATCTTCACCGTTATCATCCAGCAGAACTTCCACCTGCTCTCCCATATCCGGTAGCCAGTAGTCTTTATTGTCCTGAGAATTGCGCTGCAGCACCGCAAGCCAGTTACTCTTCAGATTGTCACACTCTGGTAGCGTGACCCGCACCCGAACGCTGGTTTCGTCAATATCACTGATAATCCCCGTTTGCCGGGTTACTCCTTTCATATTGCCTCCTTACTGGCTGGTCGCTGGCCCGCGTGAAACGTCGATCTCAGTGGTATAGCCGCTGCGCACAAAACTGTGAGTAGATTTATCAATCAGCCACTGACCGGAAAGCACACCAAAATCGGTTAGCTCGATTTTATTGCCTGCCGTCAGTTCCGGGCAGCCCATCATCCTGAGCGTTCCGGTTTGTTGGTATTCGTTGTGGCTGTCGAGCGCGGCGTTGGCCTTTGCTTGTGCCGCGCCAACGTCCGGCGCCCGACTGTTCAGTTTTAGCGTGTCGGCACTGGTGCCGACTCCACGGGCAGACGGCTTTTGCTGGCTGTCGTGAGTGTAGATAACCAGTTCTTTTTTCTTACTATTTTGATGCTGTACGGTGGCGTTTTTGTAGATACGGTTAATGGTATCTTTGAAGGTGAAATGCGAAACGTCTTTGCGGTCGATCTTTTTCACCGGCGCCAGGCAGCGCAGCGTGGGTAAATGCGAAAAAATCAGCTCTTTGGTGGTCACCTTTAGCGCATAGCCATATTCGCTGGCCAGGCGCTTGATAAATCCAACATCGGTTTCGCCGTACTGTGTTACCCGGTCAATTGTCAGAGGCTCGATTTTGCCCACCAGCGTCAGGCCGTGAGTTTGCGCGATACGGCTGGCGATGGCTGAAAGCGTTGTCTCTTCAAAGCCCTGACTATTACGGGTGCGCAGCGCCTGATTGACGGAAGTGGCGATGCCATCAATATTTACCGTGGAAGGTGGTGCTGAAATATCAATTTTATCAATGATATATTGACCACAATCGAGCAGTTTTTCCCCCTGATAACCCATGTGCAGCGCCAGCGTATCGCCTTTGCCGGGATACCACTCTTTTATCCAGCGTCCATCGGTGTCATCCAGTGTAATCGCGATGGTATCCGACTCGTTTTTAATACTGTCGTGATAACTGATACTGGTGACATAGGGCGTGATGTCATAAGTGATATCTTTATGCCCATACCAGAGGGTAAAAATGGGCGCGAGCGTGGCAAAGACGCCGCCAGTTACGCTTATCTCAGCCATGGTGGGATCTCCGATACGGTTTTGTTGACGGAAATGACTGGAATAATGAGCTGAATACCGGAAGGCAGTACCGGATAAATGGCGACATGTGGATTGGCGGCGATAATGCGTTCGTAAGCCAGTGCATCACCGTAGTAATGCCATGCCAGATTATCCCAGCGTTCGCCGTCGGTGGTGATATGTTCAAGGTATCGCATTACCAGCTCCTCGTAATGGTCGCGGCAGCAAGCCGAGTCACTGCGGGAATGGTTTGCTGTACCGTTGTACGTGCCTGCTCAACCAACGTTGTGGCTTTATCGAAAGTTGCTTCGGCGATGTCGCTGGTAATGTCGTCAAAAAGCGCCTGTGCATGGTCAACCAGTGTCCCGGCGTCTTCGGCACAGTCGCGGATGCCCGGCATGTTACCTAGCAATGCTTTAATCTGCGCCGACAACGCTTTTGGTAATCCTGCCAGCGTTTGCAGATCCATCGGCTGTTTAAACAGGGTTTCGATGGCATCGATAGTCTTTTTCAACGACGTAATTATCTTTTCACACTTTTCTTTTAACGCTTTGGCCTCTTTAATCAGTGCTTTGATCTTTGCCACTGTTTTTTTAATATCTTCAATGGATTGCGCCAGTTCATCGAGCATCTCTTTGGCTTTGCGCATACCTTCTTCAATGGTGTTCAATATCTGATCCAACCAAGACTCCACCTTGTCCGGAAAATCGCTCGCCTTTTCGTCAATATTAGGCTCCTGGGTGGTAATCGCCGGGGGCAGGAGTGGGTTTTTCGGATCGCCGGTATACTCCTGGAGCGACATTGTTCCGCTTTGGGCAATGATATTGCCCCAGGGATCGGTGTGCTGGTGAGTGGCGGTTAACTCTGTAATTACAAACCAGCCGCGATAATCACCGTTGCCAAACACCAGCGCCATTGCTTTGTGGGCGAGCATGGCTTCACGCAGTCGATTCAGCTCTGTTGTGGGTTGGCAAAACTGGCTGTGCAGGGAAAATTCCAGCGCCAGCATGTCCAGCTTATCGCCAATAAACTGCACGCCAGGTTTGCCTTCAATACGGGCATGTGTGGCGTAATCCACGCCCATTGTGCTTTTAAAGCCATCCCAGAATGTGACAACTTTAAATTCAATCTCACCTAAAACGGCATACATCAGGCATACCCCCGGCGCTGTTGCTGCGCCATTACGTCGTTAATCATTCTTTCCAGTTCGCGTTTACTCATCGTCAACACGTTCTGAATGTCTTTAGTGGTGTTTTGTCCGTTACTCTGCACGGTAATTTGTGGCGAAAAATTCACCTGGACTTTTCCCAGGGAACGGGAGGGTAGCGTCGCCGGTTTGGTTACGGATTTACCAGGTAAAGAGGCCGACGCGGGTTTTGCCGCTGGCGCCGATGACGGCGTAGCCGTTTTGCTGGATGGCGCGAGTTGTTTGCCCACAGGCGGCGTTAAAAGCGCACCGGCAACGCCTGGAACAACGGTCGCGGGGGAGACTGATGCGGTATTAGTCGTGCCTGTAACAGCCGCAGCCGATGCTTCTGTGCTGATCCCCATTGTGGCTTTTAGCCAGTCTGGCATGGCGTTTTTGACCTGATCAATAATGCTTTTCAGAGCGGGGAAAGCATTCATTATGCCGTCGGCCAGACTACCCAGTATATTGCTGCCGAACTCGCTAAAACTCGCAGGCATCTCAACACCAAACCAATTCATCACATCGGAAAAGGCGCTGTAAAACAGCCCCAGTGGCGACCAGTCGAGAATCAACCGGCTAATACCAGCAATGCCGCCATCAAAGGCCGTGGTGATACGTTGCCAGATGGCGGAAAATAACCTGGATATAGGTGCCCAGTTGCGATAAATCAGATAAGCCGCGCCCGCAATCGCAGTGATGACCAGACCAATGGGATTCATCAGTAGCACCCGACCTAGCGAGAGAACGGTTCGACCAACCAGTTTCAATGCTCCGATCAGGCCACGACCAAGCAGTTGCGTTAGCCATTTTGCGCCGCCACCCAATGACTTAACCGCCGATAGCACCTTACTTGCCGTGCCTCCGAGCGCCAGACTTGCCCTCACTTTCAGGAAGATATCGACCAGACGAATAAACGGCGAGGCGATGAAGTTCGCGCCCAGCTTTAAAACATTCAGCGCACCGTTAAACAGCCAAATCGCCCCGACGATTTTCGCAATGTTTTGCACCAGCGCCGGATGTTCGCGTAGCCAGGCGCTGAACTGGCGAATAACCGGCGCAAGGCTTTGCGCCAGCTCGCCAATCGCCGGCATAAGTTGTAAGCCAATGCTGAGCCATAAATCATTTAACGCCAGTTGTAACGCTTTAGTCTGTTCAATGGGCGAGGCCATTTGCGCAGAAAAGTCAGCGTTAATCAGATTCTTGCTGGTGGCTTGCATGGCAGAGGCTTTTAGCTGGCGATATTCCTCCATATTCGCCAACATAGGAGCCAGAAATTCCACCGTTTGCGCATCGCCGAACATTTCGCCCAGATTAAATTGCGTCACCATCGATTGCAGCGCAGTGCTGCGGGCAGATAAATCTTCAATCTGCATGGTGCGTTTGAAGGTATCGAGGATCGCCGGATTCATCTTCTCAAGCTGCATTTGCACGATATGAGTCATAGCTTCGCTAACACCCATACCGTTTTGCTGATGCTCAAGCAGAGAACCTTGCAGATCGACCCCCTGGCTGGCGAACCAGCTATCGGTTTTTTTCGAAAAGGTGGTTTGCAGAAAATGAGCGAAATTTTCCGTCGCCGCACTGGCGCTGGCACCGTTTTTCATGGCGATCTGCATGGTGGCGGCCAGTTCAGCCATACCTTCCAGACCCTGAGCGCCGGTTTTACCTGCAAATTTCTCTATCCACTGCGTTTGTTCGGTAATGGCAGGCCCACCGCTTTTGGTAACGCTGTACATCATGTTTTGCGCAGCGTGGAAATTTTCTGGGGCAATATTCAGTCGATCATGAGTCGCGAGCGCGGCTTTCGCCCATGTTTCGGCGCTGTCGCGCGTGGCGGTGGCGGCTTTGGCGATCTCCGGCATATAGCGGTTGAGATCCTGCAAGGACGATATGTTGCCTTCAACTAAGGTCAGAGCGGCGGACTGTAACGTGGTCTGCTGCTGGTTAAAATCCATACTCCAGTCGCGCAGATTAAGGCTGAGCGTCTCGCGGGTGGCATCACTCATCCCGCCTTTGGTCGCCATATTGACCATATTGACCATATTGTCCTGAAACTCATACGGCAACTTCCAGTCGGGGGCTTCAACATTAAATACTTTGCTAAATTGCCCGGCAAATGTTTGGGTTTTCTCCATCAGATTAGCGCGGCTGCGGCTATTTTCCTCCAGGCGGAGAGCGGAATTGGCAAGCCGCTGCGTTAGTTTGATAACTGTCGCTTGCTGAGTAGAGAGAGTTAACAATGTTCTGGCGTTGAGTGAGCCGTAACGGGCTATTGCCTGCGTCAACGTCTCATTACGCGCCTGAAGCTGGGTAATAATATCGTTGGCCAAAATTGTTTCTCTTTAAATATTGATAATGGCCCGCTGGTTATTTTTCTAAAAAAAGGGGCAGGGAAGAAATAAACCTGACGGGCTTGGGAAACTCGCAGACATCAGGTCTGCGAGCCATATTCGATTTTTATTTGGGCGTTGGCTTCATCCAGCCAGTTGCTAAAGTCATCGACGGTAAGGGCGTCTATCTCACTGGGCGGAAAGCGAAACCATCTCGCCAGTAGCGCCATTGCCTGCCATAGCAGGGGAGGATTCTGTAACCACGCTAAGCATAGATTGAAATCGTTTCTGCAATGCCTGGTAATCCAGCAAATCCATTTCAGCTAAATCTTCTGGCACCAGTCCGGTCATTGCAGCCATTAGCGGTTCATCCCACTCTTCTGGTTTTTCGCTGATCCGGCGGGCGTTGCGCATATCTTTTACTTTCAGGCGACGTAATTGCAGAGTGTTAATTACGTCTCCCGCCGCTGAAGTAAACGGGAACTGTAAGATATAATGTTCTTTCATTTTGTATCCTTATTTATCATGCGGAAATCGGGGCCGTAGCCCCGAATAACTTAGCCACCGATGTTATTGCGATAGGTACTTAATTGATCCACGCCGTTAACGCGGAAAATATTCGCCAGGTAATCCAGCTCCAGCAGTGTTTCACCATCGACCACCTGTTTAATATAGGTACAACCAAAGGCGCTGCTGAATTCCGGGTTTTCATTTTGTTTAAATGTTCCCAGTGGATTCTTTTTAAACATAACAGTCAAATGAGTGACTAACGCTAATTGATTCGCTTTCCCCTGGGAGTTATAGCAATCAATACTGGAGCGGCACTGTAATGCTACCGCCTGCCACGGGTTTGCCGTTTTACGCATGACGTCCTGATAAAAGGAGTTCCATTTAATTTCCCCTTCCAGTTTATCGAAACCTGCCGGGAGCTCGATTTTACCGACCATGCCCAGTGCTTTATGCTCCTGCATAATTAAACTGACATCCGGTAATTTAATTTCGGTTGCACGACCTAACAGGTTATTACCATCGAGATAAATATTGGCATTGGTAATACGGTTAATTTGAATTTTTCCAGCCATTAGCTATTGCTCTCCAGAGAGACTAAATATTCAGAAGTAATTTCAGTTTCAAACGTCAGACGTTCCAGCGGCGGTGGCGGGGTGAATTTATAGCTCAGCAATAAATGCCCGGCGCTGAGTTCGGTCGGTGAATTTCGCGCCGGATCGTACCAGCACTCAAAGCCAAGCAGTGCGCCGTCGGCAATCAGCTTACGGCCCCAGGTATTTACCGACTCGGTCAGGGCATCAATTAGCGCCTGATTAATCGGCATATCGATATACTGCTGGCTGAAATAGCGGATCGACTCGTTAATCACATCGCCCGTGCGGCGAACGTTTTCAAAGTTACGCATATGGGTCACGGTAGGCCATGCCGCAGTGCGGTTGCCCCATAAACGCAGACCAGAGCCGTAACTATTGAAAACTGTGGTAATGCCGTTTTCGTTGAGCTGATTCACTTCACTTTGCGGGTCATCAACCATTGCGGAAAGTGAACGTTCGATACCGATAATGCCCTGAATTTCCTGGTTTGAGTTACTCCACCAGAAACCTTTCTCCAGGTCTACTTTGGCACGCAGTCCGGCAGCGCGTGAAGAGAGCGGTTCGAGAACTTCCTGGTTGGTTGAGCCGTCATAAACTTTGACGTGCGGATAGCATAAACGCGCACGGTCAGAACTGGTGTTGAAGTTGATTGCGCCTTTCGAGCCGCGACCAGCCAGCACCTGCTGGAATGTAGTACCGATTGGGGCGTCAATGTAGGCGATAGCACCGAGTTTGTCCGCCTGAGCAATCAGCTCTGTGGTGACCGATTTTTGCGTACAGAAAACCGGAGCAAGCAGGATTTTGGCGTAGAAACCATACAGATTATAGGTGTCCTGTAGCAGTTTCATCCCCGTGCGATCGCCTGCGGTATTAACGGCGCCAATAATATCGGCTGCGGTAACTTTTGTTGGATCGGCCCATGAGTAATAGGCGCAAACTTTCGCTCCGGCAGGGATCTCAGTTTCTGCACGAGTGATTATTCCTGTTTGTTCATCAACATGAAACGCTGTGCTGCTATACGTGGTGGCTGATGTTGAAGAGGGTTTCAGGACAACATTACGCACCGCACTATGAGCCAGTTTCGCCTGGTTGTTGGAATCAAAAGTGATACTCTCATTGCTGATGCTGGAGCCATGTTTTACCGGGTCCAGTACGTTAATCACCACCACCGTACCAGCGCCGTGGTCGTAAATCGCCTTCAGCGCCTGCGGGATCGTAAAGTTAGCCTGAGTCGAGCCAAACTGCGCGGCATCGCTTTCAGAAAGGCACAATGTTGGTTTGTTTACCGGACCGCATGGTGCACTACCGATTAAAGCGATTACAGCGGATTTTACCGCTTTAACCGGGCGCGGACCGGTTTCAATTTCAATGGTTTCGACACCGTGCAGGTAATTAGCTGCCATGTACAATTTCCTCTCCGGTATTTTGTTCTTCCTGAGTGATGACGGGAGTCAGATGATTGCGGGCAATCATGGTCATGACCCACTCGTTGTCTTCTGGCAGATCAATTTCACTGTTCGGCCACAATAAGATTTCTTGTCCGTCGGCAAGGGTGACGCCGCTTGCCGGGCCGTTGTAGATATATTTCATTCAGTTTCCTCGTAATTAACTTCAGTAAGCAGGGTAAGGTCCGCGCTTTCCCGTTTCGCGATAAACAGCGAGCTGGTCGCCATTTCCAGGATGTAGCGGCAGAAACCACCGCTCTCGCCTGCATTGATTTCTTTTTCAAGCCAAAGAAGACGCTCGCAATCAGGAAGCTGGATCCCTCCCAGTGCGCTGCGTATGCGATCCAGTGCGTTTAACGCGTCACAATTTTTGCCAACAATAACGGTGGCAGTTAAGCGGAGCGTTTGCTGTTGCACGAGAGCATCACTGCTTTCAGGCATGGCAAATAGAGAACCGCTATAATTAATAATTACTGTAACTTGCTGTGTCTGTGGAATATATTTCTGGGCATCGACCGATGAAATAAATACGTCCATTTCGGGATTCTGTTCACGTAATCTGGTCACAACAGAATTCATTACAGATAAAATTTCCATATAGGGTGTTCCTTAATTATTGCTGATTCGTTAACGCTTACTCCGTTATCGTTGAAATGTATTCTGACGTAGTGAAGGTGAAGGATCTTTTAATCTGCTTTAGAGAAAAAATTGAATTTAATAGCTGCCACGTTGTAATAGCTCTATTTTGCTATATAAGGCATCCAGCTTTGCTTCTAATACTGCCTGGCCACGAAGATAATCTTCTCTGCGGACATAATGCAGCGGAAGCTCGGCACGAAATTCGAGAAATTCTCTTTCCAGTTTCGACCAATTTGTTTCTGATTCCCGGCGTGCGTTTTCCAGAGATTCAAAACGCTCATTAAGTCTTTTTTCAATTTGTGCTAACAGCAATTTTCCGGCAGCAAACATTAATCCAACGAAGGAAAGCATAAGGGAGATCACTTCCCAAAAATCGATACTGAGTTTCATCGGCTCCTCTGTTTAGTGAAGACAGCTTGCCTGTCCCCAGAGTAAGTAGCGGGCGGCATGTTGATAGAGGATCATCTTCGGGTAGTGACGATTTTCTCGCCAGTTCGCGGCGCTACGCCCGGCGTTGACGTGTTCAACATGACCAAACCAGATAGTGGCATCTAACCCTTTGGATGCGGCCAGTTTTTTATCCCGGTTAACCCATCCCTGACCGCCGTTATAGGCGCTTAGGGTAAATGCCATACGCTGACAGTCATTTTTCGCAGAGATGTTTTTCCACAAATGCTGGTCATATTGCACCAGCGCGCGAATCGCCCAGGTTGGGTTATAGGGCTTATTTTCACGTAGCTGTGGATACAACTGGCTTATCCATGTCGCTGTGGCAGGCATAAATTGCGCCATACCTTGTGCGCCGACGGGGGAACGCGCCATTGGCTGCCAGGCGGATTCCTGGTGTAACTGCCCGGCGAAGTCCGCCACCGGGGCGTTCAGCCCCCAGACTTCTCGTGCAGTTCGAATCAGTTCGTTTCGCCATGCCAGAGATGCTCGCGGCGGTTCAGATGCGTTAAGCGGGAAGAACGCGAACAGAGTAATTAGCGCGAGAAATTTTACCTGCATCATTAAAGTCCTAACGCGACGGAAAGGCAGACGGCTGCAACGATGATAGCCCGACGAATCATTGCCGCCGCGCAGCATCGCGCCTCTTCCCAAGGGCAAAATGAGTCAGGCCGCGCCCAGGGAAACAGACTGCGATCGAGCCAGTATCCCAGCACAGCGGAGAGCGAAACCAGGCTTAGTTTATAAATGACTACCGGGATCTGTGCGGAAGATGTCCAGCCGATCACGACAAACAGCGCGACGGAAGCGACCAGCCAGCCGGAAAGCCGGGGAAAAGTGACTTTTTTCATACGATATCTCCTGATAAGTGAGCGTTTAGTGTCGCCAGATCCCTCCAGTGAAGAATGAAAAAAGCTTTAATAAATAACTTTAAAAAATAGATCCTCTATAAATGAACATGCTCGCTAATAAATCCACCCATTAATAAAAGAGCAAAAGGTGACCTGGCGAATAAGCGCGTCATTATGCAGGGAAAAGAGGATGGTGGATCGTAGGAGTAGTCAGTAGTTATTTGATTTTTAAAGTTTGTTTAAGAAAGTTAGCGACTGTGAGGGAAACGATCTTTTTATACTACAGGTAAAATAATACTGTATGTGTATACAGTATCGTGTAAAATGATACTCCAGTTGACAAGAAACGTAACGCAAACAATATATTTATTTTGTGAATTTATGGTGTTCATTAATATTAAAAATTTATATTTTTGGTGATTGTTTATTTGTTTGTTGAATGTATTGAGTAGCAGTAATGACAACTGCTTAGCGTATATCCGTGGTTTTACACGCATCGGGTCTTATACAGGATGCAAGATATATGGAGATGAAAAATGATACGAAAATCAAAAGAGATGGCCCGGACACCGGAGATCATTAACGACCTGGCGTTTCATGCATCGCAAGTTCTGATTGAGAGCATCAATCTCGACAGCTCATCGGCGGAAAATGTGGGCTTTGCCATTGCTGACCGAATGATGCGTAACTGGGGGGGGCAAAGCATTTATTTCCCGAAAGGGATCTCTGGACGGGCGTCGGAGCGTGACTACCAAATCTATAGCGAGTGCGATGGTCGCAACTACGCCGAATTAGCGAAGAAATATAATCTGACGCTGCAATGGATTTATAAGATAGTGAAACGCGTACATGCGGAAAAGCAACAGCGCCGTAGTAATTCGTAATTGATCCGGCATGGTGAATAGCGACGTGGGTCGCTATTCACCTGTACTGGTCGTTTACTCAAACAAATTTCTATGCAATGTCTGCACCACCTGTTCCGCATCAGCACCCGGCACCAGGAAGCACAGGTTATTGCTGGAAGCGCCGTAGCAAATCATGCGGATGTTGAACGGTTCCAGCACGCCAAATACTTCTTTGCCGACGCCGCAGGCTTTTGACAGGTCATTACCAATCAGCGCCACCAGTGCCAGGCCTTCTTCCACTTCCACGCGGCACAGCGCCGAAAGCTCCATCAGCAGTGATTGCGTCAACAATGTATCGCCAGTGGAAGTTGAACCAGTCGTATCAAGAGTTAATGCCACGCTCACTTCGGACGTAGTAATTAAATCCACCGAAATATTATGCCGCGCGAGGATACCGAAAACTTCCGCGAGGAAGCCACGGGAATGCAGCATATTCAGGCTGTGCAGGGTTAATAGCGTTTGTTTACGGCGCAGAGCCAGTGCACGGAACAGCGGTGGATTTTCGGTTTTATTACACACCAATGTACCGCCAGCACGTGGGTCTTTGCTGGAACCGACAAACACCGGAATATCGCTGCGCACTGCGGGCAGCAACGTCGCTGGATGCAGCACTTTCGCGCCAAAGGTCGCCATTTCAGCGGCCTCTTCAAAAGCGATTTTATCAATGCGTTTTGCTGCTGGCACCACGCGCGGATCGGTCGTGTAGATGCCAGGGACGTCAGTCCAGATATCAACGCGAGATGCGTGTAAGGCTTCCGCCAACAAGGCTGCCGTATAATCGCTGCCGCCACGTCCAAGTGTTGTAGTACGCCCTTTACTTTCGCTACCAATAAAGCCCTGGGTGATGACTAAACCTTCACTGAGCCGTGGAGTCAGATGCAACGCAGACAGTTCCGCCAGTGCAACAACATCTGGCTCCGCGCGACCAAACCGGTCGTTGGTGCGCATCACTTTACGCACATCAAACCACTGCGCCTGGACATCGCGTTCGCGCAGGATTTCAACAAATAGTAGAGTAGACATCAGTTCGCCGTGGCTAACCAGTTCATCCGTCAGAGCCGGAGATGTTGCCAGCGCCGCCGCTTCGGCCAGAACGGTAATGTTCTCCAACAAACGTTCAATCTCTTCACGGATGACGTTCGGGTAACGCAGGCGCTCCAGAATGGCGAACTGAATATTGCGAATAGCATCGAGTTTTTCGAAACGCTCAACCGGTTCCAGACCTTCAGCCAGTGCAACAAGTAGGTTAGTAATCCCCGCAGAAGCAGAAAGCACAACTAAACGAACATTCTCATCAGAAAGCACAATGTCGGCGCTGCGGTTCATGGCGTCGAAATCAGCCACGCTAGTACCACCAAATTTGGAGACAACAATATCGGGCATAACAACCTCGTGTCAGGGAATGAAAGAAGCGACCTTGGCACAAAGGCAAAATAGAAACCGGTGCAGGCGCAGACCGTATTTATAAATAAAAGGTGTAGGGGAGTGTGTCAACGCCGGGATTATGCGGATTATTCATGCAGCGGGCGTGGTCAGAAATTGTGCTTATAACGTCTATACTTTTTATCCTCTTCAGTAGTTAGCTGAGCTAACGGCACTAAAACCATCACATTTTTCTGTGACTGGCGCTACAATCTTCCACAGTCACAATTCTCAATATCAGAAGAGTATTGCTAATGAAAAACATCAATCCAACGCAGACCGCTGCCTGGCAGGCACTACAGAAACACTTCGATGAAATGAAAGACGTTACGATCGCCGATCTTTTTGCTAAAGATGGCGATCGTTTTTCTAAGTTCTCCGCAACCTTCGACGATCAGATGCTGGTGGATTACTCCAAAAACCGCATCACCGAAGAAACTCTGGCGAAATTGCAGGATCTGGCGAAAGAGTGCGATCTGGCTGGCGCGATTAAGTCGATGTTCTCTGGCGAGAAGATTAACCGCACCGAAAACCGTGCCGTGCTGCACGTGGCGCTGCGTAATCGTAGCAATACGCCGATTCTGGTTGATGGCAAAGACGTAATGCCGGAAGTCAACGCGGTGCTGGAGAAGATGAAAACCTTCTCGCAAGCGATTATTTCCGGTGAGTGGAAGGGTTATACCGGCAAAGCAATCACCGACGTGGTGAACATCGGTATCGGCGGTTCTGACCTCGGCCCGTACATGGTGACCGAAGCACTGCGTCCGTACAAAAATCACCTGAATATGCACTTCGTTTCTAACGTTGACGGAACTCACATCGCAGAAGTGCTGAAAAAAGTGAACCCTGAAACCACGCTGTTCCTGGTGGCGTCTAAAACCTTCACCACTCAGGAAACCATGACCAACGCCCATAGCGCGCGTGACTGGTTCCTGAAAGCGGCCGGTGATGAGAAGCACGTTGCGAAACACTTTGCGGCGCTCTCCACCAATGCGAAAGCCGTTGGCGAGTTTGGTATTGATACCGCCAACATGTTCGAGTTCTGGGACTGGGTCGGCGGCCGTTACTCTTTGTGGTCAGCGATTGGTCTGTCGATTGTTCTCTCCATCGGCTTTGATAACTTCGTTGAACTGCTTTCCGGCGCACACGCGATGGACAAGCATTTCTCCACCACGCCAGCCGAGAAAAACCTGCCTGTATTGCTGGCGCTGATCGGCATCTGGTACAACAATTTCTTTGGCGCGGAAACTGAAGCGATTCTGCCGTATGACCAGTATATGCACCGTTTCGCGGCGTACTTCCAGCAGGGCAATATGGAATCCAACGGTAAATACGTTGACCGTGACGGTAACGTAGTGGATTACCAGACTGGCCCGATTATCTGGGGTGAGCCGGGTACAAACGGGCAACATGCGTTTTACCAGCTGATCCACCAGGGAACCAAAATGGTGCCGTGCGATTTCATCGCGCCGGCTATCACCCATAACCCGCTCTCTGATCACCACCAGAAACTGCTGTCTAACTTCTTCGCTCAGACCGAAGCTCTGGCCTTTGGTAAATCCCGCGAAGTGGTAGAGCAGGAATATCGCGATCAGGGTAAAGATCCGGCGACGCTCGACTATGTAGTGCCGTTTAAAGTGTTCGAAGGTAACCGTCCGACCAATTCCATCCTGCTGCGCGAAATCACCCCGTTCAGCCTGGGGGCGTTGATTGCGCTGTATGAGCACAAAATCTTTACTCAGGGCGTGATCCTGAACATCTTCACCTTCGACCAGTGGGGCGTTGAGCTGGGTAAACAGCTGGCGAACCGTATTCTGCCGGAACTGAAAGATGACAAAGAAATCAGCAGCCACGATAGCTCGACCAATGGTCTGATTAACCGCTATAAGGCGTGGCGCGGTTAATCATCGTGCATGTCTGATGCCGCTACGTAGGCCGGATAAGGCGTTTATGCCGCATCCGGCAACCGGTGCCTGATGCGACGCGGTCGCGTCTTATCAGGCCTACAGGTCGATGCCGATATGTACATCGTATTCGGCAATTAATACATAGCACGATTGATTAAATAACCTTAATAACAATGCCGACTATAAGTCGGCATTGTTCTATCAGATAAATCCTCTTGTCTGTGATTTAACGAAAATCATACCGTGAGGTTAATCCTAAAATAGATTTTTAGTCTGTAATTATTTCGGAAAATACGCAGGTCAATCGCTTTTGTGTTTATTTTAACCTCATGATTAACATAATTATTTATATATAATAAAAAATATATAATTGATATTTATTCCAATTATCCTAAAACCCCACCACTAATTCCTCGCGCCGTAATTCACATGCTTTAGTTGTGTATACTCGATCCCGCCCGAAATGTTTTTGGGTAAATCTCCATTCATTCAATGAAGGGAAATTGTTATGAGAAAAGTTCTGTATGGCATTTTAGCCATATCTGCGCTTGCGGCGACTTCTGCGTGGGCTGCACCTGTACAGGTGGGCGAAGCGGCAGGGTCGGCAGCAACGTCGGTTTCGGCGGGCAGTTCCTCCGCGACCAGCGTCAGCACCGTAAGCTCGGCGGTGGGTGTCGCACTCGCGGCAACCGGTGGCGGTGATGGTTCTAATACCGGAACCACCACAACCACGACCACCAGTACCCAGTAATAACGTATGTATCCCCAAAATAATTCGAGTTGCAGGAAGGCGACAAGCGAGTGAGTCCCCGGGAGCATAGATAACTATGTGACCGGGGTGAACGAGTGCGGTCACCGCATCTGCAGCTTGAAGTATGACGGGGATTAACCATAACCACACTCCGGTGTGGTTATTCTGCCCCTCTGGAGAAGAGTCGTGAAGCGACCTGCACTCATTCTTATCTGCCTGCTATTACAGGCCTGTTCAGCCACGACTAAAGAGCTGGGCAATTCACTGTGGGACAGTCTGTTCGGCACGCCAGGCGTACAGCTGACGGACGATGATATTCAAAATATGCCCTACGCCAGCCAGTACATGCAGCTTAATGGCGGGCCGCAGTTATTTGTGGTGCTGGCCTTCGCTGAAGACGGACAACAAAAATGGGTCACTCAGGATCAGGCCACTCTCGTCACACAACATGGTCGTCTGGTGAAGACTTTGCTTGGCGGCGACAACCTGATTGAAGTAAATAACCTTGCCGCCGACCCGCTGATTAAACCCGCACAAATTGTTGATGGCGCAACCTGGACGCGCACGATGGGCTGGACCGAGTACCAGCAGGTACGCTACGCCACCGCACGCTCAGTCTTCAAATGGGATGGCACCGATACCGTCAACGTCGGCAGCGATGAAACTCCGGTTCGCGTGCTGGACGAAGAAGTCTCCACCGACCAGGCGCGCTGGCATAACCGCTATTGGATCGACAGCGAAGGACAAATTCGCCAGTCGGAACAGTATCTTGGCGCGGATTATTTCCCGGTGAAAACCACTCTCATCAAGGCAGCAAAACAATGATTAAACAAACTATTGTCGCGTTGATTTTGAGCGTGGGAGCGTCATCGGTCTTTGCGGCGGGCACCGTCAAGGTGTTCAGCAATGGCAGCAGTGAGGCCAAAACGCTGACGGGCGCAGAGCATTTAATCGATCTGGTGGGGCAACCGCGACTGGCGAATAGCTGGTGGCCCGGTGCGGTGATCAGCGAAGAGCTGGCAACGGCAGCAGCATTGCGGCAGCAGCAGGCGTTGCTGACACGGCTGGCAGAACTGGCCACAGATTCCAGCGCCGAGGATGCCGCTGCGATTAACGCCTTACGTCAGCAAATTCAGGCGTTGAAAGTGACGGGCAGGCAAAAAATCAAACTTGATCCCGATATCGTCCGCGTTGCGGAACGCGGCAACCCGCCGTTGCAGGGCAACTACACGCTGTGGGTGGGTTCCGCTCCGTCAACGGTCACGCTGTTCGGGCTTATCAGTCGTCCTGGCAAGCAGCCATTCACTCCAGGTCGCGACGTAGCGAGCTATCTCTCAGGGAAGAGCCTGCTTAGCGGTGCAGATCGCAGCTATGCGTGGGTGGTTTACCCGGACGGGCGAACGCAAAAAGCGCCGGTGGCTTACTGGAACAAGCGTCACGTAGAGCCGATGCCCGGCAGCATTATTTATGTTGGCCTGGCGGACTCCGTCTGGAGTAAGACGCCTGATGCCCTGAACGCCGACATTCTTCAGACTCTGACGCAGCGGATACCGCAATAATGAAAAAAAGACATCTGCTTAGCTTACTGGCACTGGGCATTAGCACGGCCTGCTATGGCGAAACGTATCCAGCGCCCATCGGGCCGTCGCAATCGGATTTCGGCGGCGTCGGTCTGTTACAAACGCCCACCGCGCGCATGGCGCGGGAAGGGGAATTAAGTTTGAACTATCGCGATAACGATCAGTACCGTTATTACTCTGCTTCAGTGCAACTCTTCCCGTGGCTGGAAACAACGCTGCGCTACACCGACGTGCGCACCCGGCAGTACAGCAGCGTCGAAGCGTTCTCTGGCGATCAAACGTATAAAGATAAAGCCTTCGATCTCAAACTGCGTTTGTGGGAAGAGAGTTATTGGCTGCCGCAAGTGGCGGTTGGTGCGCGGGATATCGGCGGTACGGGGCTGTTTGATGCGGAATATCTTGTTGCCAGCAAAGCCTGGGGGCCGTTCGATTTTACACTCGGCCTGGGCTGGGGATATCTGGGCACCAGCGGTAACGTGAAAAATCCGCTCTGTTCAGCCAGTGATAAATATTGCTATCGCGATAACAGCTACAAACAGGCGGGATCTATCGACGGTAGCCAGATGTTTCACGGTCCTGCCTCACTGTTTGGCGGTGTGGAATACCAGACATCCTGGCAGCCGCTGCGCCTGAAACTGGAGTATGAAGGCAATAATTATCAGCAGGATTTTGCCGGGAAGCTGGAGCAAAAAAGTAAGTTTAACGTCGGGGCGATTTATCGCGTTACCGATTGGGCCGACGTTAACCTTAGCTATGAACGTGGCAACACCTTTATGTTTGGCGTCACGCTGCGCACCAACTTTAACGATCTGCGCCCGTCTTACAACGATAACGCCCGCCCGCAATATCAACCGCAGCCGCAGGATGCCATTTTGCAGCATTCGGTGGTGGCGAATCAGTTAACGCTGTTGAAATACAATGCCGGACTTGCCGATCCGCAGATCCAGGCGAAAGGCGATACGCTGTATGTCACCGGCGAGCAGGTGAAATATCGTGATTCGCGCGAAGGGATCATCCGTGCTAATCGGATCGTGATGAACGATCTGCCGGATGGGATCAAAACGATCCGCATTACGGAAAATCGCCTTAACATGCCGCAGGTGACGACGGAAACCGATGTCGCCAGCCTGAAAAATCATCTCGCCGGAGAGCCGTTGGGCCACGAAACGACGCTGGCGCAAAAACGCGTCGAGCCAGTGGTTCCGCAGTCCACCGAGCAGGGCTGGTATATCGACAAATCACGCTTTGATTTCCATATCGATCCGGTGCTGAACCAGTCGGTCGGTGGCCCGGAAAACTTTTACATGTATCAGCTGGGCGTGATGGGAACGGCAGATTTGTGGCTGACGGACCATCTGCTGACCACCGGCAGCCTGTTTGCAAATCTTGCCAACAACTACGACAAGTTTAACTACACCAATCCGCCGCAGGACTCGCACTTACCGCGCGTTCGTACCCATGTGCGCGAGTATGTGCAGAACGATGTCTATGTGAATAACCTGCAAGCCAACTACTTCCAGCATCTGGGCAACGGCTTCTACGGTCAGGTCTATGGAGGTTATCTCGAAACCATGTTTGGCGGTGCGGGGGCAGAAGTGTTGTATCGCCCGCTGGACAGCAACTGGGCGTTTGGTCTGGATGCCAACTACGTTAAACAGCGCGACTGGCGTAGTGCAAAAGATATGATGAAATTCACCGACTACAGCGTGAAAACCGGACATCTGACCGCCTACTGGACGCCATCTTTCGCCCAGGACGTGTTGGTGAAAGCGAGCGTCGGGCAGTATCTGGCAGGGGATAAAGGCGGCACGCTGGAAATAGCCAAACGCTTTGATAGCGGCGTGGTGGTGGGTGGCTATGCCACGATCACGAATGTTTCGAAAGAAGAGTACGGAGAAGGGGACTTCACCAAAGGCGTGTATGTCTCTGTGCCGTTGGATCTCTTCTCGTCTGGCCCGACACGCAGCCGTGCGGCAATTGGCTGGACGCCGCTGACGCGTGACGGTGGTCAGCAACTTGGGCGTAAGTTCCAGTTGTATGACATGACCAGCGACCGAAGCGTGAATTTCCGCTAAGCCGTGGGAAAGGTGCCAGTTTTCGCAATCACTGGCACCCTCATTCTTAATGGCCTGTCGAGCCATCAGGGACGCAGTTCACCCCCGGTTTGCGATCTGGTGTGTAAAGGCGAAAACATTCTGTCTTCCTGTCCGTCGATATCGGTTGCAGGTCTGATTGCCTGAGCGACTGAGCCATCATTGGGCTGGAGACATTGCTTTGCGGAAGGTCGGCTTTATCAGCAGTACCGAGCGGACCGGCAAAAGCAGGAAGAACAGAGACTGATAACAACAAAGCAGCAAAATAAGGCTTCATTTTTACCACCTTTATCAGGTTACGTTTCATTTGTTCCAGAGGAACATTGTCGATTTTTCGCGCTTTGCTGGTGGCCGGGAATCACCTGAATGGGTGATTTTTTGAGGCTGTGTGTCTTGCCGGATGCGCCGCCAGACGCGGCTTATCCGGCCTACGGGTAGGACGGATAAGGCGTTCACGCCGCATCCGGCGCTGGCGGGAGGCACCATCTAACACCAGGTTGAACAAAACATACACAAAAAATATAGATCCCCGTCACATTTTTGCGTTATACAGGAAGCTCGCCACTGAGTTGGAGGGCTGTTATGACGTCGTTATCTCGTCCGCGCGTGGAGTTTATCTCCACCATTTTGCAGACCGTTCTCAATCTTGGCCTGCTGTGCCTCGGCCTGATTCTGGTCGTATTCCTCGGCAAAGAAACGGTGCATCTGGCTGATGTGCTGTTCGCGCCAGAACAAACCAGCAAATATGAGCTGGTGGAAGGGCTGGTGGTTTACTTTCTCTATTTCGAATTTATTGCCCTGATTGTGAAGTATTTTCAATCCGGCTTTCACTTTCCCTTACGTTACTTTGTCTATATCGGGATCACCGCCATTGTGCGCTTGATCATCGTCGATCATAAATCGCCACTGGATGTGTTGATCTACTCGGCAGCGATCCTGCTACTGGTGATCACCCTATGGCTATGTAATTCGAAACGGCTGAAGCGGGAGTAAAAAAAGGCGCTCCAGGGAGCGCCGAATAACAGTCACAAGTTGGGATAACGTAAGTTGAGGGTGCAGCGGCATAACATTGGCAGAACAACATCTTTAACCTTTCACACCACCTGCCGTCAGGCCGTTGACCAGCCAGCGTTGAGCCAGCAAGAAGACGATGGTGATCGGTAATGCAGACATCACGGCAGCGGCGGCAAAATCGCCCCACAGGTAGTTTTGCGGGTTGAGGTATTGCTGCATCCCCACGGCCAGGGTGTAGCTGTTCACGTCACGCAGTAACAACGACGCGACCGGAACTTCAGTAATGGCAGCGATAAACGACAGGATGAACACTACCGCCAGAATCGGTACTGACAGCGGCAGCAGTACGAGGCGGAAGGCTTGCCACGGTGTCGCACCGTCCAGCGCCGCCGCTTCTTCCAGCGAACTGTCGATGGTTTCGAAATAACCTTTAATCGTCCAGACGTGCAGCGCAATCCCGCCCAGGTAAGCAAAGATAACGCCGCCGTGGGTATTCAGTCCGATAAACGGAATGTACTCACCCAGACGGTCAAACAACGCATACAACGCCACCAGTGAGAGTA
Organism: Escherichia sp. MOD1-EC7011; assembly: GCF_002965005.1. NCBI lineage: Bacteria > Pseudomonadati > Pseudomonadota > Gammaproteobacteria > Enterobacterales > Enterobacteriaceae > Escherichia > Escherichia sp. MOD1-EC7011. Next base: position 43,209 of record NZ_PTRD01000020.1, read on the forward strand.
CCGCCGGGAACATCTGGAAAATCAGCATTCCTTTCAGCAGCGTCGCTTTGCCTGGAAAGCGCATACGGGCAAAAGCGTAGGCGCAGGTGGTGGAGAGCGCCACAATGCCAATCGCGGAAATCCCGGCGATCTTTACTGAGTTCCACAGCCACAGCAATACCGGGAACGGCGGTGGCGTAATGCGACCATCGGCCTGTTCAACGCTAAAGCCTAACGCCAGTTTCCAGTGATCCCACGAGATTTGCTCCGGGATCAGGCTGCCGGTCGCGAAGTTCCCCTGGCGCAGCGAGATTGCGACGACCATCAGCAGCGGGAACATAATCGCCGCGATAAAAAGTAGCAGTAGCAGGTGAGTAATAAACAAACGTGCTTTTTGCGATTTCGGTTGGACCATTGCCATTTTTGTTATCTCCCTTAATCAAACTTCATTCGCGTGGCTTTCAGGTTCACTATCGCCAGCGCACCCACCAGCAGGAAAATCAGCGTGGCAATCGCTGCTGCCAGACCGAAGTCCTGACCTCCGCCACCTTCAAAGGCGATACGGTAGGTGTAGTTAACGAGCAGGTCGGTATAACCGGCTGGCGTGGTGGTGCCAAGACGATCCGGGCCACCGTTGGTCAACAGTTGAATCAGCACGAAGTTGTTAAAGTTAAAGGCGAAGCTGGCGATCATCAGCGGTGTCAGCGGCTTGATCAGCAGCGGCAGCGTGATTTTAAAGAAGTTCTGGAATGGACTTGCGCCATCCATCGCTGAGGCTTCATACAGGTCGTCAGGAATCGCTTTCAGCAAGCCCATGCAGAGGATCATCATGTACGGATAACCCAGCCACGTGTTGACGATAATCAGCATCGTCCGTGCGGTGGTTGGATCGCTAAACCAGGCGGGCTTCACGCCAAACAGCGCGCTCAACATCATGTTGATTTCACCGAAGCTCTGGTTAAACAACCCTTTGAAAATCAAGATTGAAATAAACGATGGCACCGCGTAGGGCAGAATCAGCAGTACGCGGTAGATAGCTTTGCCGCGCAACGCTTCCCATTGCACCAGACAGGCCAGCACCATGCCGACTGCAACCGTTAAAAAGACAGTGATCAGTGAGAACATCACGGTCCAGACGAAAATCGCGAGGAACGGTTTCTGAATGCCTTCGTCGGTGAAGACGCGGCTAAAGTTTTTCCAGCCGGTAGTCACGGTGTAACCGGGGCTGAGTTTGTCGTCGCCCCAGTTGCCATCGGCGGTGATGGACTGGTAAAAGCCGGTCTGGTCATTCGGGCGATATTTGACGCCACTCTGGTTATTGGTCAGCGTACCGTCATCGCCCAGTGTGTAGAGCGGTTGTGTCCCAGAGAACTGGCGCAGGGAGCTCATCATCACTTTGTTGTCATCCGGGAGGATGGCGGTAATGTTGCTCAGCGCCTGACGATTTTGGGTAATCACGCGCAGATTTGCGCGCTCGCCCTCAGGCTGTGTGGCACTTTCTTTCAGTTGCAGCTTTTGCTCGCCGCCAAATTTAAAGGCATCGGAGAGATAATGCTTACCAGTTTCGCCATCGGTGAGCGCCAGTTGCCACTCATCACCTGCCGGATAAAGCCCGAAGTTATAGGTTTTGCCCGCTTGCCAGGAACGATCTAACAGAACTTCCTGGGCGCGTTCAAAAGTTAGCTGGTTAGTGCTGCTGTAGTTGGTAAAAGCAATGGCGATGGTGCAGACCAGAGGGAAGAGCACGAACAGCCCCATTCCTGCCATTCCCGGATAAACATAGCGCCAGGCGTAGGCTTTCCGGTTGGCGAAAATATACAGCCCCGCAGAACTTAAAATCAGCGTGGTAATGGCGAACAGGTACTCCCCTTGTGCGTACATTAAAACAACAAGGTAACCCACCAGCAGGCCAAGCAGACCTAACACTGACCATTTCAGCGCGTCGCTTTGCCACCAATGTTTCTTTTTAATGACATCCATGGGGTTCTTCCTCATTCCTGGACGGATAAATGATTACACCGCATCCGGCAACAACCGCCTGATGCGGCGCTGGCGCGCCTTATCAGGCTTACGTACAGTTCGTTTTTCCTGGTCGGATGAAGCATTTACGTCGTATCCGACAACAACCGCCTGATGCGACGCTGACGCGTCTTATCAGGCCTACATATGCTTCGGTTTCGTAGGCCGGATAAGGCGTTCACGCCGCATCCGGCATTTCACAGCATTACTTGGTGATACGACCCTGCGCATCTTTCAGCGCGGCATCAACAGTTTGACGACCGCTGGCGGCGTTGATCACTGCGGTACGCACGGCATACCAGAAGGCCGACATCTGCGGGATATTCGGCATGATTTCACCGTTCTTGGCGTTATCCATGGTGGCGGCAATGCGTTGATCTTTCGCCAGCTGATCCTGGTAAGACTTCAGTGCCACGGCGCCCAGCGGTTTATCTTTATTTACCGCTTCCAGCCCTTCGTCAGTCAGCAGGTAGTTTTCGAGGAACTCTTTTGCCAGTTCTTTGTTCGGGCTGGCAGCGTTGATGCCTGCACTCAGAACGCCAACGAACGGTTTGGAAGGTTGTCCCTTGAAGGTCGGCAGCAGCGTCACACCGTAGTTCACTTTGCTGGTATCGATGTTGGACCATGCCCACGGACCGTTGATGGTCATCGCCGTTTCACCTTTGTTAAAGGCCGCCTCTGCGATGGAGTAATCAGTATCCGCATTCATGTGTTTGTTTTTAACCAGATCAACCAGGAAGGTCAGACCCGCTTTCGCGCCGGCGTTATCCACACCAACGTCTTTCACATTGTATTTGTCATTTTCATACTTGAACGCATAACCACCGTCGGCAGCAATCAGCGGCCAGGTGAAGTACGGTTCTTGCAGGTTGAACATCAGCGCGCTCTTACCTTTCGCTTTCAGTTCTTTATCCAGTGCCGGGATTTCTTCCCAGGTTTTTGGCGGATTCGGCAGCAGGTCTTTGTTATAAATCAGCGATAACGCTTCAACGGCAATCGGATAAGCAATCAGTTTGCCGTTATAACGTACAGCATCCCAGGTAAACGGATACAGCTTGTCCTGTAACGCTTTGTCTGGGGAGATTTCAGCCAACAGGCCAGATTGGGCATAGCCGCCAAAGCGGTCGTGCGCCCAGAAAATAATGTCCGGACCATCGCCAGTGGCCGCAACCTGGGGGAATTTCTCTTCCAGCTTATCTGGATGCTCAACGGTGACTTTAATTCCGGTATCTTTCTCGAATTTCTTACCCACTTCTGCGAGGCCGTTGTAGCCTTTATCGCCGTTGATCCAGATTACCAGTTTACCTTCTTCGATTTTGGCGAGAGCCGAGGCGGAAAACATCATCGTCGTCAAAACAGATAATGCGAGGATGCGTGCACCTGTTTTTATTTTCATAATCTCTGGTCCTTGTTGGTGAAGTGCTTGTGAAAACGCCTGAACGGACTCTAGTTTCTTTATACGGCAACCTCTTTCCATCCTCCTTGCCCCTACGCCCCACCTTCGTTTTATGTGATCTGCATCGCAGAAACGGCAGTATTGCGGTAAGGCGCACACAAAATTGCCATGTTTTTTGCAAGCAATATCACGAATTTCCTTACTTTCCCTCGGATTAGTATGCAGACCCCACCTTCTCATCCTCCCGCCTCCTCCCCCATAAAAAAGCCAGGGGGTGGAGGATTTAAGCCATCTTCCGATGACGCATAGTCACTGCATCATGAATGTTGCTGTCGATGACAGGTTGTAACGAAGGGAGAAGGGCATGGCGAGCGTACAGCTGCAAAATGTAACGAAGGCCTGGGGGGATGTGGTGGTATCGAAAGATATCAATCTCGACATCCACGAAGGTGAGTTCGTGGTGTTTGTCGGACCATCTGGCTGCGGTAAATCCACTTTACTGCGCATGATTGCCGGTCTTGAGACGATCACCAGCGGCGACCTGTTCATCGGTGATAAACGAATGAACGATACCCCGCCAGCAGAACGCGGCGTCGGCATGGTGTTCCAGTCCTATGCGCTCTATCCCCACTTGTCTGTGGCAGAAAATATGTCTTTTGGCCTGAAATTAGCAGGCGCAAAGAAAGAGGTCATCAACCAGCGTGTTAACCAGGTGGCGGAAGTGCTGCAACTGGCGCACTTGCTGGATCGCAAACCGAAGGCGCTCTCCGGCGGACAACGTCAACGTGTGGCGATTGGTCGTACGCTGGTGGCCGAGCCAAGCGTGTTTTTACTCGATGAACCTCTTTCCAACCTTGATGCCGCGCTACGTGTACAGATGCGTATCGAAATTTCCCGTCTGCATAAACGCCTGGGGCGCACGATGATTTACGTCACCCACGACCAGGTCGAAGCGATGACGTTGGCCGACAAAATCGTGGTGCTGGACGCCGGTCGCGTGGCGCAGGTCGGGAAGCCGCTTGAGTTGTATCACTATCCGGCCGACCGCTTTGTCGCCGGTTTTATCGGTTCACCGAAAATGAATTTCCTGCCGGTAAAAGTGACCGCCGTTGCAATCGATCAAGTCCAGGTTGAGCTGCCGATGCCAAACCTCCAGCAGGTCTGGCTGCCGGTTGAAAGCCACAACGTTCAGGTCGGCGCCAACATGTCGCTGGGCATTCGCCCGGAACATTTACTGCCAAGCGATATCGCCGACGTCATCCTTGAGGGGGAAGTTCAGGTGGTCGAGCAGCTCGGCAACGAAACGCAAATTCATATCCAGATCCCTTCCATTCGTCAAAACCTGGTGTACCGCCAGTCTGACGTGGTGTTGGTAGAAGAAGGTGCCACATTCGCTATCGGCCTGCCGCCAGAGCGTTGCCATCTGTTCCGTGAGGATGGCACTGCATGTCGTCGACTGCATCAGGAGCCGGGCGTTTAAGCACCCCTAAAAAAGACACAAAGCCTGTGACAGGCGATGTGAAAAAAGAAAAGCAATGACTCAGGAGATAGAATGATGATTACTCTGCGCAAACTTCCTCTGGCGGTTGCCGTCGCAGCAGGCGTAATGTCTGCTCAGGCAATGGCTGTGGATTTCCACGGTTACGCTCGTTCCGGGATCGGCTGGACAGGGAGCGGCGGTGAACAACAGTGTTTCCAGACCACTGGCGCTCAAAGTAAATACCGTCTTGGCAACGAATGTGAAACTTATGCTGAATTAAAATTGGGTCAGGAAGTGTGGAAAGAGGGCGATAAGAGCTTCTATTTCGACACTAACGTGGCCTATTCCGTAGCACAACAGAATGACTGGGAAGCCACCGATCCGGCCTTCCGTGAAGCGAACGTGCAGGGGAAAAACCTGATTGAATGGCTGCCAGGCGCCACTATTTGGGCCGGTAAGCGTTTCTATCAGCGTCATGACGTTCATATGATCGACTTCTACTACTGGGATATTTCTGGTCCTGGTGCCGGTCTGGAAAACATCGACGTTGGCTTCGGTAAACTTTCTCTGGCAGCAACGCGTTCTTCTGAAGCGGGCGGTTCTTCTTCTTTCGCCAGCAACAATATCTATGACTATACCAACGAGACTGCGAACGACGTCTTCGACGTGCGTTTAGCGCAGATGGAAATCAACCCGGGCGGCACCCTGGAACTGGGTGTTGACTACGGTCGCGCTAACCTGCGTGATAACTATCGTCTGGTTGATGGCGCATCGAAAGATGGCTGGATGTTCACTGCCGAGCATACCCAGAGCATCCTGAAAGGCTTCAACAAGTTTGTTGTTCAGTACGCAACAGACTCGATGACCTCGCAGGGTAAAGGTCTGTCGCAGGGTTCTGGCGTTGCGTTTGATAACGAAAAATTTGCCTACAATATCAACAATAACGGTCACCTGCTGCGTATCCTCGATCACGGTGCGATCTCCATGGGCGACAACTGGGACATGATGTACGTGGGTATGTACCAGGATATCAACTGGGATAACGATAACGGCACCAAGTGGTGGACCGTCGGTATTCGTCCAATGTACAAGTGGACGCCTATCATGAGTACCTTGCTGGAAGTGGGCTACGACAACGTCGAATCCCAGCGCACTGGCGACAAGAACAATCAGTACAAAATCACCCTCGCACAACAATGGCAGGCTGGCGACAGCATCTGGTCACGCCCGGCTATTCGTGTCTTCGCAACCTACGCCAAGTGGGATGAGAAATGGGGTTATGACTACAACGGTAGCTCCTCTTCCAACCCGAACTACGGCAAAGCTGTTCCGGCGAATTTCGAAGGCGGTAGCTTCGGTCGCGGTGATAGCGATGAGTGGACATTCGGTGCCCAGATGGAAATCTGGTGGTAATAGCAATATGTAGGCCGGATAAGGTGCTTGTACCGCATCCGGCAATCAACGCCTGATGCGACGCTGCCGCGTCTTATCAGGGCTACAACTGCTGCCGAATGTAGGTCGGATAAGGCGTTCACGCCGCATCCGGCAATCAACGCCTGATGCGACGCTGCCGCGTCTTATCAGGTCTACAACTGCTGCCGAATGTAGGTCGGATAAGGCGTTCACGCCGCATCCGGCAACCAGTGCCTGATGCGACGCTGCCGCGTCTTATCAGGTCTACAACTGCTGCCGAATGTAGGTCGGATAAGGCGTTCACGCCGCATCCGGCAACCAGTGCCTGATGCGACGCTGCCGCGTCTTATCAGGCCTACAACCGCTGCCGAATGTAGGTCGGATAAGGCGTTCACGCCGCATCCGGCATAAAACAGGTTGTCATTATCTATAAGGGGCATAAGCCCCTCTGATTATCGGGTTAAGCGCGCTATTGCCTGGCTACCGCTGAACTCCAGATTTTGAGGTGAAAACAATGAAAATGAATAAAAGTCTCATCGCCCTCTGTTTATCAGCAGGGTTGCTGGCAAGCGCGCCTGGAATCAGCCTTGCCGATGTTAACTACGTACCGCAAAACACCAGCGATGCGCCAGCCATTCCATCTGCCGCGCTGCAACAATTAACCTGGACACCAGTCGATCAATCTAAAACCCAGACCACCCGGTTAGCTACTGGCGGTCAACAACTGAACGTCCCTGGCATCAGCGGTTCGGTTGCCGCATACAGCGTCCCGGCAAACATTGGCGAGCTGACACTGACGCTGACCAGTGAAGTGAACAAACAAACCAGCGTATTTGCGCCGAACGTGCTGATTCTTGATCAGAACATGACACCATCGGCCTTCTTCCCCAGCAGTTATTTCACCTACCAGGAACCTGGCGTGATGAGTGCAGATCGTCTGGAAGGCGTTATGCGACTGACACCTGCATTAGGGCAGCAGAAACTTTATGTGCTGGTCTTTACCACTGAAAAAGATCTCCAGCAGACGACACAACTGCTCGATCCGGCAAAAGCCTATGCTAAAGGTGTTGGTAACTCGGTGCCGGATATTCCAGACCCGGTTGCCCGTCATACCACCGATGGTCTGCTGAAACTGAAAGTGAAAACCAACTCCAGCTCCAGCGTGTTGGTGGGGCCGTTGTTTGGTTCTTCTGCTCCAGCTCCGGTTACGGTAGGCAACACTGCGGCACCGGCGACCTACACGGCACCAGCCGCCGCCGCACCTGCTCCGGCACCGGCGAAGAAAAGTGAACCTATGCTCAACGACACGGAAAGTTATTTTAATACCGCGATTAAAAACGCTGTCGCGAAAGGTGATGTTGATAAGGCGTTAAAACTGCTTGATGAAGCTGAACGCCTGGGCTCGACATCTGCCCGTTCCACCTTTATCAGCAGTGTAAAAGGCAAGGGGTAATTACGCCCCACAGTGCTGATTTTGCAACAACTGGTGCGTCTTCGGGCGCACCTTTTTTTCTCTCTCTCCTGTGATTGTTGCGTTATTGTTGCGTATTAGATCACTTAATATGCTTTACATCTCCCGTTAACGCTTTTCTGCGATACAATGCCTTTACGTTATGTAACGGAGAGTTCGGCATGTCACACCCTGCGTTAACGCAACTGCGTGCGCTGCGCTATTTTGCAGAGATCCCTGCGCTGGAACCGCAACTGCTCGACTGGTTGTTGCTGGAAGATTCCATGACCAAACGTTTTGAACAGCAGGGAAAAACGGTGAGCGTGACGATGATCCGCGAAGGGTTTGTCGAACAGAATGAAATCCCCGAAGAATTACCGCTGCTGCCGAAAGAATCCCGTTACTGGTTACGTGAGATTTTGTTATGTGCAGATGGAGAACCGTGGCTTGCCGGTCGCACTGTCGTTCCTGTGTCAACGCTAAGCGGCCCCGAGCTGGCGTTACAAAATTTGGGTAAAACGCCGTTAGGACGCTATCTGTTTACATCATCGACATTAACTCGTGACTTTATTGAGATAGGCAGTGATGCCGGACTTTGGGGGCGACGTTCCCGCCTGCGATTAAGTGGTAAGCCGCTGCTGCTGACCGAACTGTTTTTACCGGCATCACCGTTGTACTAAGAGGAAAAAAATATGGAGTGGAGTCTGACGCAAAATAAGCTGCTGGCGTTTCACCGCTTAATGCGTACGGATAAGCCAATTGGTGCGTTACTGCTGCTCTGGCCAACTTTATGGGCGCTATGGGTGGCGACACCTGGTGTTCCCCAACTCTGGATCCTGGCGGTGTTTGTCGCTGGCGTCTGGCTGATGCGTGCCGCCGGTTGTGTAGTGAATGACTATGCTGATCGTAAGTTTGATGGTCATGTTAAGCGCACGGCAAACCGACCGCTTCCCAGTGGCGCGGTGACGGAGAAAGAGGCGCGAACGCTATTTGTGGTGCTGGTGCTAATTTCGTTCTTACTGGTATTGACGCTGAACACGATGACCATTCTGTTGTCGATTGCCGGACTGGCGTTGGCGTGGGTGTACCCGTTTATGAAGCGGTATACCCATTTACCGCAAGTAGTGCTGGGTGCGGCGTTTGGTTGGTCGATTCCAATGGCTTTTGCCGCTGTGAGTGAATCGGTGCCGTTAAGCTGCTGGTTAATGTTCCTCGCCAATATTCTGTGGGCGGTGGCTTACGACACGCAGTATGCGATGGTTGACCGTGATGACGACGTGAAGATTGGCATTAAGTCCACCGCGATCCTGTTTGGACAATACGATAAGTTGATTATCGGCATTTTGCAGATTGGCGTGCTGGTGCTGATGGCGATTATCGGCGAGTTAAATGACTTAGGCTGGGGATATTACTGGTCAATACTGATCGCGGGCGCACTGTTTGTTTATCAACAAAAACTGATTGCCAACCGCGAGCGTGAAGCCTGTTTTAAAGCGTTTATGAATAATAACTATGTTGGCCTGGTACTGTTTTTAGGGCTGGCAATGAGTTACTGGCATTTCTGATGATGTAAAAAAGCCGGATGATCATGGTCATCCGGCTTTTTTTCTGTGAAATGCTGCCTGATGCGCTGCGCTTATCAGGCCTACATAACACATCGCAATTTATTGAATTTGCAGGTCATAGTAGGCCGGGTAAGGCGTTTTCGCCGCATCCGGCAACGCTCATCAGTTACCCTTCGCCCTGCGTCGCACTCTCAATCGTTAAGCGTACATCGGACGTAATCAACTCCGCCAGCAACTGATAAACCTTCATCGTTTCTGCCGGTTCGGCGTCGCCGCTGTCGCTGATATATCCTTCATCACGCAGCGTCAGCACCAGAGAACTGAACACCGCTTTGTCGAAGAACTCCGGTGCGTTGATGCCGTGCAGCACGGAAAGACGTTGTGCCACAGTGCGGCTCTCTTTCTCCAGCGTACCGCGATTGATCGACGGGTTGGCGCTCAACAGCCAGAAGGTAATCGCATAACGTTGCAGCGTTTCACGCGCGCCTGCGGCAAGCAACTGAAGCGTGCGGGAGTGCGCCGGATTGATATGTAACTCATCATCTTGCAGCGTAATCAGCCCCTGGCGTTGCATCTCATTCGCCAGCGCATCAATAACACCCGGCAACTCGTCACGCTCCCAGCGCAGGAACAGCTCCGCTTTTAGCATTGGGTAAAGCACATTGACGTGCTCCATCAACACTTCGCGGGAGATGTGCCGATGCTGCGTCACAATCGCTGCCATCAGCGAAGGCAGAACCAACATATGCGCAATGTTGTTGCGATAGTAGGTCATCAGCACCGCTTGCTCACGCGGCAGGATAATAATGTCGCCGATGGTGTCTTTCTCAACTTCAAACTTGTTCATTTGCAGCGCGTGATCAATCAGCTCACCGGCGCTGGCTGAAGGAACGGTAGAGTCCGTGGAGTAAGGCACGTTGCGCATCAAATCGAGATAACAATTCAGCTGCTCAGTCAATTGCTCGCGAGTGAGTGAACGCTGACGTGACGCCAGCAGCGCAGTACAGCACAGGTTCATGGCGTTAGCCGCGCCTGCGTTGTTAATGCGCACCATCAGATCGGCAGCAATGTTATTGACTGTCGGCGTTAACCAGGCCGGGCGTACAGCTTCGATAGGATCAATAGATTCACGCCAGTCTGGCACGTGCTGGTTGAGATAGGTCATCAACGGCATCGGTTCACCGAAGTTGACATACCCCTGACCGAGATTACGCAGCTTGCTTAAACCGCGCAGCATCTGCGGCAGGCTCTCTTTCTCTTTCGTCGCGCCGCGCAGTTCTTTGGCGTAAGTACCCACTTCCATGACGTGCTCATAACCGATGTAGATCGGAATCAACGTAATAGGACGCGTACCGCCACGCAGCATCGCCTGAATGGTCATCGACAGTGTGCCGGTTTTCGGATCAAGCAAACGTCCTGTACGCGAACGACCGCCTTCCACAAAGTACTCAACGGAATAACCACGGCTGAACAGTTCGCCGAGATATTCACGGAAAACGGTGGAGTAGAGTTTATTGCCTTTAAAAGTACGGCGAATAAAGAACGCCCCCAGACGGCGGAAAATCGGCCCGGCAGGCCAGAAGTTCAGGTTGATCCCGGCGGCGATATGCGGCGGCACCAGCCCCTGGTGATACAGCACGTAAGAGAGCAGCAGGTAGTCCATGTGGCTACGGTGGCATGGCACATACACCAGCTCATGACCGTCGTGAGCCAGCTGGCGAACGCGTTCGGCATTATGGACGTTGATTCCCTGATAGAGCCGGTTCCAGGTGAAGCCCAGAATACGGTCAGTCAGGCGGATCATCTCGTAAGAGAAGTTCGCCGCAATCTCTTCCATCAGCGCAATAGCGTTCTGCTGCGCTTTTTCATGGGAGATTTTTTTGCTGCGCGCTTCATCTTCTACCGCTTTGGCAATTGCACGCGAGGCGAGCAGCTTATTGAACAAATCCTGACGAGCAGGCAAGCGTGGACCCACGGCAGCCAGACGTTGACGGGCAAAGTGCATACGCGCCACGCGCGCCAGTTTTTGGGCGATAGTTTTATCTGTGCCGTGTTCATCAGCCATGCGGCGTAGCGAAACTGACGGCGAGAAACGCACAAAGCTATCGCGACCAAGCCACAGTACGGCGAAAAATTTCTGCACGCCGTTGAGCATACGTAGTGGCGGGTTTACTTCGCCTTTTTCACGTCCTGGCGCACGACCAAACATCACCGATACCGGCACCATCTGCACATCCAGATTTGGGTTGCTACGGTGCAGATCGAGATAGTCGTGGAACAGCTTAATAGACTCTTCTTTCGGCGTGTAATAGGTGAAAACACGCGGCCCGCCATGAATAAACACATAGCGCGGCAGTAGCGTGCCGTCTACCTCCAGCGGCTCTAATGGATCAGGCAGATCATGCGCCAGGCACTGGGCGCGCAACGTCAGCAAATCCGCTTTTGAGTTGTACGGTAAAACGTACATAATTGGACGAGAGGTATCGAGCCCCAATTCCGGGGCAGGATCTGCCGGAATAGACTTGCTTTTTACCAGGATGCTTAATGGTAAATTCAGTAATTTGTAGTAAATTCGTGGCCAGCCGGACATAAACGATGTAAAGCCTCTGGTTAATAATGCAAATGCGCGGGAAGGATAGCAGAAAGTCATGGGAAATTCTGTGGTATCCGCTCATGTTTCGCGCGGCGCTACGCTACCGGAATCATCGGATTCAACGGTACACTGATATTGACGCTCATAATGTAAAAAGGTTCTTTCAATGGCCAATAATACCACTGGATTCACTCGAATTATCAAAGCCGCTGGCTATTCCTGGAAAGGTTTACGCGCTGCATGGATCAACGAAGCGGCATTCCGTCAGGAAGGCGTGGCGGTATTGTTGGCGGTGGTCATTGCTTGCTGGCTGGATGTGGACGCGATAACCCGCGTACTGCTTATTAGCTCCGTCATGTTGGTGATGATTGTGGAAATTCTCAATAGCGCCATCGAAGCGGTGGTTGATCGTATTGGCTCTGAATACCACGAACTTTCCGGGCGGGCGAAAGATATGGGGTCCGCAGCGGTGCTGATCGCGATTATCGTCGCTGTGGCAACCTGGGTCATTCTGTTATGGTCGCATTTTGGATAACCCTTCCAGAATTCGATAAATCTCTGGTTTATTGTGTAGTTTATGGTTCCAAAATCGCCTTTTGCTGTATATACTCACAGCATAACTGTATATACACCCAGGGGGCGGAATGAAAGCGTTAACGGCCAGGCAACAAGAGGTGTTTGATCTCATTCGTGATCACATCAGCCAGACAGGTATGCCGCCGACGCGTGCGGAAATCGCGCAGCGTTTGGGGTTCCGTTCCCCAAACGCGGCAGAAGAACATCTGAAAGCGTTGGCACGCAAAGGCGTAATTGAAATTGTTTCCGGCGCATCGCGTGGGATTCGTTTGTTGCAGGAAGAGGAAGAAGGGTTGCCATTGGTAGGTCGTGTGGCTGCCGGTGAACCGCTTCTGGCGCAGCAGCATATTGAAGGTCATTATCAGGTCGATCCTTCCTTGTTCAAGCCGAATGCCGATTTCCTGCTGCGCGTCAGCGGAATGTCGATGAAAGATATCGGTATTATGGATGGCGACTTGCTGGCAGTGCATAAAACTCAGGATGTACGTAATGGTCAGGTCGTTGTCGCACGTATTGATGACGAAGTTACCGTTAAGCGTCTGAAAAAACAGGGCAATAAAGTCGAATTATTGCCAGAAAACAGCGAGTTTAAACCGATTGTCGTTGACCTTCGTCAGCAGAGCTTCACCATTGAAGGGCTGGCCGTTGGGGTTATTCGCAACGGCGACTGGCTGTAACAGATCTCTGATACCGCGATGCCGCCTGGCGTCGCGGTTTGTTTTTCATCTCTCTTCATCAGGCTTGTCTGCATGGCATTCCTCACTTCATCTGATAAAGCTCTCTGGCATCTCGCCTTACCTATGATTTTCTCCAATATCACCGTTCCGTTGCTGGGGCTGGTTGATACGGCGGTAATTGGTCATCTTGATAGTCCGGTTTATCTGGGCGGCGTGGCGGTTGGCGCAACGGCGACCAGCTTTCTCTTTATGCTGTTGCTGTTTTTGCGCATGAGCACTACCGGGCTTACTGCGCAGGCGTATGGTGCCAAAAATCCTCAGGCATTAGCGCGTGCGCTGGTGCAGCCGTTGCTACTGGCGCTGGGGGCTGGCGCGTTGATTGCTCTGTTGCGTACACCGATTATCGATCTGGCGCTGCATATTGTTGGTGGCAGTGAAGCCGTGCTGGAACAGGCGCGGCGCTTTCTTGAAATTCGGTGGCTAAGTGCACCGGCGTCGCTGGCAAACCTGGTATTACTTGGCTGGTTGCTCGGCGTGCAATATGCCCGTGCGCCGGTTGTCCTGTTAGTGGTGGGTAATATTCTCAACATTGTGCTGGATGTCTGGCTGGTGATGGGGCTGCATATGAACGTGCAGGGCGCGGCGCTGGCAACGGTCATCGCAGAATATGCGACGTTGCTGATTGGTCTGCTAATGGTGCGTAAAATCCTTAAACTACGCGGTATTTCCGGCGAAATGCTGAAAACAGCCTGGCGAGGAAACGTCCGTCGCTTGCTGGCGCTTAACCGCGACATTATGCTGCGCTCACTGCTGCTGCAACTCTGTTTTGGTGCAATAACGGTACTTGGCGCGCGACTGGGAAGTGACATTATCGCCGTTAACGCGGTTCTGATGACGCTACTCACCTTTACCGCCTATGCGCTGGATGGTTTTGCCTACGCGGTTGAAGCGCATTCAGGTCAGGCATACGGTGCGCGCGACGGGAGCCAGTTACTGGATGTCTGGCGCGCAGCGTGCCGCCAGTCGGGGATCGTAGCGTTGCTGTTTTCTGTGATTTATTTGCTGGCAGGGGAACACATCATTGCGTTGCTGACGTCGTTAACCCAGATTCAGCAACTGGCTGACCGCTATCTTATCTGGCAGGTGATTTTGCCGTTGGTTGGCGTCTGGTGTTATCTGCTGGACGGCATGTTTATAGGCGCAACGCGCGCAGCCGAAATGCGTAACAGTATGGCGGTGGCCGCCGCAGGTTTTGCGCTGACGCTCCTTACGCTGCCGTGGCTGGGTAATCATGGTTTGTGGCTGGCGTTAACCGTCTTTCTGGCGCTGCGCGGGCTTTCTCTGGCGGCTATCTGGCGTCGTCACTGGCGCAACGGAACCTGGTTTGCCGGAGCGTGACGGTTAAATATTCTGAATAAATAATCCTAAGCCAAATTCCTGACTACACTTAATCCCACGTTCAGAAGAAAAGCGAGCGTACTCTCATTCACCACCTAACGATGAGGACTTGAATATGAATAAAGACGAAGTCGGCGGTAACTGGAAACAGTTCAAAGGTAAAGTGAAAGAGCAATGGGGCAAACTGACCGATGATGATATGACGGTCATTGAAGGTAAACGTGATCAGTTAGTGGGTAAAATCCAGGAACGCTACGGTTACCAGAAAGATCAGGCAGAGAAAGAGGTCGTAGACTGGGAAACCCGCAATGAATACCGCTGGTAATTAATCCCTCCTGCCCGACGTGTACAAGGATGTACGCCCTCTTAACGCGGTTTCTTTTTCACCTGAATAGAGTGGTCATGATGGCACTGTTCAGGATGACGACACGCTTCCACTTCTACACATGCTGAACATAATCCATGCGCTTCAATCACATTATGCCGCAGGGCAAAACCCATTTTTGCCGCCAGCGTATGCATGATGTCTTCCACACCTTCCGCACACTCTTCTTTCACTGCGCCGCAGCGATCGCAAATAAACATAGCTGAAGTATGCGTTGGTTGATCGAACAGGTGACAGAGCACATAGCTGTTGGTGGACTCAACTTTATGCACAAACCCTTGCTCAAGCAGAAAATCGAGTGCGCGATAAACCGTTGGCGGCTTGGCCTGCGGCTCTGCTTCACGCAGTAAATCAAGCAGATCGTAGGCGCTGATTGCTCCTTCCTGCAGACTCATCAGGCGCAACACTTCAAGGCGCTGCGGGGTCAGGCGCACATTACGCTGTGCACAGAGTTTTTCAGCTTGCGCTAATAACTCCTGCGTTGTGGTCTTTTCCATTGGGCACCTCAAAGTGGGGTTAAGAATGTCCTTACTTTACCATAGTTCTCACTTAAACGCCGAGAACAGGGCGTCATAGCTGTCACATTGCCTGATCGCATATTCGTTATGCTATAGTAGCGCCCCCAATTCACCAGGTGCTTAAAAAAACGCCATGTCAGCAGAATCACAAACCGCTTATTCCGCATACCGTTTCTCCATTGCCCCGATGCTCGATAGGATGTACCGTTTTTGAAAAACAAGTAGTTATACACTTTGTGGGAGCCTATTGGGAACCTGTTCTTCTTAGAAAGCATCATTTGCTCATCACTTCAATTGACCTAGCGTAGGTGAAGACTTTAAGATTGTAGAAGGCGGATGCGGTTGCATTTGCCAGAGCTTGACGATGTTGTTTGGATGAAGGGTGTATTGATGCTAAATGTAAGGTTTGATTCAGAAAAGGCTTTAGAGGCCATTCTGTACGTCGCCTCTAAAGCACCGATCCCAGATATCTATCATGTCGGAAAAATTCTTTATTATGCTGACAGGTTTCACCTTGAAAGTTTTGGACGCCTCATAACGGGCGATCACTATAACGCTATGAAGGATGGGCCTGTAGCAAGCAACACATACGATATTATAAAAATTGCTCGTGGAGATGGACGTTACATTCCTAATGGTTGTGATGTCGATTCTGTGCGAAAAGCATTTTCTGTATCAGGTATGACGATTGTGCCGAGCCGTGAAGCTGATGAAGACTTTTTTAGTGACTCAGATTTAGAGTGTATTGATAAGTCTATCGCGATGCTTGGAAACATGTCCTTTGAAGCTATCAGAACCATGAGCCATGACGCGGCATGGGAACAGGCAGATCACAATGGTGAGATGTCTTTGGAATCGATAGTTGCACAGCTAAAAAATAGCAAATTAATACTGGATTATCTGAAGAACGGATATTGATACTTATGCTGGGTGATTGTTTCCCTCCTGATTTTAAGGCTAATTTTAGTCGTGAAAGAGGTATATCACCCGGTGATGTATTGTATCTTCATTGTGATTTTACGACCCCACCTAAAGTAAAATATATGGTGGTTGTTTGCTGTGAACCTCTTTTAGTTCTTCTAATAAATTCAGATATAAATGAATTTATTAAGAGAAACAATGATCTTATGGCTTGTCAGGTCGAAATTAATAGAGAGGACCATGATTTTCTTAAATGGGACTCATTTGTTAATTGCATTGAGGCTCATGCTGCTTTCGATCTTGAAATTATTAAAGAGAAAATAGCCATCCAATATGGTGACGTGCTAAAAGGTCGCATTACAGATCATTGTATGAGACAAGTTCGATGTGCAGTTGAGATATCTAAAACTATGGTTAAACGGCATAAAAAACTGATACTCGCTGCTCTTCAACATTATGAATAAACCCATCTTTGGATGGGTTTATTCATATTCTATTTAAATGAGCCTTTGTTTATGGGTTCTGACCCTTTCCCACTCAGCACGCCCTTCTTCTCGCCTTTTGTCTATGTATTCCGCAAGATCCTGAATATTGATGCAACGTTTTGCTTTTTGTGATGTGCCGATGCGATATGTTGGAACGGGCAACTTACAAGCGTTTGCTTTTGCTTCTGCCGTGGCTGGACTCATGCCAAAGTACTTTTGGCTAACTGCTGAGAGTTCAATGTTAGGGGTATTGAATTCAGCCATCAGTAAAAACAAGGTATTCATAATTTTCTCCATCAAAACCGGCTGCACCCGGGAAAATCATAATTCTGTGCTGGTGGCAGGAATTAATTTCTGCCAGATAGCGGAAACATATTTTGCCTGATGACGGGCATCGGCTAGGGCGTTGTGCCGTTCGCCATCGAAAGGGATGTCCATTTTGGGGTCGAATCCGATGGAACGCCCAAGCGTAACGATCGTGCGTACATCGTGGTCATTCCAGTATGCCCACGGGCAGATTTGTCCTGCTCGCTCATAAGCTCCACGTAAAATTACGTTGTCGAAGGTGGCCCCGTTACCCCAGACTTTTAAATATTTCGTATTGGCTGCGTGCCGGTTAATGAAATGATTTAGTTCTGAGAGAGCATCGCTGATCGACAAAGTATCATCAATACAGATTGCAGCTCGTGCTTCAGGGCTTTGTTTCAACCACCACAGGATGGTATCGCCGTCAGGTGTAGCTCCTTGCCCCATAGCACTTTCCAGGCTAACAACCGTATAGAATTCTTGTCCGATGTCTCCGGTTTCTGGAGTGAAGAACACCGCGCCAATGGAAACGATCGGTGCATCCTTATTTTTCCCCATCGTCTCAAGGTCGATCATTAAGTTGTTCATCACTTCACCTCCTGCGGCGGTTCCGGTAGCGGCATCCAGTGAGTTGCTTGCTCAATACCATTACCCGGCTTAATCGTTGCATCTCCGCGCCGAAAGGTGCTTCCGGTATAGCGTGCGGAGCATATTAGCGGTTCAACCAGAGAGCTATCGAAATTCACCGAAATAAGCACGTTCTGGCCCTTTTCAGGCATTCGATCACTACAGCTTATCCAACTATCCGGAGTTCCCGGAGAGTTGCCATTTACATCGAAGTTTGGCTCTGCGTCCTGAACCAGGAGGATGTAACCATTCTTGGCCGTATCAAGTTCTAACGCCTCGGTGACGGTGCCGAAATAGCGATTACCTAAATCAGCATCACAAGTGCTAACATCAATGGAAACTTCCATGCCTTCGATTAATTCTGGCAAGTTGTAAGTTTGGTTTACAGGTTGGCCTCCCTGAAGCATGGCGGCGCGGTGACACCAGATAATCCAGCCAAGCGCCATATCCCATGCCATGTATTCTCTATCACCATTTTTTGCCCTGCGGCGATCTACAGATTCCCCGAAACGTTTCTCCATAAATAATTCATAGGCTGCCCGTTCATCCGATACTGCTGCCAGCGATGCCAGTGCAATTTTAAATGCGGTAAGTATGTTGTTAACCTGACCTATTTCGAATGCTATTTCACTACATACAAACGATTTATCGTCTATTATCGACTCAATTCCGGTAATCGTGTTCTGTAACCATTCTTTGGTAATAGTATTCATAACTATTTCACCTTAATCTCAACATTTCGCAGCTTTAGCTCTACTGGCAGGTCTGACTTTCCTGTTAATGCTAATGCGAGATTTTCAGGAGTAATGAGAGCAGTTATTGTTTTCCCCCTCGCCAGACGAATAATCATTCGTATCTCGCAATCGTCACATGCTCCCGGTCGAACAATTGAGATTTGTCCGTTCATCTCACTTCCCCTTCACACCAATGTTGGCGGCGGCGCGCTCGGCTTCACTTTGTTCCCAAAACCACTTGTGAAGCGCCATAAGCTTTTCGTCAATCGGTGCATATTTGCGATTAAAGTAGGCCTGAGCATCTTTCTCAGATTCGTCCGGTAATTCGCCAGGGCCAAACAGTGTGTTATAAATCCATGCCAGTCCGCTCTTAGCGTCGCCAGTTGCCTGCCATTCGATAATGGCAGCCTGCATGACCAGAATGTTTTTCCCGATTAATAGGTCCAGTTCTTTGTACCGGTTGCGGATGTATGCATTCTCGCTTTGTAATTCAGCGTTTCGCTTCTCTGCTGCTTCCAGCTCATCCAGCAGCGCCAAGACGGTGGCAGGATTGGCGGCGGCTATGAATCGTTTATTGGCGCGATTATCTGGTCCTGAGCATGATGCTATGTAGTAATTGGCGTTCAGTCCGGCATCGGCAATTACTCCATGGTAGTCATCAGCACACCATTCGCCTGGTGTTGCATTTTCTGCCGCCAGTCGCAGAGCCTGATAGTTAATCTCGCTCACTGGTTGCCTCCTTTACGGATCTGCGCTGCGATGCGCGAAAAAAAAGACTCCCGCGTATGACTGTTAAGAGCTGGCGCGAACGCTGCGTTAAGAACGGCAGCATCACAGCCGTCATCGATATAGAGCGCAATTTTTTTCTCCAGGCGCGCTTTGGCTTCCTGCAACTGCATACCCCGGCACGCACGCGGGATATACTCAGCAATTTGAGCGATAGATTTTTCGTTCTTTTTAAACATGCTTCACCTCGATAGGCTTGATGCTGTCGATCAGCAGTCGGCGGCGCGTATTTTCTGCAAAGTGGCGGCGTCCGGTTTCTTTGTGGTAAAACTCGTTTTTTCCGACGACCCACATCCGTTTTGTCTGGTGCAGTTTTTTTACCTGCGGACCGTCTCGGGTGATAACAATTCCTGTATGAGTTTTTATTACGCTCATTTCTTATTCTCCGGTGCTTTCGGCATTACTGCCCAGTGAGTGATATTGACGTTTTCAAGGTCCCCGATCTGAAATGTCCACTGCCATTCTCCGGTTTCTTTTTGTCCCCAGGTGTACCAGAGAGAACGCCAGCCAATTAGCCAGCCTTCTCCGTTAGCATCAAATAACAGAACACTTTCATTTGCTGGTGGCAGTTCAGCTGACACTGGTATTATTTTGTTTTCCAGTGCCGCACATTTAGCTTCAAGCGCATCGAATTTACGTACCAGGTACTCAGCATTTGTTTCGTTCACTTTCAGATCTCGTGGTACACATTTCCCGCGAAGAAACCCTTCCATTTCGAAAACATTCATGCGCATTTGCGTAACTCCGATAACTCGTTAAAACGTTCCATAAACATCCCGTAGGCATGGCCCGGTGTCAGTGGAATCACGTTGAACATCTCTGTTGCTGGGATGCCTTCCAGTACAGGCCAGAAAGAGCCATCATCAAGCCCGAGATCGCGGCGTTCGGTTGCCAGCATGATGAGATCGGCATATTTCACAGGCGTGCTCATAACCGGGGGTAACCCGTATTTCTCACGGATTACGGCATCTATTTTTTCTTCCATCCGTTTATAGTCAGGAAGAAGTCGTTTCAGTGGCGCGGGGATGTCCTGGCAATATGCTTCTGTTGCATCATGCATTAACGCTTCAAAAGCAAATTCCTGCGGCACCAGCTGGCTGCAAAGCACCGCATGCTGGGCGACACTGTAGAAGTGTGAAAGATGTCCTGCAAAGCGACAGATATTTGAAAGGGAAACTGCGATATCGTTAATCACGATGTCGTCTTTATTTATCTTGTCATAATAAAAATGCTTCCCGGAAAAAGTTTTAATAAATGACATTTCGTTCTCCACTTTATATGCGCTGCACCGCGCTGAATTCTGCTAAAAGGAAGCTCTCACCATCCGGTGATTATTGAGTTAATTACGTTTCCATAAATGCCCCCGCAGGGGCATTTGCAGTAATGAAATCAGGCGGTGAAAGTACCAATAAAGGTTTCTACTTTGCTGTCTTTGAATTTCTCAACAAGCAGATCACGAAATTCGTTAGCCATTTCTTCCTGCATCGCTTCCAGCTGAATAATGCGCAGAACCAGTACAGGACGATCGCCAGTGATAATGCTGAGGCGTAATTTAAACGGACGTTCTTTCAGGCCTTCAAACGGAACGCATTTAAATTCAAATGCCACTGGCATAATGTCTTTGGTTTTCGCTTCGACAGACTCCATCAGAGAGCGTTTGCCGCTGAAGTCATTGTCTTCAAAATCAGCGGTCTGGTTTGCTTCAATTGTGATTTTACGGACTGCCGCAGCCGCTTTGGTTGCCTGAATGGTGTCACCATTAGCATCAAAGCCCACAAGGTAGTCGGCCCAGTCTTCAATCCATTCTGCCAGTGACTTCTGGGAGTTACGCTCGCCATTAACAGACAACAGAGCAGAAAACGGTGCTGTCTTTTTCAGTTTGAGGGTGGCGGTGTTATCTGCGTGACCTGGTTCATCAATAGTACCCAGGTTAAGCACACTGACGGCTCGCATATTATCGGCATCGATAAAGCAGCGGGTGCCTTCATCTGCAAGATCTTTAGAATAACGGGTAAAGTCATCGATGCTGGCAGTGGAAAGCGCACCACGGAAACGGAAGCGATTTAAATTAAATTTTTCCAGATCATGAATGCGGAAATTCTCAGGCAATGCCACAGCATCGGCACCAATCTTACTGATAATTTCATTAACACCCTGAGCAGAAATAAGGGCATGGATTTGATTAATTGCGGTTGCGTCTAAGTTCTGAGACATAATAAGTCCTCACTATATAAAGATATTCAGTGATGAGATAAATAATCAGTTAATTAAGAACGATATTAATGACCTGCTGCGCGGAGTTTTCCGTCAGGTTCACCGGCAAGAGTCAGTAATTGTCCCTGGTCTTCCTGCAGAATAGTCAGGCGACCACCGCGATTGACATACATCGGCGTTTCGGTGGTGTCTTCTTCGGAAATTTTCCCGCGGTTAGTCGGGCGAACATATGAGAGTTTGTGTTTGATTTTCACACGGTTCTCATCAAATGGTTCGATTTCCAGGTTGAGTGAGACCTTCCCTTTGGTTTTCGTGTTCATCACACCGGAAGCGACTTCACTGAGAACTGCGCCGATTTTGGTTTCAAATACGCCGCCGTCCAGCTCCCCGATAAATGCCTGCACATCAGTACTGCGTTCGCTAGCCATTTTGCTGCTCCTCATCATATCGACCCTGCAAGGTCGGTTGGTTTCTCCACAAAACAGAGAAGAACACCTGCGGTGGCAGCCGCCCGGATGGATTGGGTTATGAGCCCGTCGTCCGGTGATGCTCTTCTCTGTTTTGTAAAAAGAGCGGTACCAGCCGGAAGCAAGTGTACAAACTGGTACCGCCAAAGCAGTGGCTGTTGTGGTGCCGGGTGCCTCCCGGTGCCTGGCGAAGGTTGCACACCAGGCGGGTGGGTATCCACAGAAGGTCGACTGTCAGTCTCAACCTTAACCCGCGTGCGCTGAGCCGCATTCACCACAACGCTAAGGATTCTCTCTGGTTGAAAATACTTAGCTGTTATGTGCCTGCTTTTAGCCACATCAGGCGAGGTGGTAGGTACGTGAGCTACTTGGTGGTATTTGCCTTCGATGAGGCAAGATAGGCATCAAGATCACTTTTTAGGTAAATAACCTTTCTACCGATTTTTAAAAAAGGTATTCGAACTTTTCCTGTGCTAGCCCAATTAGCTAAGGTTTGCGCTTCTACGCCGATATAGGCTGCGGCGTCTTCTCTATTCATTTTTTCATGTTGTTCTGACAGAATACTCGTTGCTTCAAAATCAAAGCCCAGCCTTTCAAAGGCATAGATAATAGAGCCCAAAGCCATTTGTTTAACTGTTCTGTAGTTACTGCTTTCAACTTGGCTTAATGCAGTTTTTGCTGCTTCAATCACCACAAGCCAGGCATCTCGTTGGTTGTCGATACTGCCATCCATATTCACTCTCCTGCCATGTGCGAATCATCCGGTCATTCATACGCCACCGTCGGCTACTTCGTGGGCGTCCTGCCTGTTCGTTATCTTTGATATAAAAATCTAACTTAACTTAGTTTTGATGGCAAGAGAAAACACCAAACTTTTCTTAGTTCGGTGTTTTGGTTAGAGAAAAGGGGGGCTAGAGTTCGTATTGAACTCCTTTGACTACACCAATGATGAGGCAATTACCATTGATCGGGATGTTGGGGTACCGGGGATTTAATGGCACTAAAAACTTTTGAGGGCCATCGATAACTAATTTTTTTACTGTGGCTTCGTTTGTTCCATCAAGTCTAGCGATGACTATTTTTCCATGCCGGGGTTCTGCATCAGGATCTACAATCACTGTTGCGCCTTCTGGTATTGTTGGGAGGCCGTTAGGGTTAGTCATGGAGTCGCCTTTAACCTCCAATGCAAATGAGTTATCACCAATCTTTAATGATGTATCTACCCACTTGTCTACTTCACTAAACACTTCTGCTGTCCTGCACTCAGTAAACTGCCCAGCCTGAACCCACGAGATTACAGGAACTCTGCGCATGTTTGTGACGAGTTTGCCTTCAAACTCCGCACCATAAAGAATGTAATCTATTGACGTATTGAAGAACTTCGCTAATTTTGAAAGTGCTTCCCCACCAGGGACATTGATGTCTTTCTCCCAGTACCCCACAGCAACGTCACTTACTCCACAAAATTTACCCAATTCTTTCTGGGACGTTCTGGTAACTCTTCTCAGAGCTTTTATACGCTGACCAACCGTTTCCATAGGAGCACCATTTCTTTAATTACTAAGTAATCTTAGTTTTTATTGACCTAAGATAGATTGATAATTAACATCTAATAAAACTTAGTTTGGAGGGCATATGACGACTGACGATATCGAAAGCTACTTCGGCAGCATTGAGAAAGTTGCTGCTTTTTTCGGCATAACAACTGAAGCCGTTTATCAGTGGCGAAACCGTCCTGGCCAGTTAATTCCAAAAGGACGTGCAGCAGAGGCTGCATATAGAACTTGCGGACGGTTGCCATTTAAACCTGAGCTTTATGAAAAATCTAATGGATAAATCGATTTACAGAAACCACAGATATGAGGGCTTAAACGTGGGTAAAGAACCTGAATGGAAAGTTGATAAGCAACCAGCATGGCTGGTGGCAGCAATACGAAGAACGATTGCTGATTTACCTCATGGCTATGAGGAAGCAGCAGAAATTCTTGGTTTGTATAAATCTGATGATATCACCCCAGCAAAAGATCAATTGCATAACAGACTGCGTAGCGGTGGGGATCAAATTTTTCCACTTGAGTGGGCCATGGTTTTACAGGATGCCAGTGGTACCAGGCATGTAACGGATGCAATAGCCCGTCGTAGTAATGGGGTGTTTGTGCCGCTGGTGGTCATTGATGACATTGACAATGGTGACATTAATCAGCGGCTGATGGAGTCAATAGAATGGATTGGCAAGCATTCCCAGTACTTACGCAAGGCAACTGCTGATGGAGTTATTGACCAAGCTGAGCGTGAGCAAATCGAAGAGAACAGCTACCAAGTAATGGCGAAGTGGCAGGAGCATTTAACACTGTTATTTCGTGTTTTTTGTGCGCCGGAAAAGAGTAACGCCCGCGAGTGTGCAGCTCCGGGCGTCGTGGCGTCGATTGCTTCTGGTTGTGGAGAAACTAACGCATGAACAGTTTAACAACACACTACCGTCGTTCGCAACTGATTGCGCTTCCTGTACCGGGTGGAAAAGCGAAGGTGGAATATTGCTATGCAGTGAATGTACCAGGTGACAGGGAAATTGTAACCCACAGCTTTGCAGAGTGGGCTGTGGGTGATTTCAACCGGCAGAAGGAGACAGTCCTTTGCGACAAGTTAACCGCTGGTTCAAAGATCACTACGGAGTGCCCGTCAGAGTCATTCGTTGGGAGCCGGAAACACAACGGGTTATCTACCTCCGTGAAGGCTATGAACATGAGTGCTTCAGCCCGCTCGAACAGTTTCGTCGTAAATTCAGGGAAATAGAGGTCGGTCATGAGCCTGTTAATGACATCCCAGCCCATTGTGATAAATCGTGATCTTGCATGCCGTATTGGTCTGAATGAGGCAATTGTGTTGCAGCAGCTTCATTACTGGCTGAATGAAACGAATTCCGGCACTGAGCATGGCGGAATTCGCTGGGTTTATAACACGACAGAACAGTGGCTGGAGCAGTTTCCGTTCTGGTCAGAGTCCACTCTGAAACGCACATTTGCAAGCCTGAAATCACTTGGGGTTTTGCGTCGCGAGCAACTCAATAAATCGAAGCGTGACATGACCAACTTCTACACGATCAACTATGAAAGTGAGCTTCTAGAAGAGGTCAAAGTGAACGAATCCATCAGGTCAAAATGCACTTCTCCATCGGGTCAAAGTGACCTGATGGATGGGCGCAAAATGACACGATCCATTGGTTCAAAACGACACGCTGTCATCGGGTCAAAATGGCCCAATGATCTTACAGAGAATACAACAGAGATTACTACAGAGAATAAAACCTCTTCTCGTCCGGACGCTTCGCAACCGGACACGCAGATGGCTGAACAGGATTTTTTAACTCGCCATCCTGATGCGGTTGTATTCAGCCCTAAAAAGCGCCAGTGGGGAACGCAGGATGATTTGACCTGCGCACAGTGGCTCTGGAAAAAAATCATCGCTCTGTACGAGCAGGCCGCCGAATGTGACGGCGAAGTGGTACGTCCTAAAGAACCGAACTGGACAGCCTGGGCAAACGAAATTCGCCTGATGTGTGTACAGGATGGGCGTACTCACAAACAAATCTGCGAGATGTACAGCCGCGTCAGCCGCGATCCGTTCTGGTGCCGTAACGTGCTCAGCCCGTCGAAGCTGCGGGAAAAATGGGATGAGCTTTCCCTGCGCTTATCGCCGTCCGTCAGCACGCACACAGAAAAACGCGAAGACCCGTACTTCAAAGCCAGTTACGACAATGTGGACTACAGCCAGATCCCGGCAGGATTCAGGGGGTGATCATGAGTCTTTTGAATGAAGCTCAGAAATTCATTGAAGCCCATCCGGGGTGTACTTCCGGAGACATTGCGGATGCTTTTGCAGGTTACTCACGGCAGCGCGTTCTGCAGTCAGCAAGCAAGTTACGTCAGAGTGGGCGTGTGGCTCACCGTTGTGAAGGAGATACACGCAGACATTTCCCACGCCTGACTGAGAGAGCGCAGGAGCCGGAACCACAACCAGTTCGTGAAACCAGACCTGTGCGCAATTTCTATGTCGGCACTAACGATCCCCGGGTGATTTTGTGCCTGACCCGCCAGGCTGAAGAACTGGAGTCCAAGGGCTTATACCGTCGTGCTGCAACCGTGTGGATGGCGGCATTCCGTGAAAGCCACTCCCAGTCAGAACGAAACAATTTTCTGGCGCGCCGTGAGCGGTGCTTACGGAAAAGCAGCAAGCGCGCTGCATCGGGTGAAGAGTGGTATCTGTCAGGGAATTACGTGGGGGCTTAATGAGTAATAAATATTGCCAGGCGCTGGTGGAACTGCGGAACAAACCAGCCCATGAACTGAAGGAAGTGGGCGATCAGTGGCGCACGCCGGACAACATTTTCTGGGGAATTAACACCCTGTTTGGCCCGTTTGTTCTGGATCTGTTCACTGACGGTGATAACGCCAAATGTGCCGCGTATTACACGGCGGAAGATAACGCGCTGGCGCATGACTGGTCAGAACGTCTTGCGGAGCTTAAAGGTGCTGCCTTTGGTAATCCCCCATACAGCCGCGCCAGTCAGCATGAGGGGCAATACATCACCGGCATGCGTTACATCATGAAACATACCAGTGCCATGCGTGATAAGGGCGGGCGCTATGTTTTCCTGATCAAAGCTGCCACCAGCGAAGTGTGGTGGCCGGAAGATGCGGACCATATTGCTTTTATTCGCGGGCGTATTGGTTTTGAACTGCCTGCCTGGTTTATCCCGAAGGATGAGAAGCAGGTGCCGACAGGAGCTTTCTTCGCTGGTGCTATTGCTGTTTTCGACAAGACCTGGAAGGGACCGGCAATCAGCTACATCGGGCGCGATGAACTTGAGGCATGTGGTGAAGCCTTTCTGGTGCAGGTTCGCCAGCAGGCGGAAAAACTGGTCAGGGAGATGGCAGCATGACGACGTTAACTCAATGCCAGCAGCAGGTGCTGGATATGCTGATTTCTTACCAGAAAGAACGTGGCTTCCCGCCAACCAATCAGGAGGTGGCAACCATGCTGGGATACCGTTCAGTGAATGCAGCGGTGGAGCATCTTCGCGCACTGGAGAAAAAAGGCGTCATTACGATAAAGCGTGGCGTGGCCCGGGGGATAACGCTTCATACCGCAGTGAAGGACGACGACAGAGAGGCGGTCGGGATTATCCGCTCACTGCTTGCCGGTGAGGAAAACGCAAGGCTGCGTGCAACCCACTGGTTACATGAGAGGGACCTGAAAGTATGAAGCTGATCCTGCCTTTTCCGCCCAGCGTGAACACGTACTGGCGACATCCCAACAAAGGGGCGTTTGCTGGTAAGAGCCTGATAAGCGCGGCGGGGCGAAAATTCCAGAGCGCGGCGTGCGCAGCAATAGTTGAGCAGTTACGTCGTCTGCCAAAACCAACGTCGGCACCTGCTTCAGTGGAGATCGTGTTGTTTCCTCCGGATAACCGGATCCGCGATCTGGACAACTATAACAAGGCGCTGTTTGACGCCCTGACCCACGCGGGTGTGTGGGAAGACGACAGTCAGGTGAAAAGAATGCTGGTGGAGTGGGGACCGGTTATCCCGGAAGGGAAGGTCGAGATCACCATCAGTAAGTACGAGAAAACGGCGGGTGCAGCCGCCTGATCAAGAGGAGAAACGAAGTATGAATAATCTGATGGTCATTGATGGTATTGAAGTTCGTCGTGATGCTTATGGGCGTTACAGCCTGAACGATCTGCACAGGGCTGCCGGGGGAGAACAAAAAAACCGCCCGAAATACTGGCTCTCCAATAAGCAAACCTGTGAATTGATTGAACAACTTTTCACCGAGGGTGGAATTCCGCCTCTGGAACAAAATCAACCAGTTAGCGTCATTAATGGCGGAAATAACCAGGGGACGTATGTCTGCAAAGAACTGGTGTATGCCTATGCAATGTGGATCAGCCCGTCATTCCATCTGAAGGTGATCCGTACTTTCGACATGGTAACCAGCGCACCGGAAAAATTATCCGGACAGGCTGCTGACAAGATGCAGGCTGGCGTGATCCTGCTGGACTTTATGCGCCGGGAATTAAATCTGTCTAACTCATCAGTGCTTGGAGCCTGTCAGAAGCTTCAGGAGGCTGTTGGCTTACCGAATCTGGCACCGCGCTATGCCATTGATGCTCCTGCTGACGCGCCTGATGGCTCAAGTCGCCCCACGCTGTCGCTGAGTGCACTGCTGAAGCAGTATGGTATCCGCCTGACAGCTAATCAGGCATATCACCAGATGGCGAAGCTGGGGATCGTTGAACAACGTGAACGATACAGCCGCACTGCGATTAACAACATCAAAAAATTCTGGTCGCTGACAGCGAAAGGCTGCATGTTCGGCAAAAACATCACCAGTCCCGCAAATCCGCGCGAGACGCAGCCGCATTTCTTCGAATCCCGATTCCCTGAGCTGTTAAAGCTGCTCGATACCGTTCATTGAGGTGACCGTGAGAGCACTACTGACCCCTGAAATTGCCCCGCGTATGGGGATCGTATTGTTCAGGCCAGGTTCAGAGCTGATGCCCCTGTTTATGCAGGGGCGTGTTCTGCTGGAGCCTGAGCCGGAAGGTTACTCATCTTTCGCCAGTGGTGCCGTTCCGGCGGCATCACAACCGCTGGCGGATGATCCTGCCGTTCGGGCCGTGTTCCGCAATGAGGCAGTGATCCGTCGTGCTGGTGGCGTGGAATGTCTTGAAAGCTGGTTACTTCGTGAAAAAGGCTGCCAGTGGCCTCATTCCGACTGGCACAGCGAGAACATGACCACAATGCGACACGCTCCGGGTGCAATCCGTCTGTGCTGGCACTGCGATAACCAGCTGCGCGATCAGTTCACGGAACGGCTGGAATCAATGGCAACGGATAACTGTGCCCGCTGGGTGTTGTCTGTTGTGCGTCGGGATCTCGGTTTTGATGATAGTCACGTTGTGACAATGCCGGAACTGTGCTGGTGGCTGATTCGTAATGATCTGGCGGATGCCTTACCGGAAAGTGCAGCCCGTAAGGCACTGAGATTACCGAAGCCTGTTGTGCCGTCTGTTACCCGGGAAAGTGACCTTGTGCCTTCGGTTCCTGCCACCAGCATCATCCAGGATAAAGTGAAAAAGGTGCTGGCGCTGAAAGTGGATCCGGAGTCGCCGGAGTCTTTTATGTTACGCCCAAAACGTCGCCGCTGGGTTAATGAAAAGTACACGCGCTGGGTTAAGACACAGCCGTGTGCATGTTGTGGTAAGCCTGCTGATGATCCCCACCACCTGATAGGTCACGGTCAGGGTGGAATGGCTACAAAAGCGCATGACCTCTTTGTGTTGCCTTTGTGCAGAAAGCATCACGACGAGCTGCATGCGGATACCGTGGCATTTGAAGAGAAGTATGGCTCCCAGCTGGAGCTGATATTTCGTTTTATCGATCGTGCGCTGGCAATAGGCGTGCTGGCCTGATTTTGTGGAGAAAGTTGATGCGTGATATTCAAATGGTTCTTGAACGTTGGGGGGCATGGGTGGCAAATAATCACGAGGATGTGGAATGGTCATCTGTTGCTGCAGGTTTTAAGGGATTAATTCCTTCGAAAGTAAAATCCCGCCCGCAATGTAGCGATGACGATGGCCTGATCATTAGCTCTGCGATGACAGTTCTTAAGAAAAAGGAACCGTATCAATACGAATTACTGGAAATGTATTATGTGTATGGGGTTACATTACGGGCGTTGGGGGTAAAACTGGGGATATCACTTAATCAGGTTGTTATCAGACTGCAGAAAGCTGAAGGGTTTATTGACGGTTGTCTGGCAATGTTGGGGGTATCTTTAGAAATTGATTGTTACATATAGTAATAAATTCAATCAAAGTAAATAATCATATTTTATTATAACCTCCTGATGATACCTGTTCATTGGGAGGTTATTATGGATAAAAATGTAGAGCATGTATTAGTTGATGCAATTGAAAATAAGCTATCTTTAACAGTCGTTTACTTAGGAGGGAGCCAGCCCGGAACATTAAGGAATATTTCTCCGATTAGTATAAATGGGGATAAATTGCGGGCAAGATGCCATAGTTCTGGAGCAGTAAAGGTTTTCAATCTTGGGAAAATACAGTTACCCAGTGACTCCTGCGCGGTATCTATGCACTATGGAGATTTAGAAGTTAAAGCTTATGAGACGATGCAGAGCGTAAATGACAACTTTCATGCCCTTTATCCTGAAGGACGATGGGGTGTTGATTTTAATGAGCATCGCTTTGCTTTATTTGATTTTTTTAAAAACGGGAAACGAAAAAAAACGGCATTTATGGCAATTGAGTTCAGGGAAAGAGATGAAGAGAAAATAATAACAGGTGTAACAATTGATATTGGTATATCTGGAACAGTGATTTCTGAGAAGTCCCGAATCCCAAAAAGACGACCATGGGTAGTGGTTGGTCCCGAACACGGAGAATACAGTACTTATTCAACTTTGGACAAGGCTGCTACAGCGTTTTTTGAGAGGCTATCGTTGATAGCATCCGGCCTGGAAGATAATTGATTTTATGTTTGGTATTCAGAGTTCGCCGTGCTTAAGAAAGTCAAGATTCTAAAAATACTGAATGAGCTACTTGTGTTATAACAAAAATGCTATTAGTGTGTTAAGAGTGGTTACTTCGACACACAACTTAAACCCGCCACTGAGCGGGTTTTTTGTACCTGTAAACTTGGTGCAGTACAGTAAACACGCTGGTGGTCGTGAATACTGACTTTTTATCTTGCTGGCTTTTTAGACAAGAGTTATTGGTATGTCATGTTAACCAGAAGGGAAAAAGACATGCTAAAACAGCAAGATATGACAGAAACCGCCGCCGCAGTCCTTCATTTCTTACCTGCTGACAAGTGGGTAACGCCACGCATGATGACGAGAACTACCGGAGTAAGCGAAGCCCGGTGCCAGTTAATACTGACTCAGTTAGTTCTGGCGGGTCTGGCGAAGGATAACGGCGGGTACGGGAATAAATTCAGACGCTGCCAGTAATGGCGGTTTCCTGCTGTGAAAATGGGCGGCTGGTGGGTGTTGGTAGCACCTGCCAGCCATTCGCTCATGCTTACTGGTCACAAGCGAACCACGGCCCACTGCTTTAGCGCAAAAGCAGAGTGAGCCTACCAGAGTTACGCTTACTGATCCATGAAAAATACTGTAAAAATAAACAGTGTTGATTTAATCAACGCTGATTGCCTGCATTTTATTCAGTCCCTGCCTGATGATTCCATTGACCTGATTGTTACCGATCCGCCGTACTTCAAGGTGAAACCCAACGGTTGGGACAATCAGTGGAAAGTGGACGAAGATTACCTTAAGTGGCTGGACCACTGCCTGGCCCAGTTCTGGCGGGTGTTAAAACCTGCCGGAAGCCTTTATCTGTTCTGTGGGCATCGCTTGGCATCTGATATTGAGATCATGATGCGTGAACGTTTCAACGTGCTTAACCATATCATCTGGGCGAAGCCGTCCGGACGTTGGAATGGGTGTAATAAAGAAAGTCTGCGCGCATATTTTCCTGCCACAGAGCGCGTTCTGTTTGCTGAACATTACCAGGGGCCATATCGCGGCAAAAGTGACGGCTATGCAGCAAAAGAAAGGGAACTCAAACAGCACATAATGGCACCGCTGATATCGTATTTCAGGGATGCTCGTGCCGAACTGGGTATAACGGCAAAACAAATTGCCGAAGCCACAGGTAAGAAAAATATGGTTTCCCACTGGTTTGGTGCCAGTCAGTGGCAGTTGCCGAATGAGGCTGACTATCGGAAGTTACAGGCACTGTTTTCCCGTATAGCGGCAGAGAAGTTTCAGGAACAACAACTGGAACAACCACACCACCAGCTGGTGGCATCTTATGATTCACTGAATCGCAAATATTCTGAATTGCTGGATGAGTTTAAATCTCTCCGGCGCTATTTCTCCGTATCAGTCTCCGTGCCTTATACCGATGTCTGGATGCATAAACCCGTTCAGTTCTACCCGGGGAAACATCCGTGTGAGAAACCGGCGGATATGCTCAGGCAAATAATCAATGCCAGTAGTCGACCAGGTGATCTGGTTGCTGATTTTTTTATGGGATCCGGTTCCACAATAAAAGCAGCAATGGCGCTGGGGCGTCGGGCCTTAGGTGTTGAGCTTGAGTCAGAGCGGTTTAACCAGACAGTGACAGAGATAAACGAGCTGGTGGGGAAATAATCTGGTGGCCACGTCAGGTGGCCTTTTTATTTCCATTACACAGCACCCGCATCTGCGAGGTGGGGTTATGAAATCCATGGATAAGTTAACAACGGGTGTCGCCTATGGCACCTCAGCAGGTAGTGCCGGGTACTGGTTTTTACAGTTGCTCGATAAAGTCACGCCCTCACAGTGGGCGGCAATAGGTGTGCTGGGTAGTCTGGTATTTGGCTTGCTGACGTATCTGACAAACCTTTATTTCAAGATTAAAGAAGACAAGCGTAAGGCTGCACGGGGAGAGTAATTCAATGACTCAAAACTATGAACTGATTGTGAAAGGGATCCGCAATTTTGAGAATAAAGTTACGGTAACTTTAGCATTACAGGACAAAGAACGCTTTGACGGTGAAATTTTTGACCTGGACATCTCGCTGGACCGTGTTGAAGGTGCTGCGCTGGAGTTTTATGAGGCAGCGGCCAGAATGAGCATCAGACAGGTCTTCCTGGATGTCGCTGCCGGGTTATGTGAAGGGGATGAGCAGTCGCCGGAAAAGCGCCCCGTAATTTTAGAGGCGCAGAATGTATGGATAACCTACAAAGGAAAGCTACCGGGAAGGATTACTGGTTCTCTGAAGACTCCTCCGGAATCACAACCTTAAGTCACTGACCGGAACAGATAAACCTGTCCGTGGGCAGAAACCGATAAATCCTGATAAATATCCATGAACGCAAAAATCAGATACGGCCTGTCGGCTGCCGTTCTGGCACTGATTGCCGTCGGTGCGCCCGCGCCTGATATTCTCGACCAGTTTCTGGATGAAAAAGAAGGTAACCACACAACGGCATACCGCGATGGGTCCGGCATCTGGACCATCTGTCGGGGTGCCACGATGGTGGATGGAAAACCCGTTTTTCCCGGTATGAAACTGTCGAAGGAAAAATGCGACCAGGTCAACGCCATTGAGCGTGATAAGGCGCTGGCATGGGTGGAGCGCAATATTAAAGTACCACTGACCGAGCCACAAAAAGCGGGTATCGCGTCATTTTGTCCCTATAACATTGGCCCCGGTAAGTGTTTTCCGTCGACGTTTTATAAGCGGCTGAATGCTGGTGATCGTAAAGGTGCATGCGAGGCGATTCGCTGGTGGATAAAAGATGGTGGGCGCGATTGCCGCATACGTTCAAATAACTGCTATGGGCAAGTTATTCGTCGTGACCAGGAAAGCGCATTAGCCTGTTGGGGGATAGATCAGTGAGCAGAGTCGCCGCGATTATTTATGCTCTGGTTATCTGCATCATCGTCTGCCTGTCGTGGGCGGTCAATCATTATCGTGATAACGCCATCGCCTATAAAGAACAGCGTGATAAAAAAGTCAGTGAGCTGAAGCAGGCGACCGCCACCATTACTGACATGCAGCAGCGCCAGCGTGCTGCTGATGCACTCGATGCTAAATACACGAAGGAGTTAGCTGATGCGAAAGCTAAAAATGATGCTCTTCGGCGCAAGCTTGATAATGGTGGTCGGGTGTTCGTCAAAGGAAAATGCCCTGTGCCATCCTCAGCCGAAACCTCCAGCGCCTCCGGTATGGGCAATGATGCCACCGTCGAACTCTCTCCAGTTGCTGGACGAAACGTTCTCGGTATCCGGGACGGAATCATCAGAGACCAGACAGCACTGAGAACGCTTCAGGAATATATCAGGACGCAATGCCTTCGATGATAGAGATAATTTTACTCATCATCCTTCACATCTGGTTCTGTAGACAGGGTGGTGATCACTTCTGGAGTGAATCCAGATTAAACATCTCATTGCTGATGCTTAAAGTTGAGCATTTGGCGCGCGGTAAGGGGCTGCGTTTAGATAAGAGCCAGTCATCACAAACACCAGGATTTAGCCTCGCATTCGCGGGGCTTTTTATTGCAACAAAGGTAAAGACGATGGATGAAGAATATCGTAAAGACCTGCAACTGTGGTTTGGTCTTACGCATGCGTCGTTCTGCGTGATGCCGCGAGTATTCATGGAGGCTATGCCTCCAGAATGGCAAGAGAAGATGGCTCAGTTGCTTTTTGAGTATAGCGACACGATCAAAACGGATGTCTGCGGAGTTCACAGCTGTTTTGTTACTGCCAAAGACGGCAACAACCGCTTTATGAGGATGCCAGAAGATATTCTGAACTATCGTCATCCTCGACGTGAATTCATCGAATCATTTCTGAAGAAGTAGCCATTACAAAGCCTATCTACGGGTGGGTTTGATAATGGCTTATACCCTGCACGGGATAACTTAACTGATATCCCTTTTAACGGATAAACGGAGCCAACAATGGCAGAGAATGTCGGCATTATGGCAGTGAAATTTGGATAAATCGGGGATTAGAAAGATAGAGGCGAGCCGGTCAGGTAGAAATGAATCAGGCTCAAAGTGAAGCGGAAAAGGTCTGTGGCACAAACTGATGCTGCCATAATTACAGCCTGATGACTTGTGGAATGAAACATGTTGAACCTCCTTAATTGATGTGATTCGAGTGAGGAAGGCATTCTGTCCTTCTATAGTGTCCAGTAAATCAAACAGGAAGCTTGTCTCACGTGTGAGACAAGCCTCTCCCATCAGTGAGTTGTATTGATCTCGACTCTTCAAAGAATTCATTACTGGGTAGATGAAAATAGTTTCACGATGAATGGAGGAGGCTATGTTGGTGGCTTCTTCATTGGAGTACATATGCCCCCACGAACCCCAAAAACCTGCCGTGTTCGCGGCTACCGCAATACCACCACAGATCCGTCAGGCTATTGCAAAAGCCACAAAAGCGAAGGCTGGAAGCAATACAAGCCGGGCCAGTCCTGTCATCAGCGCGGTTATGGTTCGCGGGGTTGTCCCTCATGCTCGCCAGTCCTGTGCGGGGGTGGAAGAAACAGGACACTCACACAGATTCTTGTGGGTCGATGCTATTCCTTTCTGGATTATCCCGATGCCATTCATGCAAGGGCTGTATAAGACGTTCGTCATGGCTGTCAGGCTGACGGGTCCTCCCGGTGGGGTGGCCTGCCACGGGGCGGGAGCGTCGCGGAAAAAGGCTAGTTTTTGCATTTCCATGGCGGCGGCAGCATGTTTGGTAATTTATTGATAGTTAAAAGTTATTTCTCTTTTCACCTGTACAATATTTTTTTCTCCCTGTCATTAGACCAGTTTGCAATTAATTGAAATATATAAATAAACCTGATTTTCACCTGCCAGATGGAGTTGCTTATGTCAAATGTGAGCGGGATCGGTGATGCTTATTACTGGAGTGTTTTTAAAATCGCCGAGGCCTTTGGGCTTCACCGGGACACAGTAAAAAAACGGCTCCTCGCGGCCAACACTCCTGTGGCTGCGACTGTCAGGGGGAACCCCGTTTACGCCCTGCAGCATGTCGGGCCCGCCCTGTTTAGTGTGAAGCATGAGGCAGCAGACTCTGTTCATGATCCATCCCGTATGGAGCCGAAAGAGAGAAAGGACTGGTACCAGTCTGAAAATGAAAGGATCAAGCTGGAAAAGGAGCAGCGAAAACTCATCCCAGTTGATGAAGTAGTCATCGTCTATTCGTCCATGAGAAAGGCTGTCGTCCAGGTTCTGGAGACAATTCCGGATGTTCTTGAACGCGATTGCGCCCTGACTCCTCAGGCCGTCGGCGTTGTACAGCAGGCCATTGATGACCTGCGATACACTCTTCAGGAAAAATCCTACGAGGCTTGTGCTGCTGAATTAATTCCTGATGAGGAAGGAGAGAGTCTCTAGGAGGAATAATGGGTTTTTCATCAGCCCGAAATTTGGGAAGGGACATATCGGCAGGATTTTCCCCACCACGTCGCATGCCGATTTCGGAGGCTGTTAAAAAATTCATGCGTGTTCCCAAGGGGGCTGGTAACTCGGTGCCATGGGATCCTGAACTGACACCCTACATCATTGAGCCCATGAACTGCCTGGCATCGCGTGAATACGATGCGGTGATTTTTGTTGGTCCTGCGCGAACAGGGAAGACCATTGGTCTGATCGATGGATGGATTGTCTATACCATCGTTTGCGATCCTTCGGACATGCTCGTTGTGCAGATGACCGAAGATAAGGCCCGCGAGCATTCTAAAAAGCGCCTCGACAGAACGTTCAGAAGCAGTGCGGCGGTAAAGAAAAGAATGAGTCCACGTCGTAACGACAATAATGTCCATGATAAGACGTTCAGGGATGGCTCGTTCCTTAAAATTGGTTGGCCCTCGGTCAACATTATGTCGTCGTCGGATTACCGGTTTGTCGCCTTAACCGATTACGACCGTTTTCCGGAGAATATCGATAGCGAGGGTGATGGTTTCTCCCTGGCCTCAAAACGTACCACCACATTTATGTCCGCCGGGATGACTCTGGTGGAGAGCTCGCCGGGACGTGACATCTGCGACAGCAAATGGCGACGTAAGTCGCCTCATGAAGCGCCACCGACGACTGGTATTCTTTCCCTTTACAATCGTGGTGACCGCCGCCGCTGGTACTGGCCATGTCCGCACTGCGGTGAATATTTTCAGCCAGCCATGGATACCATGACCGGCTACCGTAATGAACCGGATCCCTTTAAAGCCAGTGAGGCGGCGTATCTACTTTGCCCGCACTGCAGCGGCATTATCACTGCGGAGAAAAAGCGTGAGCTCAATAGTGCAGGAGTCTGGTTGCGTGAAGGTCAGGTCATTGATCGTAACGGCAACGTTTCCGGTGAACCGCGCCGCTCCCGTATCGCCAGTTTCTGGATGGAAGGGCCAGCTGCTGCGTATCAGACCTGGGCGCAACTGGTTTACAAATTACTGACTGCAGAACAGGAGTATGAAGCGACAGGAAGCGAAGAAACACTCAGGGCGGTTATCAATACCGACTGGGGATTACCTTATCTTCCCCGCGCCAGCATGGAGCAACGAAAAAGTGAACTGCTTGAGCAGCGGGCAGAGCCAGTTCCTTCCCGCAGTGTGCCGGATGGCGTTAATTTCCTTGTGGCGACAGTGGATGTGCAGGCGGGACGTCATCGCCGTTTTGTGGTTCAGGTAACGGGCTATGGCAGCCGTGGCGAACGCTGGATTATTGATCGTTACAACATCACGCAGTCATTGCGCGGTGACAGCGACGGGGAGAGCCAGCGAATTGATCCGGCCAGCTATCCGGAAGACTGGGATGTCCTGCTGACGGATGTTTTTCATAAAAGCTGGCCGCTGGCCTCCGATCCTTCTCAACAAATGCGACTGATGGCAATGGCGGTGGACTCCGGCGGTGAAGACGGGGTCACTGATAATGCCTATAAATTCTGGCGTCGTTGCCGTCGTGATGGCCTTGGTAAACGTATTTACCTGTTTAAGGGCGACAGCATCCGGCGCGCAAAACTGATCACCCGTACATTCCCTGATAACACCGGACGAACGGGCCGACGGGCGCAGGCCGCAGGTGATGTACCGCTCTGGCTTCTTCAGACGGATGACCTGAAAGACCGGGTGAATAACGCGTTATGGCGTGACTCGCCAGGTCCCGGCTATGTGCATTTCCCTGACTGGCTGGGGAGCTGGTTTTACGACGAACTGACGTATGAAGAGCGGAGCAGTGACGGGAAATGGAGTAAGCCGGGTCGCGGTGCCAACGAAGCTTTTGACCTGATGGTGTATGCCGAGGCTCTGGTCATTCTGCATGGATACGAAAAGATCCGCTGGCCGGATGCACCGGAGTGGGCGAGCCGGGAAACCTGGCTGGAGTGTGTCCAGGACAGTACCGAACCGTCATCCTCACCGGAACCGGTATCCACGCCTGTTAAAAAACAAAAACGGAAGAAAACAGTAACTGACGATGTTAACCCCTGGCTGACTTCCGGAGGATGGTTATGAACCAGAATGATATCGAAGCCATGATTCAGCGTTATACGGAAGCTGAAATGGCGGTGCTGGACGGAAAATCCGTCACTTTTAATGGTCAGCAGATGACCATGGAAAACTTATCTGAGATCCGGCAGGGGCGGCAGGAGTGGGAGCGCCGCCTTGCGGCTCTGATTACACGACGACGGGGGCATCCCGGGTACCGGCTGGCGAGGTTCTGATGGCAATTCTTGATGATGTGATTGGCGTTTTTTCACCTGGATGGAAAGCGGCAAGGCTGCGTTCCCGTGCGGTGATCCAGGCTTATGAGGCCGTAAAAACGACGCGGACACACAAAGCCCGGCGGGAAAACCGAACTGCCGACCAGTTAAGCCAGTACGGGGCCGTGTCGTTACGTGAGCAGGCCCGTTACCTTGATAACAACCACGATCTGGTTATTGGTGTATTTGACAAGCTGGAAGAACGGGTGGTGGGGAAAAACGGGATTATTGTCGAGCCACATCCGGTATTACGCAATGGGGCCATTGCCCGTGACCTGGCAGCGGAGATACGCACCCGATGGAGTGAATGGTCTGTCAGTCCGGAAGTCACCGGGCAGTTCACCCGCCCGATGCTGGAACGTCTGATGCTGCGTACCTGGCTGCGCGATGGTGAGGTGTTTGCCCAGATGGTTTCCGGGCGCATAAACAGCCTGACGCCTTCTGCCGGTGTTCATTTCTGGCTGGAGGCGCTCGAGCCGGACTTTATTCCCATGACCAGTGATGAGAGCAACAGGCTGAATCAGGGCGTGTTTGTTGATGACTGGGGGCGTCCCGAAAAATATCTGGTGTATAAAAGCCGTCCCGTATCCGGACGGCAGATGGAAACCAAAGAAGTGGATGCAGAGCGAATGCTGCATCTTAAATTTGTTCGCCGTCTGCACCAGATGCGCGGGACGTCTTTGTTGTCCGGTGTGCTGATCCGCCTCAGTGCCCTGAAAGAGTATGAAGATTCTGAGCTGACTGCAGCAAGGATCGCCGCTGCTCTGGGGATGTACATCCGCAAAGGCGACGGGCAGAGCTATGAACCGGATGGTAATGGCAGCAAGGATAAGGAACGCGAGCTTACCATTCAGCCAGGCATTATTTACGACGATCTGAAACCCGGCGAAGAAATCGGAATGGTGAAGTCGGATCGTCCCAATCCTAACCTTGAAACTTTTCGTAATGGTCAGTTGCGTGCCGTGGCGGCGGGCAGTCGTCTGAGTTTTTCCAGTACAGCGCGCAACTATAACGGCACTTACAGCGCCCAGCGTCAGGAGCTGGTTGAATCCACTGATGGCTACCTGATCCTGCAGGACTGGTTTATTGGTGCCGTCACCCGCCCGATGTATCGTGCCTGGCTGAAACAGGCTGTGGCATCCGGTGTTATCAGACTACCCCGCGATCTTGACCGTTCTTCACTGTATACCGCGGTGT
The DNA here is from genome assembly GCF_002965005.1 of Escherichia sp. MOD1-EC7011. NCBI lineage: Bacteria > Pseudomonadati > Pseudomonadota > Gammaproteobacteria > Enterobacterales > Enterobacteriaceae > Escherichia > Escherichia sp. MOD1-EC7011. The sequence goes on from NZ_PTRD01000020.1 coordinate 82,746, forward strand.
ATTCCGGACCGGTGATGCCGTGGATTGACCCTGTTAAGGAGGCTGAGGCCTGGAAAATTCAGATTCGTGGTGGAGCAGCGACAGAATCAGACTGGGTACGTGCAGGTGGTCGTAATCCGGATGATGTCAAACGTCGGCGCAAGGCCGAAATTGATGAAAACCGCAAGCTGGATCTGGTATTTGATACCGATCCGGCCAGTGATAAAGGAGGCAGCAGTGCCGCAACGAAACGACAGGAGCCGCAGCACACCGACGACCAGTCCGAAGAATAATTCCTGGTTCAGGATGCAGGCTGGTCACCAGAGTGACGCGGATATTTATATTTATGACGAGATTGGTTTCTGGGGTGTTACAGCGAAGCAGTTTATCAGTGATCTGAATGCACTGGGCGATATCACCCACATTAATCTCCATATCAATTCACCGGGTGGCGATGTCTTTGAAGGCATCGCCATTTTTAATGCGCTGAAAACACATGGTGCGTCCATTACCGTTTATGTCGACGGTGTGGCGGCGTCAATGGCGTCGGTCATTGCGATGGTGGGAAACCCGGTCATTATGCCGGAAAACACCTTCATGATGATTCATAAACCATTTGGCTTTACGGGCGGTGATGCGGAGGACATGCGCACCTATGCCGACCTGCTCGATAAAGTTGAGGCGGTTCTGTTACCCGCTTATGCACAGAAAACCGGGAAAACCACCGATGAAATTGCTGCCATGCTGGCAGATGAGACCTGGATGTCCGGTGCCGAATGTCTGGCACATGGATTTGCTGATCAGGTGACGCCAGCCGTTAAGGCAATGGCATGTATTCAGTCAAAACGTACAGAGGAATTTAAAAAGATGCCGGAATCCATTCGAAACATGATTACTCCGCCACGCAACAGTGCTCCACGCGTACAGGATAATGAACCTGCAGCCTCCCGGACGCCAGTGCAGGCAGCAGCACCCATGGTGGATGAAAACAGTATCCGTGCGCAGGTACTGGCAGAGCAAAAAGCGCGTGTAAACGGTATTAATGATCTGTTTGCCATGTTTGGCGGGCGTTATCAGACGCTGCAGGCTCAGTGTCTTGCCGATCCTGAATGTTCGCTGGAGCAGGCCCGCGAAAAGCTGTTGAACGAGATGGGGCGCGAGTCCACGCCATCCAATAAAAATACCCCGGCTCATATTTATGCCGGTAACGGTAATTTTGTGGGGGACGGGATCCGCCAGGCGCTGATGGCGCGTGCCGGATTTGAAAAAACCGAACGTGATAATGTCTACAACGGGATGACCCTGCGTGAATATGCCCGTATGTCACTGACTGAACGGGGTATTGGGGTTTCCGGTTATAACCCGATGCAGATGGTCGGTGCGGCGTTCACACACAGTACGTCTGACTTCGGTAATATTCTGCTGGATGTTGCGAACAAAGCCATTCTGCAGGGCTGGGAAGATGCTCCTGAAACCTATGAACAGTGGACGCGGAAAGGTCAGTTGTCTGATTTTAAAATTGCCCATCGTGTGGGTATGGGGGGCTTCAGTGCTCTGCGTCAGGTGCGTGAAGGGGCGGAATATAAATACGTCACCACCGGAGATAAACAGGCCACTATTGCACTGGCGACCTATGGCGAGCTGTTCAGTATCACCCGTCAGGCCATTATCAATGATGATCTGAATATGCTGACCGATGTCCCGATGAAACTGGGCCGTGCGGCGAAATCCACTATTGCCGATCTGGTTTATGCCATTCTGACGTCTAACCCGAAAATCTCCACAGATAATGTAAGTCTGTTCGATAAAGCGAAACATGCAAACGTACTGGAGAGCGCTGCAATGGACGTGGCATCGCTGGATAAAGCCCGCCAGTTGATGCGCGTTCAGAAAGAGGGGGAGCGTCATCTGAATATTCGTCCTGCGTTCGTACTGGTACCGACGGCGATGGAGTCTGTTGCTAACCAGGTCATTCGCTCCTCAAGTGTCAAGGGGGCTGACATTAACGCCGGTATTATTAACCCGGTGAAAGATTTTGCGACCGTTATTGCAGAGCCTCGTCTTGATGATAACAGCCAGACCACCTTCTACCTGGCTGCGTCAAAAGGCTCCGATACGATTGAAGTGGCTTATCTCAACGGTGTGGATACGCCATATATTGATCAGATGGAGGGCTTCAGTGTGGATGGCGTGACAACGAAAGTGCGTATTGACGCCGGTGTCGCGCCAGTTGATCACCGCGGTCTGGTGAAATGTACGGCGTAAACGTCGCAGACAACAACTCTGATGGCCCGTAAGGGCTTTTTTTGTACCTGAAATCAGCCCCTGAACGGGGCTGTGCGGAGACAGTTATGGCAAAGAATTTTGTAGAAGAAGGAAAAACGGTGGCGATTGTTGCCAGTGCAGCCATCAGCAGCGGAGATCTGGTGCAGGTGGGTGATGTTTTTGCGGTGGCGCTGACCGATATTCCACAGGGTGAAACAGGCGACGGCATGACCGAAGGTGTGTTTATGCTGCCTAAGCTGAAAACGGATGACATGAAAACGGGTAAGAAGGTTTATCTGAAGTCCGGAAAAGTTCAGCTGACTAACAGCGGCTCTGATCCGCTGGTCGGGGTTGTCTGGGCAGATGCCGGAACCAGTGCAGAAGAAGTGCCGGTAAAACTCAATGTCTGATCCCTTTTCCCGGCTGGCAGCGCGTATGGATGCGATCACGGTCAGAAAGATGGGAAAGACAGCCTCGATTAATGATGTCGATATGACTGTGATCCCGGGAGAAACACTGGCAGAGCTGAATGCTCTGTCCGGACCTGCGGTCTCTCTGGTGGTGTTTTCTTCGGGATACCGCCCACGGCGCGGGGATCGCGTTGTTTATGACGGACAACAATGGACGGTCACACGGCATGAACGCTTTAACGGTAAGCCAATGATCTTTATTGAGTAAAGAGGTGTGGGATGAAGGGGCTTGAGAATGCCATCCGCAATCTGAACAGCCTTGATACCCGTATGGTGCCACAGGCCAGCGCATGGGCGATAAACCGTGTGGCACAGAAAGCGGTCTCGGTTGCCACCCGGCAGGTTGCCGGGAATACCGTTGCGGGAGATAACCAGGTGAAAGGGATCCCCCTGAAACTGGTACGTCAGCGTGTCCGGGTGTTTAAAGCCAGTCCGTCAGGAAAAATGACGGCCAGGATCCGCGTTAACCGGGGTAATCTGCCCGCCATCAAACTGAACACAACACGGCGGCGTGCTGGTGAAGGACTGAGAGTGGGAAAATACTTTTTCCGGGGGGCATTTGTTCAGCAACTGGCGAATGGCCGCTGGCATGTTCTGAGGCGTCTTCCTGAAGCGCGTTTTGCAACAGGGCATGACCATCAGGGCAGGCCAAGAAAAAATCGTCTTCCTGTGGAGGTAGTGAAAATCCCGCTGTCCGGACCGCTGACACAGGCATTTGAAGATGCCCGCGACCGCATCATTGCTGCGGAAATGCCGAAACAGCTGGGGTATGCACTGAAACAACAACTGAGATTATGGCTGACCCGATGAACCGACATACACAAATCCGCCAGGTCGTACTGGCACGCCTTCGGGAACAGTGTGGAGACAGCGCCACGTTTTTTGACGGGCTTCCGGCATTTATTGATGCGCAGGAACTGCCTGCCGTGGCGGTGTGGCTGAGTGATGCTCAGTACACCGGAAAAATGACGGATGAAGATGACTGGCAGGCTGTTATGCATATTGCCGTCTTCATCCGGGCACAGGCACCGGATTCAGAGCTGGATATGTGGATGGAGAGCACCATTTTTCCTGCCCTGAATGATATACCGGCACTTTCCGGACTTATCGACACCCTGATCCCACTCGGTTTTAACTATCAACGTGATAATGAGATGGCCACCTGGGCGATGGCGGAAATCACGTACCAGATTACGTACACGAATTAAGGAGGTGGTAATGACCACACCAAATCCACTGGCAAAGACGAAAGGTGCGGGGACGACGTTCTGGATGTATACCGGCAACGGCGATGCGTTTGCGAATCCTTTGTCGGACACTGACTGGCTGCGTCTTGCGATGGTGAAGGATCTGCAACCTGGCGAAATGACCGCTGATGCAGAAGATGACACTTATCTCGATGATGAAGATGCAGACTGGAAAACAACAACCCAGGGGCAGAAATCCGTCGGTGATACTTCGGCGACGCTGGCCTGGCGTCCGGGTGACAGCGGACAGAAAAAACTGGTTCAGTTGTTCGACTCCGGTGAAGTCTGCGCGTTTCGTATCAAATATCCCAACGGTACTGTTGATGTTTTCCGTGGCTGGCTGAGTTCACTGGGTAAAACCATTGCCTCAAAAGACGTGATGACCCGCACCGTGAAAATCAGCGGTGTGGGGCGTCCATATCTGGCAGAGGAGGGCACTGAAACCGTGGGCGTTACCGGGCTGACGGTGGCACCGGCATCCGCCAGTGTCAATGTGGGAGCAACCACCACGCTGACCTTTACAGTAAAACCTGACGGAGCCAGTGACAAAGCGATCAGTGTGCATTCGACAGATCCACAGACTGCCACGGTGACCCTGAACGGGCTTGTGGCCACGGTGAAAGGCGTGAAGCAGGGCAGTGTCAGCATTGTGGGCATGACTTCTGACGGCGATTTTGTGGCAGTGGCTACGGTGGCTGTCAGCGCCGCAGGTTAACAGGACGATACTCATCATTTGCCCCGGTTATCCGGGGCTTTTTTGCAGGTGGAGAACATGATGTTTCTGAAACAGGGCACGTTTAATTATGAAAAGCAGTCCGTGGTGCTCAGTGAGCTGTCCGGGCTGCAGAGAATTGAATATCTGGCGTTTGTTCAGCAGCGAACGGCAAAGTTTGATGCCGAAGAGGGAGAACTGCCGGAGGCTGAACGACAGATTGCTTTTCTGCGGATGGGGATGGATATCAATGCCTGGCTGGTTTCCCGCTCACTGTGGAATGCGGAACAGTCTCAGGATGTTGAGACGCTTTGCGCATCCGTTATTACAACATGGTCGTATGATGCCCTGGGAGCGGGGGCGGAGATGGTTCTGTCGCTGAGCGGTATGGGAGCCATTGAGAATGCCGGGGATTTGGAGCATGAGGTGCTGACGCCGGAAAAGTCCTGACGCGGGAAATGCAGTTTGTCATGCGGCTTGCCCGGGAGTTCCGGCGGGCAGACTGGCGGCGGATGCTGTCGGAAATGTCGGCCACTGAGCTTGGTGAGTGGGGCGATTATTTCCGGATGCAGAGCTTCAGTGATGTGTGGATGGATGCGCAGTTTGCCTCGCTGAAGGCATTGATCGTGAGAATGGTGTCCGGTAGCAGTGATGCTGCGGTGGCTGATTTCAGCCTTTTACCGGAAGAGAACGGGATACCGGAGCGAACGGACGAAGAACTGATGCATCTTGGGGAAGGTATTTCCGGAGGTGTGCGTTATGGACCAGATAGCCAACCTGGTCATTGATTTGGGGATTGATGCGGCAGAGTTTAAAAATGAAATTCCCCGTATCAAAAACCTTCTGAATGGTGCAGCCAGCGATGCAGAACGGTCTTCTGCCCGTATGCAGCGTTTTATGGAGCGTCAGACTCAGGCCGCCCGGCAGACAATGCAGGCGGCTTCTTCGGCTGCAACAGCCGCATCCGTCCATGCGCAGACGGTGGAGAAGAGCGCACAGGCTCATGAACGCATGGCCCGCGAGGTGGAGCAAACCCGCCAGCGTATGGAGGCACTGAGCCAGAAAATGCGCGAGGAACAGGCGCAGGCCATGGCTCTGGCGGAGGCTCAGGATAAAGCGGCTGCCGCGTTTTATCGTCAGATTGACAGTGTGAAACAGGCCAGTGCGGGGCTGCAGGAATTACAGCGTATTCAGCAGCAGATCCGACAGGCCAGAAACAGTGGCGGGATTGGTCAGCAGGATTATCTGGCGCTGATTTCTGAGGTTACGGCGAAAACCCGTGTTCTTACGCAGGCTGAGGCAGAGGCTACCCGACAGAAAGTGGCGTTTATCCGTCAGCTTAAAGAGCAGGCAACCCGCCAGAATCTTTCTTCTTCTGAGTTGCTTCGTGCTAAGGCTGCTCAGCTGGGGGTAAGCAGTGCTGCAGAAGTGTATATCCGCAAAATGGAGCAGGCAGGAAAAGCCACGCATTCGCTGGGTCTGAAAAGTGCAGCGGCCCGCCAGGAGATAGGCGTTCTGATAGGTGAACTGGCTCGCGGCAATTTAGGGGCGCTGAGGGGATCCGGGATAACGCTGGCTAACCGTGCCGGATGGATAGACACACTGATGTCACCGAAAGGCATGATGCTGGGCGGGGTTATTGGCGGTATTGCCGCGGCTGTCTATGGTCTGGGTAAAGCCTGGTATGACGGTCAGAAGGAGGGGGAAGAATTTAACCGCCAGCTGTCGCTGACGGGGCATTATGCCGGAGTCACTGCCGGGCAGCTGTGGACGCTCAGTCGTGCTATTTCCGGGAATGGTATCACGCAACATGCTGCAGCCGGTGCGCTGGCTCAGGTGGTGGGGAGTGGTGCATTTCGTGGAAACGATATCGGTATGGTGGCGAGAGCTGCCGCACAGATGGAGCGATCGGTTGGCCAGTCGGTCAGCGATACCATAAGTCAGTTTAAGCGGCTGAAGGATGATCCTGTAAATGCCGCGAAGGCTCTGGACAATGAGCTGCATTTTCTTACTGCCACTCAGCTTGAGCAGATACGCGTCCTTGGGGAACAGGGGCGGTCCAGTGATGCGGCACGGATAGCCATGTCTGCACTGGCAGAGGAAACCAGTCGGCGTACTGCGGATATTGATAATAACCTCAATGCGCTGGGTAGTACGCTGCAAACCTTGTCTGACTGGTGGAAGCAGTTCTGGGATGCGGCCATGAATATTGGTCGTGAAGATTCGCTGGATGCGCAGATTGCCACTTTGCAGGAGAAAGTGTCGCGGGCGAAAAGACTCCCCTGGACGGCATCATCTTCTCAGGTTGAATACGATCAGCAGCGTCTTAACGATCTTCAGGAGAAAAAACGCCAGAAGGATTTGCAGGATGCAAAAGAGCAGGCAGAGCGGAATTATCAGGAGCAACAGAAACGCCGTAATGCTGAAAATGCTGCACTGAATCGGATGAATGAAACGGAAGCTGCACGACATCAGCGTGAAATTGCGCGTATTAATGCCATGCAGTACGCCGATCAGGCTGTCAGGGATGCTGCGATACAACGTGAAAATGAACGTTACGAGAAAGCCCTGGCATCCGGTAAGAAAAAAACACGCGAAACCCGTAATGATGAGGCCACCCGGTTATTGCTGCAGTACAGCCAGCAACAGGCACAGGTGGAAGGACAGATTGCTGCTGCAAGACAGTCAGCAGGCATTGCCACTGACAGGATGACAGAAGCGCATAAACAGCTTCTGGCTCTGCAGCAGCGCATCAGCGATCTGGACGGGAAAAAACTGACGGCAGATGAAAAGAGTGTGCTGGCCCGTAAAGATGAACTGATTCAGGCACTGACGCTGCTGGATGTAAAACAGCAGGAGCTTCAGAAACAGACGGCACTCAACGATCTGAAGAAAAAAACAATTCAGCTGACCAGTCAACTGGCTGAAGAAGAGCGCGCTCAGCGTCAGCAACATGACCTGGATATCGCCACGGTGGGTATGGGTGATCAGCAGCGGCAGCGATATCAGGTACAACTGAGTCTTCGCCAGAAATACCAGCAACAGCTGGAGCAGTTGAGGCGGGATAGTGAGCAGAAAGGGACATATAACACGGATGACTACAGAAAGGCCGAGCAGGCGCTGACGGAGAGCCTGAACCGACAACTGAATGAGAATCGCCGTTACTGGCAACAGCTTGAAATTGCTCAGGGTGACTGGAAAAACGGAGTCCTGCGTGCACTCCAGAATGTCACTGAGAATGCGGATAACACAGCCGGGACAGTGGAACAGTTGTTCACGTCTGCGTTCAGTAGCATGAGTGACTGGCTGGCGACATTCTGTACTACAGGCAAACTCAATTTCAAATCCTTCACCTCTTCTGTGCTGTCAGATATGTCCAGAATCATGGCTCAGATAGCTTTAATGAAAGCGGTAAAAGGCATTGCTTCCGCGCTGCCTTTTGATTTTGTAGCTAATGCTGATGGCGGTGTTTATCAGTCGGCTGATTTGAGTCGCTACAGTGGCACGGTGGTTAACCGTCCGACGTTTTTTGCTTTTGCAAAAGGCGCGGGTGTGATGGGGGAAGCTGGACCTGAAGCCATTCTGCCACTGCGTCGTGGTGCTGACGGTAAGCTGGGGGTTGTGGCGGATATTGGTGGTTCAGGTATGGCGATGTTTGCCCCGCAGTACAACATCGAGATCAATAACGATGGCACGAACGGGCAGATAGGTCCGGCTGCCCTGAAGGTGGTTTATGACCTCGGGAAAAAAGCGGCAGCGGACTTTATGCAACAGCAGGCCCGTGATGGTGGTCGGTTAAGTGGAGCATATCGGTAATGGAGACGTTTCACTGGAAAGTGCGCCCGGATATGAATGTGGTATCAGAGCCGAAAGTGGTGACAGTGAAGCTGGGCGATGGTTATGAACAGCGTCGTGCGGCGGGACTGAATAACCAGTTGTCGACTTACAGCGTGACGATACGTGTTCGTAAATGTGAACACCCATCTTTAAAAGCCTTTCTGGAACGGCACGGTGGCGTCCGCGCATTTCAGTGGACGCCACCTTATGACTGGAAGCCGATCAGGGTGGTTTGTCGTAAATGGTCGGCAAGCGTGGGGGCGCTGTGGGTAACCATAACGGCAGATTTTGAACAGGTCGTGGCATAGGAGGCCCTGATGCAGGATATTCCACAGGAAACACATCATGAGACGACACGCCTTACTCAGTCAGCCCAGGTGGTGCTCTGGGAAATCGATCTGACAGAGGTCGGTGGTGAACGTTATTTTTTCTGTAATGAGCAGAACGAAAAAGGTGAGCCGGTCACCTGGCAGGGGCGGCAGTATCAGGCATACCCCATTCAGGGGACAGGATTTGAACTGAACGGCAAGGGCAGTGCTGCCCGTCCGACACTGACGGTTTCTAACCTGCACGGTATGGTCACCGGTATGGCGGAAGATCTGCAGAGTCTGGTCGGCGGAACGGTGGTCCGGCGTAAGGTTTACGCCCGTTTTCTGGATGCGGTGAACTTCGTCAACGGAAACAGTGATGCCGACCCGGAGCAGGAGGTGATCAGCAGCTGGCGCATCGAGCAGTGCAGTGAACTGAGTGCGGTCAGTGCTTCTTTTGTACTGTCCACGCCGACGGAAACGGATGGCGCTGTTTTTCCGGGGCGTATCATGCTGGCCAACACCTGCACCTGGACCTATCGCGGTGATGAGTGCGGTTATAGCGGTCCGGCGGTCGCGGATGAATATGACCAGCCGACGTCCGATATCACGAAGGATAAATGCAGCAAATGCCTGAGTGGCTGTAAGTTCCGCAATAACGTCGGCAACTTTGGCGGTTTCCTTTCCATTAACAAACTTTCGCAGTAAATCCCATGACAGAGACAGAATCAGCGATTCTGGCGCACGCCCGGCGATGTGCGCCAGTGGAGTCGTGCGGCTTCGTGGTGAGAACGCCGGAGGGAGAAAGATATTTTCCCTGCGTGAATATCTCCGGTGAGCCGGAGGCGTATTTCCGGATGGCTCCGGAGGACTGGCTGCGGGCAGAAATGCAGGGTGAGATTGTGGCGCTGGTCCACAGTCACCCCGGTGGTCTGCCCTGGCTGAGTGAGGCCGATCGGCGGCTGCAGGTGCAGAGTGATTTGCCGTGGTGGCTGGTCTGCCGCGGGGCGATTCACAAGTTCCGCTGTGTGCCACATCTTACCGGGCGGCGCTTTGAGCACGGGGTGACGGACTGTTACACGCTGTTCCGGGATGCATACCATCTGGCGGGAATTGAGATGCCGGATTTTCATCGCGGAGATGACTGGTGGCGTAACGGCCAGAATCTCTATCTTGACAATATGGAGGCGACTGGTTTTTACCGTGTCGCACTGACAGAGGCGCAGCCGGGCGATGTGCTGCTGTGCTGTTTTGGTTCATCGGTGCCGAATCATGCCGCCATTTACTGTGGTGATGGTGAGCTGCTGCACCATATTCCTGAACAACTGAGCAAACGAGAGAGGTATACCGACAAATGGCAGCGACGCACACACTCCCTCTGGCGTCACCGGGCATGGCACGCATCTGCCTTTACGGGGATTTACAACGATTTGGCCGCCGCATCGACCTTCGTGTGAAAACGGGGGCTGAAGCCATCCGGGCGCTGGCCACGCAGCTTCCGTCGTTTCGCCAGAAACTGAATGAGGGCTGGTATCAGGTGCGCATTGCCGGGCGTGATGCAGGCGAAAATGAATTATCTGCCCGTCTTAATGAGCCGCTGGAAAATGGTGCCGTGATTCACATCGTGCCGCGTATGGCGGGAGCTAAAAGTGGCGGTGTGTTTCAGGTGGTGCTGGGGGCGGCGCTGATTGCGGTGGCATGGTGGAACCCTGTGGGCTGGCTGGGTGCTGCGGCTGTATCGGGCATGTATGCGGCAGGGGCCAGTATGATTCTGGGTGGTGTGGCCCAGATGCTGGCACCGAAAGCCAGGACGCCCACGGCAGCCAGTACAGATAACGGCAAACAGAACACCTATTTCTCCTCACTGGATAACATGGTTGCTCAGGGCAATGTTCTGCCTGTTCTGTACGGTGAAATGCGTGTGGGGTCGCGGGTGGTTTCTCAGGAGATCAGCACGGCAGACGAAGGTGACGGTGGTCAGGTTGTGGTGATTGGTCGCTGATGCAAAATGTTTTATGTGAAACCGCCTGCGGGCGGTTTTGTCGTTTATGGAGCATGACGAATGGGTAAAGGCAGCAGTAAGGGGCATACCCCGCGCGAAGCGAAGGACAACCTGAAGTCCACGCAGTTGCTGAGTGTGATCGATGCCATCAGCGAAGGGCCGGTTGAAGGTCCGGTGGATGGGTTAAAAAGCGTGCTGCTGAACAGTACGCCGGTGCTGGACAGTGAGGGGAATACCAATATCTCCGGTGTCACGGTGGTGTTCCGGGCAGGTGAGCAGGAGCAGACACCGCCGGAGGGGTTTGAATCCTCCGGTTCCGAGACGGTGCTGGGTACGGAAGTGAAATATGACACGCCGATCACCCGCACCATTACGTCGGCAAACATCGACCGACTGCGCTTTACCTTCGGTGTGCAGGCACTGGTGGAAACCACTTCAAAGGGTGACCGGAATCCGTCGGAAGTCCGCCTGCTGGTTCAGATACAGCGTAACGGTGGCTGGGTGACGGAAAAAGACATCACCATTAAGGGCAAAACCACCTCGCAGTATCTGGCCTCGGTGGTGGTGGATAACCTGCCGCCGCGCCCGTTTAATATCCGGATGCGCAGGATGACGCCGGACAGCACCACAGACCAGCTGCAGAACAAAACGCTCTGGTCGTCATACACCGAAATTATCGATGTGAAACAGTGCTACCCGAACACGGCACTGGTCGGCGTGCAGGTGGATTCGGAGCAGTTCGGCAGCCAGCAGGTGAGCCGTAATTATCATCTTCGCGGGCGCATTCTGCAGGTGCCGTCGAATTATAACCCGCAGACGCGGCAATACAGCGGTATCTGGGACGGAACGTTAAAACCGGCATACAGCAACAACATGGCCTGGTGTCTGTGGGATATGCTGACCCACCCGCGCTACGGCATGGGGAAACGTCTTGGTGCGGCAGATGTGGATAAATGGGCGCTGTATGTCATCGGCCAGAATTGCGACCAGTCAGTGCCGGACGGCTTTGGCGGCACGGAGCCGCGCATCACCTGTAATGCGTACCTGACC
>NZ_PTRD01000091.1:0-336 GCF_002965005.1 Escherichia sp. MOD1-EC7011
GGCGCTTACCACTTTGTGATTCATGACTGGGGTGAAGTCGTAACAAGGTAACCGTAGGGGAACCTGCGGTTGGATCACCTCCTTACCTTAAAGAAGCGTACTTTGCAGTGCTCACACAGATTGTCTGATAGAAAGTGAAAAGCAAGGCGTCTTGCGAAGCAGACTGATACGTCCCCTTCGTCTAGAGGCCCAGGACACCGCCCTTTCACGGCGGTAACAGGGGGTCCAAACCCCTAGGGGGCGCCACTTGCTGGGTTGTGGGGGAAAGGCACCTGCCTTAATATCTCAAAACTCCTCTTTCGGGGGTGTTTGTGACATTTGCACGTTTAAAATATG
>NZ_PTRD01000021.1:0-72120 GCF_002965005.1 Escherichia sp. MOD1-EC7011
TAACAAATTTATTTAAAAGATTTCAAAATATTTCCAATCTATTTAATATAATTCACGATTATGAGTTAAAACCATAAATATTCATGACATTTATGGTTTTATATCAAATAGTTATTGGTTTTTGATAAGAATGGATTGCGTCAATGATTGTTTCGCTAAAAATCGTGTGTGATCTTGCGCACATTATAAAATGACATAAAAAAAGCCGGCATCATGCCGGCTCAAAAATATAAACAAGACGATCAAAGGCTAATAACGGAGTTATCATGACACAGAAAACAAAAAAGGTATAATTGTATTCCTCGCTGATATATTGAATTAGTGAATTAATAAAACTACGATCAAAGTTAAATAAAATTTTTAATAGCTGTTTTTCCAGTAATTATTGCCATTGAACAAAAATCATCTATTTGTTCAAAAAATGAATGAGACTTGACTGGCTCAACCGATGTGGAAAAATGTGACTTTCATCACACAATAGGATCAGGTCTTAATTTTCCGGGTTATCTCAAAATGGAGCATGGTTCGACAACAATGGAAGAAAGACTCTCTCGCAGCCCTGGCGGCAAACTGGCTTTGTGGGCTTTCTATACATGGTGTGGCTATTTTGTCTGGGTGATGGCGCGTTACATCTGGGTAATGAGTCGGATCCCCGATGCCCCCGTGTCAGGATTTGAAAGTGATTTAGGTTCAACTGCGGGAAAGTGGTTAGGTGCGTTAGTGGGATTTTTATTTATGGCTATGGTCGGGGCATTGTTAGGTGGTATTGCCTGGTACACCCGACCACGGCCTGCGCGAAGCAGACGCTATGAGTAAAAACTGCTAAGGTTGCGCCCCTTTGGCAGCGGAGCGCGTATGAACTTACAACACTGGCAGGCACAATTTGAACGTTGGTTGAAAAACCATCATACACACCAGGACGCGGCTCATGACCTGTGTCATTTTCGTCGCGTCTGGGCGACAGCGCAGAAACTGGCGGCAGATGAAGACGTCGATATGCTGGTCATTTTAACCGCCTGTTATTTTCATGATGTCGTGAGTCTGGCGAAAAATCATCCGCAACGGCAGCGTTCCTCTTTACTGGCGGCAGAAGAAACGCGTCGCATTTTAAGTGCGGAATTTGCTGATTTTCCGTCAGAGAAAATAGACGCCATTTGCCATGCCATCGCGGCACACAGTTTCAGTGCGCAAATTACGCCTTTAACGGTGGAAGCCAAAATCGTGCAGGATGCAGACAGGCTGGAAGCATTAGGTGCGATAGGTCTGGCGCGCGTGTTTGCAGTTTCAGGTTCATTGGGGATGGCGCTATTTGACGGTGAAGATCCGTTCGCGCAACGTCGCTCACTCGATGATAAACGCTACGCGCTGGATCATTTCCAGACGAAGTTGCTGAAACTACCGCAAACTATGCAAACGGCAAAAGGTAAACTGCTGGCACAACATAACGCCCGTTTTCTGGTGGAGTTTATGGCTAAGCTCAGTGCCGAACTGGCGGGCGAGAATGAAGGTGTGGATCATACGGTGATTGATGCGTTTTCGCCGGTTGACTGACCGCGTAGCCCTAAACAGAAGTAATTATGTTAACCTGTCGGCCATCTCAGATGGCCGGTTAAATCTATGCAGGAAAATATATCAGTAACCGATTCATACAGCACCGGGAATGCCGCACAGGCAATGCTGGAGAAACTGCTGCAAATTTATGATGTAAAAACGCTGGTAGCGCAACTTAATAGCGTGGGAGAAAACCACTGGAGTCCGGCGATTTTAAAACGTGCGCTGGCTAACGACTCGGTGTGGCACCGCTTAAGCGAAAAAGAGTTCGCCCATTTGCAAACGTTGTTACCCAAACCGCCAGCACATCATCCGCATTATACGTTTCGCTTTATCGATCTCTTTGCCGGTATTGGAGGCATCCGTCGCGGTTTTGAATCGATTGGCGGTCAGTGTGTATTTACCAGCGAGTGGAATAAACATGCGGTGCGCACCTACAAAGCTAACCATTATTGCGACCCGGCGACGCATCACTTTAATGAAGATATCCGCGACATCACTCTGAGCCATAAAGAGGGTGTGAGCGATGAAGTGGCGGCAGAACATATTCGTCAGCACATTCCTGAACATGATGTTTTATTGGCCGGTTTTCCTTGCCAGCCGTTTTCACTGGCTGGCGTATCGAAAAAGAACTCACTTGGTCGTGCGCACGGTTTCGCTTGCGATACCCAGGGCACGCTGTTCTTTGATGTAGTGCGTATCATCAATGCCCGTCGTCCGGCGATTTTTGTGCTCGAAAACGTCAAAAACCTGAAAAGCCACGACCAGGGCAAAACATTCCGTATCATCATGCAGACGCTGGATGAACTGGGCTATGACGTGGCCGATGCCGAAGATAATGGCCCGGACGATCCGAAAATCATCGACGGCAAACATTTTCTGCCGCAGCACCGAGAACGCATCGTGCTGGTGGGCTTTCGTCGCGATCTGAATTTGAAAACAGATTTCACCTTGCGGGATATTAGTGACTGCTATCCGGCACAACGTATTACGCTGGCGCAGTTACTGGACCCGGTTGTCGAAGCAAAATATATCCTGACGCCGGTGCTGTGGAAGTACCTCTATCGCTATGCGAAAAAACATCAGGCGCGCGGTAACGGCTTTGGTTACGGAATGGTTTATCCGGACAACCCGCAGAGTGTTACGCGTACGCTTTCTGCCCGTTATTACAAAGATGGTGCGGAAATTTTAATCGATCGCGGCTGGGATATGGCGACAGGTGAGAAAGACTTTGACGATCCGCAGAATCAGCAACATCGTCCACGTCGGTTAACGCCTCGAGAATGCGCACGCTTGATGGGCTTTGAAGCACCCCATGAAGCAAAATTTCGTATTCCGGTTTCTGACACTCAGGCCTATCGCCAGTTCGGCAACTCGGTGGTAGTACCGGTATTTGCTGCAGTGGCAAAATTGCTTGAGCCAAAAATCAAACAGGCGGTGGCGTTGCGTCAGCAAGAGGTACAACATGGCCGACGTTCACGATAAGGCCACGCGTAGCAAAAACATGCGCGCGATTGCCACGCGCGATACGGCAATCGAGAAACGTCTCGCCAGCTTATTAACCGGGCAGGGGCTGGCGTTTCGTGTTCAGGATGCCAGCCTGCCCGGACGCCCGGATTTTGTCCTCGATGAGTATCGCTGTGTAATATTTACACATGGCTGTTTCTGGCATCATCATCACTGTTATCTGTTTAAAGTGCCTGCTACACGCACTGAGTTCTGGCTGGAGAAGATTGGCAAAAATGTAACGCGTGACAAGCGGGACATTAGCCGCTTACAGGAATCAGGTTGGCGTGTATTGATTGTCTGGGAGTGTGCGTTACGCGGACGGGAGAAATTGACCGATGCGGCGCTTGCCGAGCGTCTGGAAGAGTGGATCTGCGGCGAGGGCGCCAGCGCGCAGATCGACACTCTGGGGATTCATTTACTCGCGTGATCCATCCTGAATGACTGGCGCGACAATCGGTTTTGTCGGGAAGAGATATTTTCCCAACGTGACCAGCACCACTGCGAAGACAATCACGCCCAGCGCCAGCCATTCAATCTTCGACAACGTTTCGCCGCCCAGCCCCGTACCCAGCAAGACCGCGACTACGGGGTTAACGTATGCATAGCTGGTGGCGAGAGCCGGGCTGACATTGCGGATTAAATACATATAAGCATTGATGGCGATGATCGAACCAAACAGCGCCAGATACCCGACCGCAAGGAAGCCCGAAAGAGAAGGGAGCTTCGCCAGTTTTTCACCTGCAATCATCGACGCGATCATTAACACCACTCCAGCCGCCAGCATCTCAATGGCGCCCGCCATCATTCCTACTGGTAGGGTAATGCGCGAGCCATAAACCGAACCAAACGCCCAACTCACAGAACCGATCAAAATCAGAATCGCGCCCCACGGATTGCCGCTTAAATTACCGCCGCTATTGAGCATGATGATTCCGGCAAGCCCAATGGCGATACCCACCCATTCCAGCTTGCGCGTTTTAATGCCAAACAGGCGACTGAAACAGAGAGTAAAGAGAGGTACTGTTGCCACCACCACGGCGGCAATGCCGGAAGGAACATTTTGATGTTCAGCCACCGTTACCATACCATTACCGACAGCAAGCAGTAATAAACCAATCAACGCGGCATTAAGCAGGGGACGCAGTGGCGGCAATTTGTGCCCACGCAGCAGTAAAAAGGCCATTAATAAAATACCGGCAGCCAGAAACCGCACGCCTGCCATCATTAACGGTGGCCAGCTTTCAACCCCAATCCGAATGACAAAATAGGTTGAGCCCCAAATGATATACAACGCAAACAGCGCGCCAAAAAGCGGTAACAACTGGCGGAAACGCATAATCCCTCACGATGGAAATAAAAAGGCGGTTCATAGTAAACGTGAAAATCATTTCGCTGGCGAGAGATATAATTGTGTTTGATTGTTAAAAAAATGTTGACCTGTGAAGCAAGTATCAGCCGGGCCGATTTTGCTTCATACTTAGCGCGTCAACGATAAAAATGAGAGGGAATGCTTTTGGCCGGGAGTAGTTTACTGACATTGCTCGATGATATCGCCACTTTGCTGGACGATATCTCCGTGATGGGCAAGCTGGCGGCGAAGAAAACCGCCGGTGTATTAGGGGATGACTTGTCGCTCAATGCGCAGCAAGTTTCAGGTGTGCGCGCCAATCGGGAGTTGCCCGTGGTCTGGGGCGTGGCGAAAGGATCGCTTATCAACAAAGTGATTCTGGTGCCGCTGGCGCTGATCATCAGTGCTTTTATCCCGTGGGCGATTACGCCACTGTTGATGATTGGTGGCGCATTTCTCTGCTTTGAAGGGGTAGAGAAGGTGCTGCATATGCTGGAGGCGCGTAAGCACAAAGATGATCCGGCGCAAAGTCAGCAGCGTCTGGAGGCACTGGCGGCGCAAGATCCACTGAAGTTTGAAAAGGACAAAATAAAAGGGGCGATTCGAACCGATTTTATTTTGTCTGCGGAAATCGTTGCCATCACGCTGGGGATTGTGGCGGAAGCGCCGTTGCTTAATCAGGTGCTGGTACTTTCAGGGATCGCACTGGTCGTGACCGTGGGTGTTTATGGTCTGGTGGGTATCATCGTTAAGATTGATGATTTGGGCTACTGGCTGGTGGAAAAATCCAGTACGGTTATGCAAGCGACAGGCAAGGGGTTGTTGATTATTGCCCCCTGGCTGATGAAAGCGTTATCGATAGTCGGTACGTTGGCGATGTTCCTGGTCGGCGGCGGTATTGTGATACATGGCATCGCGCCGCTGCATCATGCGATTGAACATTTCGCCGGGCAGCAGAGTGCGCTGGTCGCAATGATATTACCGACTGTTTTAAATCTGATTCTTGGTTTTATCATCGGTGGTATCGTTGTGTTGGGAGTGAAAACGATAGCGAAATTGCGCGGTCAGGCACATTAATATTCTCATTGGCTATTATGCAAAATTCGCCATTCTCGACTAAGGTGAACAAGTTTCACTCGAAAAAAGGAGGCGAGTATGAGCTTTGTGGTTAGTGAGGAAGTGACGGTCAAAGAGGGCGGCCCGAAGATGATTGTTACTGGGTATTCCAGCGGCATGGTTGAGTGTCGGTGGTATGACGGTTACGGTGTCAAACAGGAAGCCTTTCATGAAACTGAGCTTGTTCCGGGGGAGAGGCGTCGTTCGGCGGAAGAAGCCTGAAAGCGTATAATTAACACCAAGCCGGATAAGGCATTCATGCCGCATCCGGCTGTTGTGCCAATGTCTGCATTGAATGCCTGATGCGTCTTATCATGGCAACATTATAAAATTATTGCTGTTTGGCGGTACGTTATCGCCAGGTTATGCCAGAATCATAAGAAAGCAGGTTGGGAGTCGTCAGGGTGCAGCACGAGACAGAAATGGAAAACCAGAGCTGGCTGAAAAAACTCGCGCGCCGCCTGGGGCCTGGTCATGTCGTTAATCTCTGCTTTATTGTGGTGTTGATCTTCTCAACGTTACTTACATGGCGTGAAGTGGTGGTTCTGGAAGATGCCTATATTTCAAGCCAGCGTAACCATCTGGAAAATGTTGCCAACGCGCTTGATAAACAACTGCAATATAACGTTGATAAATTATTGTTTTTACGTAACGGGATGCGTGAAGCCCTCGTTGCGCCACTCGATTTCACTTCTCTGCGCAATGCCGTTACCGAGTTCGAACAACGTCGCGATGAACATGCCTGGCAGATAGAACTCAACAGACGGCGCACCTTGCCAGTAAACGGTGTCTCGGATGCGTTAGTCAGTGAGGGGAGTCTGCTTTCCCGCGAAAATGAATCCCTGGATAATGAAATTACCGCCGCGCTGGAAGTTGGTTACTTACTGCGTCTGGCGCACAACTCCTCATCAATGGTTGAACAAGCGATGTATGTCTCGCGCGCCGGATTTTACGTTTCGACGCAGCCGACGCTATTTATGCGTAATGTGCCTGGGCGTTACTACGAATTTGTCACCCAACCCTGGTTTATCGGTCATTCACAACGAGAAAACCGTCAACGCGCGGTGCGTTGGTTTACCTCTCAGCATGAGCATAACAATGCTACTGAACCACAGGTCACTGTAAGCGTGCCGGTCGATAATAATAATTACTGGTATGGCGTATTGGGGATGAGTATTCCCGTGCGTTCAATGCAGCAATTTTTACAAAATGCTATCGATAAAAATCTCGATGGCGAATATCAACTCTATGACAGCAAACTGAAATTATTGACCTCATCTAACCCGGACCATCCTGGCGAAGATCTCTTTGATCCTCGTGAACTGGCATCACTTGCGCAGGACATTGAACACGATACGCGCGGTGGTATTCGGATGAACAGCCGCTATGTTAGCTGGGAACGGCTGGATCATTTCGATGGCGTATTAGTGCGTATCCATACGCTTAGTGAAGGTGTACGTGGTGATTTTGGCAGCATAAGTATTGCATTAACCCTGCTGTGGGCGCTCTTCACCACCATGCTACTTATCTCCTGGTATGTGATTCGCCAGATGGTAAGCAATATGTTTGTCCTGCAAAGTTCGCTGCAATGGCAAGCGTGGCACGACACCTTAACCCGCATGTATAACCGTGGTGCACTGTTCGAAAAAGCGCGTCCGCTTGCTAAATTGTGCCAGACACACAAACATCCTTTTTCTGTCATTCAGGTCGACCTTGACCATTTTAAAGCGATTAATGACCGCTTTGGTCACCAGGCAGGCGATCGTGTGTTGTCACATGCCGCCGGATTAATTAGTCGTTCATTGCGAGCCCAGGATGTTGCCGGACGAGTTGGCGGCGAGGAGTTTTGTGTGATTCTGCCGGGCGCTAACCTGGAGCAGGCAAAAGAAGTTGCCGAACGCATTCGTCTGAAGCTGAATGAAAAAGAGATGTTGATTGCCAAGAGCAAAACCATCCGCATTAGTGCTTCGTTGGGGGTGAGCAGCAGCGAGGAAACCGGCGATTATGATTTTGAACAATTACAGTCGCTTGCCGATCGTCGGCTTTATCTCGCTAAACAGGCAGGGCGTAATCGGGTTTTTGCGAGCGATAACGCTTAACGAGCGGTGAAAAAGTGATCCAGTCCTTCGCGCCAGCCTTCCGGACCTTCTCGCTGCGTTCGCCAGACCCTGGCAGGCTCCTCATTTTGCAGATGAACACCTTCCCGGTTTAGCCCTTTCACAATGACTGCGTAATCCATCACCTCCAGTAAGGGGGCATCATTTGGACCATCGCCTAAGCCGATCGTCGTCGGACGTTCTCCCCCTAATTGTTGATATATTGCGATGATCCAGTTAGCTGCCTGATCTTTTCCGGCAGAGGCATCCAGTACATGCCAGAAGCGAGCGCCTTGTACAAACTGTAACCCCAGCTCGTTCAGGCGGGCGGTAAATTGCGCCATCCGCTCGTCACTGTCGCGCCAGATGAGCGTGACTGAGGCTTCATGCAACTGCGTCAGCGCCGCCTGGCTGCGGCTTAATCCCGTCCATTCCGCAATGGTTGTATCATCGACATCATCAAAGGTGGTGAATTTGAAATGTTCTTTCTCGCGCAGCGTATTCAACACCAGACTGATTTCACTATGGGCAATGCCCGAGATGATCCGGGGAAAACCGTCGATATCTTGCCATTGATGATCCAGTTGGATCACCGCGCCGTTTTCGGCAATCATCGGCAACCCTTGTAGCCCCACGTTTTTTTGCAGGTACAGCATTTCCGCTGACGTTTTACTGCTACAGAGAATCACAGGCACACCTGCTTCCCGTAAACGGTTTAACCAGGGAGCGGCAGGCTGCCAGTCATAACTATGACTATCTAACAGGGTGCCATCGAGATCGGTGAAAATCAGCAGTGGTTGTTGAATTGAAAGCATGGTAGCGCATACTCCCTTTACCAGGATGTTTCTCAAAATAGCACGATTTGTATTTGATCATTTTTCGGGAGCGATCCCGCTCGTAGCAGAGCTCGTAAGGGGTGACGGAAGTCACAGTTTCATTCATTAATGACATTAATCATTCGCGCAAAGAATATTTCCTTGTCAGCGAAAAAAATTGCAGATAAGGTGATGAACACATCAGATTTCCTGGTGTAACGAATTTTTTAAGTGCTTCTTGCTTAAGCAAGTTTGATCCCGACCCCCACAAGGGTCGGGATTTTTTTATGTTGCATTTAGCGGTTCACTTCCGAGACGCTAAAGTCATGGATGTCCAGCTCAAAGGCATCCGCTAATTCACGCCATGTATGATATTCACGCCCATCAACGCTGACGTGCTCAGAATCGCTCTGGCTGCGATGAACTTCGCTTTCGCTAATTTCATTGATCGCCGCCAACAGGGCATCGACATCGACGCTGACCTCTCGTTTTGCGGTATCGCTGTACTCTTTTGCGGTCTTCATCATCTTTCCTCGCAACCGTTACTCATTTGTTGCTGCCGACCGTTATGTAGCCTGGCATCTCTTAAGTATAGACCGTCGAGAAAATCAGCACTCGCGTGCGCCCGGCGCTGCCAGAAAAACGAAATTGTTCTACACTGGCACAAAGCCACAGGAGGAAAACGATGAAGGTGAATGATCGGGTAACAGTCAAAACGGATGGCGGTCCGCGTCGTCCTGGCGTGGTACTGGCAGTTGAGGAGTTTAGTGAAGGCACAATGTACCTGGTTTCGCTGGAAGACTACCCGCTCGGCATCTGGTTCTTTAATGAGGCAGGGCATCAGGACGGTATCTTTGTGGAGAAAGCAGAGTAATTTTATTCATTCTGACTGGTGGGAAACCACCAGTCAGAATGTTTTAGCGCATGTTGACAAAAATACCATTAGTCACATTATCCGTCAGTCGGACGACATGATAGATAACCTGTTTATTATGCGTTTTGATCTTACGTTTAATATTGCCTTTATGCGATGAAACGGTCTTGGCTTTGATATTCATTTGGTCGGAGATTTGAATGGTTCCCTGACCTGCCATCCACATTCGCAACATACTCGATTCGGTTCGACTCAATGATAATGTCGGCATATTTAAAACAGTGGCCATCGTTGTCTCTTTTTTCAGAATATCGCCAAGGATATCATCGAGAGATTCCGGTTTAATCGATTTGGAACTGATCAATAAATTTTTTCTGACCAACAGATATTCATCAAAATGAACGTTGGCAATCGCCATAAAAACGATAAATAACGTATTGGGATGTTGATTAATGATGTGCTTGATGCGTTGACTGTTAGAAGTATCGTGGATAAAACAGTCCTCATTAATAAACACCACTGAAGGGCGCTGTGAATCACAAGCAATGGCAAGGTCATCAACGGTTTCGATGTCGTTGATTTCTCTTTTTTTAACCCCTCTACTCAACAGATACCCGGTTAAACCTAGTCGGGTGTAACTACATAAATCCATAATAATCGTTGACATGGCATACCCTCACTCAATGCGTAACGATAATTCCCCTTACCTGAATATTTCATCATGACTAAACGGAACAACATGGGTCACCTAATGCGCCACTCTCGCGATTTTTCAGGCGGACTTACTATCCCGTAAAGTGTTGTATAATTTGCCTGGAATTGTCTTAAAGTAAAGTAAATGTTGCGATATGTGAGTGAGCTTAAAACAAATATTTCGCCACAGGAGTATCCTGGAAGATGTTGTCTGATTTTATTTTTCAGATAATCCTTAGGATAACACGATAAACATTACGGAATCATATTGCTGGAAATTCGCTAATAATGTCCGCCAGTAAATTAAAAATTTCACTAAATAAATGTTCGCAAAATGGAGCAATTAACGGCATTAATGCTGCCATTAATGAAATGCCGACCGTCAGCGTTAATGGAAAACCGATAACGAAAATTGATAATTGCGGAGCCATACGATTAAGCAATCCCAGCGCCAGATTCAGCGTCAGCAGCAGGGTAATAAGCGGTAATGCCAGCATAAATCCGTTGAGAAAAATCAAACTTCCCGCTTTGGTGAGTGCCAGAAAAGCATTGCTGTTAAGCGGTTCGCCACCAATCGGCAGGGTGTGAAAGGTATCGACCAGCAGCGAAATCAACCATAAATGACCGTTAAATGTCAGGAACAGCAGTAACGCCAGCATATCCATGATGCGCGCTAAGACGGGCATATTGAGATGGCTACCAGGATCCACAAACGTCGCAAATGACAGCCCCATTTGCAGACCGATAATTTCGCCTGCGGTTCGTACAGCGGCAAAGGCAAATTGCATGGTAAAGCCAAGCGCAATGCCAATCAGGATCTGCTGCATTGCCAGCCACAGGGCATTAAACGAAAAAATGGGAACATCGTTGGCAGGTAATGCCGGAGCTATGGCGAACGTGATCATCATTGCGAGACCCAGTTTCACCCGTTTCGGCACGCTGCGTTCGCTCAAAATGGGCGCGGTAGAAATGAGCGCCAGCACGCGCAGTAATGGCCAGAAATACAGGCTTAACCAGGAAAGCCATTGATCGCTTGTCACCTGCAACATAGTACGGGTTACCCGATGATATACGGCAGGTTAGTGAACAAGGTGCGGACGTAATCCAGCAACAGGTTGAGCATCCACGGTCCGGCAATAATAATGGCGATAAATACGGCGATAATTTTCGGAATAAACGACAGCGTCATTTCGTTAATCTGCGTGGCAGCCTGCAAAATGCTGATGATAAGGCCAGTGACCAGCGCCACCAGCAGCAGCGGGGCAGCCAGCGCCAGCGCGACTTTCATCGCTTCTGTCCCCATCATCATGACCGATTCGGGTGTCATTTTGCCTCTCTAGCTGTAAAAGCTCTGCGCCAACGAACCGACAAGCAATTGCCAGCCATCCACCAGCACAAACAGCATCAGTTTAAAGGGCAGAGCAATGGTGGCGGGTGGAACCATCATCATCCCCAACGCCATCAAAACGCTGGCAATCACCAGATCGATAATCAAAAAAGGAATGAAAATCGTGAAGCCTATCTGGAATGCGGTTTTTAACTCGCTGGTCACGTAGGCCGGGAGTAAAATGCGCATCGGCACAGCCTCCGGTCCCTGCAACGGGCCAGTATTCGCCAGTCTGGCAAACAACCCTAAATCCGCCTCGCGGGTCTGACGCAGCATAAATTCACGCAGCGGCTGCGCCCCTTTTTCCAGCGCCTCCTGCATGGAGATTTTCTCTTCGCTGAATGGCTGGTATGCATCGACATAAATTTTGTCGATCACCGGAGACATAATAAAAAAGGTCAAAAACAGCGCCAGCCCCAGCAATACCTGGTTGGGCGGCGCGGAGGGCGTTCCCAGCGCGTTACGTAATAAACCAAAAACAATGATGATGCGGGTGAAGCTGGTCATCATCAGTAAAATCGCCGGAATAAACGTCAATGAGGTGATGAACACCAGCGTCTGCACCGGGAGCGACCAGCTTTGTCCACCGCCAGGTAGCGGCTGGCTGGTGATACCAGGCAGTTGCGCGAACGCGAGGGGCGTAACCAGCCAGAGAAGAACCGGCGCGACAGACAACAAACGACGCATCAGGATCTCCCGCTACGCTTGAGCAAGTTTTTCATGACCGACTGAAAATCGGCCTGTGGTATCTCTTCTGTGGGTGCTGAAGGGGGAAGTTTATGCAGCAAATTGATTTGCCCTGCGGTAACGCCGAGCACCAGCCGCGCATCGTCCACATCGACCACCACGACCCGTTCACGCGCGCCCAGCGAGGCGCTGGCGCTAATTTTCAGACCGTTAACGCCAGTGCGTTTAGGGGCAAATCCCAGCCGTTTTACCAGCCAGGCAGCAGCGAGGATCAGGACAATAATGGCAATCAGTGCGCCACTCACCTGAAGGAGCGGCGCGGTGGAAACTGGCGCAGAAGATTGCACAGTGGCGTGGTTATTCATCACTAACGGCTCAGGCGGCGCATTCGCTCAGACGGGGTAATGATATCGGTGATCCGCACGCCGTATTTATCGGCAACGACCACCACTTCGCCCTGGGCGATTAAATAGCCGTTGATCAGAATATCCAGCGGTTCGCCCGCCAGACCGTCCAGCGCCACGACTGACCCTTGCGTCAGACGTAACAGCTCTTTGATAGTCATACGTGTGCGACCCAGCTCGACGGTCAGCTTAACCGGAATATCCATAATCAGGTCGATATCCTGCAATGTTCCACTGACGTCGCCGCCGCCAAGCTGCTGGAACACGGCTTCAGTCGCGCTTTTGCCGCTTGTTGATTTTTGTTCGCTCAACGCTTCAGCCCACAGATCGTCCATTGCGCCGTTGTTGTCATCGGCCGGATTATTCAAGTCACTCATTTGGGCTGTTCCTCGTTCAGAGAATTCAAAATCGGGTTAATCAAATGTTCTATCCGTAACGCATATTGACCGTTGATGGTGCCGTACTGGCTGGTCAGTACCGGAACGCCGTCAACATGGGCGATGATGCGATCGGGTTTTTCTATCGGCAGGACATCGCCGGGTTTCAGTTTCAAAATCTGCGACAGGCGCAGCGATATATCGGCAAAGTTGGCGACCAGTTCCAGCTGTGAGTGCTGCACCTGACGCACCAGGTTATCGCGCCAGTTCTGATCTTCATTACGCGAGTTTTCCAGCGGCGGGTTAACCAACAATTCCCGTAGCGGCTCGATCATGCTGAATGGCAGGCAGATATTAAATTCGCCGGTCAGGTTGCCAATTTCGACATGAAAAGGCGTGTTAACCACAATGTCGTTCGGCGAGGTGGTGATATTGGTAAATTTCACCTGCATTTCGGAACGCACGTACTCTACTTCCAGCGGATTAATCGCCTTCCAGGCGTCGCTATAGCCTTCAAGTGCCAGCTTCAACATGCGATTAATGACGCGCTGTTCGGTATGCGTAAACTCGCGACCTTCTACTTTGGTCGGGAAGCGACCATCACCGCCAAACAGGTTATCCACGGCGATAAACACCAGACTTGGCGAGAACACCACCAGCCCGGTGCCGCGCAGCGGTTTCAGATGGATAAGGTTCAGGTTGGTCGGCACCGGCAGGTTGCGGGCAAATTCATGATACGGCTGAATGCGGATCGCCCCGACGGTAATGTCCGGGCTACGGCGCAGCAGGTTAAACAGCCCCATGCGGAAATGACGGGCAAAACGCTCATTAATGATTTCCAGCGCCTGCAAACGTTCGCGCACAACCCGTCGTTGGGTATTGGGATCGTACGGACGAATATCACTTTCGCCGCCAGCACTGGTTGTCGGTTCGTCTTTGATCTCGCTGTCGCCATTCAACAGCGCATCAATTTCAGCTTGAGAAAGAATACTATCGCCCATGTCGTTATCGCAGAATAAAAGCGGTATACAGCACGTCGGTGACATCCTGTTTCGGTTGCCCGGCAACAAGCGGGGTGGAGAGTGTGGCTTTAATTGCAGCAATCAGCTTTTGCTTGCCTTCTTCAGTTGCCAGCACGGCGGCATCCTGGCGCGAAAACAGTAACAGCAAGCGACTGCGGACTTCCGGCAAATACTCGCTCAGGCGCGAACGGGTGGCTTCATCTTTCAGTCGCAGTGTTATGCCGATATAAAGCACGCGATCCGCTTCGCCCAGATTGACCGTAAAAGTGTCCAGTGCATAGAAGACAGGTGAGAGTACGACGTGTTGCTGTGCTTTGTCGTCAGTAGCAGCCTGACGCGAATGCCAGTAGCTGTAACCCGCGCTGGCGCAGGCCGCGAGAGTAATGAATACCAGGATCGGGAGCCAAAGCGATCGCTTGCTTTTCTTGCTTATCGCGTAATCAGTCATGTGTTGCGGTCTTCCTGTGTCGCTACTGCTTATCGGCTAATTATCCTGTGTCTTAAGCGCGGCAAAGCGTGGAAAAGACGTGGATTACGGTGCCACCTCTGACGTTAGGCGAAAATATCAACGCCGCTATTGCCTGTTGCACGCCCTTGTAAAGAGGCGGGAACCGGCAGTGCATCGTCATCTTCGACAGCCAGGTGTTCATGGCTTGTTGTGCGCGGACTTTGCTGTTGCTGGGACGCGGCCTGCTGCTGACCGTTAAAACTCTCGCCGCTGATATTGCTCTGTCCCAACTGAATACCGCTTTCTGCCAGTTGTGTGCGCAGTGCTGGCAGAGCCGCCTCCAGTGCCGCGCGAACGTGCTGATGCGGCGAAACCATCTGGATTTGCGCCTGGTTGTCATCCACCTTAAGGGAAATTTGCACCTCGCCTAAATCCTGCGGATGCAAACGCAGCTCGGCACTTTGTTGTCCCTGACGGGTAAACAGCGAAATATGCTGGCTTAATGATTGTTGCCATTCGTGAGAACCCAGCGGTGCACTCAAAACAGGCGCTGCGACGGTGGGCAGTGGCTGCGTCTGGTGCGAAGTGATTAGCGGACTGGCGGCAGCGGTCACCGGCGATGGCGTGCTGATGACTTCCGCTTTACTCTGGGCTTCAGCAATCAGCGGTGTTAATGGCTGAGTTGGAGCACCAGGGGCGTCGTCAGTCTGTGCTGTGGTGAGTTGCGCAGAAGTCAGTTTTGTGAAGAGCGTTGGCTTCTCTGTCGGTAACACGGTTGACGGCGTATTAGTCACTTTGGGTGTATTGTCAAAACCCGGTAACATCGCGAAAAGGGCGCTCAGGCTTGCGGTGACGTCTTCATTAAGATCATCCGCTTTTTCGTCTTTTGTCGTATTTTTGTCAGCCGCCGCAGCCAGCGTCATCGCCTGAGCGGCGGTTAACGGTGTTGATGTGGCGTGTTCGTCATTAACGACTGGCGGTGTATCATCCACAGGGAGCAGTAAATCCGCTTGTTGCGCATCGGAAATAATATCACTCACCAGCGGTTCGCCTTTTGTGGCAGGTTTATTTGTTGCCACCAGCAATTGGATCGCAGCTTTGTCGGTTGTTGTATCGTCTGCTAATGCCCCGCTCAACAATGCGAGAAAATCTTGAGCGACATCACTGGCTTTGCCGCCGGGCAATGCGGAGGTGTCAACGTCAGCGGTAATCAAGGGCGCTAAGCGAATCATTCTGGTTTCCTCATGGCGGCGCGCTGGGCGAACTCATCCATCTTTTTCTGATCGAGGCGGTTTTCTGCCAGTAGCGCCGCCGTGGATTGCCGTTCCTGTAGTGTCTGCCAGGCCTGCAAACGTTGTTTTTTCTCCCGCCAGTTATTCAGGGCAACATCAACTTTTTGTGTCCACTGCGTGAGTTGCTGGTGATGCTGGGTAATGGCTTTTTCCAGCGTCTGAATAAACTGCTGATAGTTGATCCAGCGGTTGCTGGTCATCCCGGCACTCATATCGCTATTCAGGTTGTTTCGATATTCATTCTGATAATCGATCAGCATTTTGAGTTGTTCTTCTGCCTGCTGACATCCGCGACGCATTTCACCCAACAGACGTGCGGCGTTATCCACCTCTTTTTCTGCCAGATCTTTTAGGGTCGCCAGTGCGCCATGTTCTGCCATCTGCTGTTATCTCCTGCGTAGTCACACTGTCGGAAAAATACGTTCCAGCCCCTGAAGAGAGTCTTCCCAGTCCGCGCGTTCAAAAATACCTTGTTGCAAATAGCCCTCCAACTGCGGCCACAGGGCGATGGCTTTATCGAGCATTGGATCGCTGCCTTTGGCGTAAGCGCCGACACTGACCAGATCGCGATTACGCTGAAAACTCGACAACAACTGTTTGAATGTGCGCACTCGCGCATAATGTTGCTCGCTGATTAACGCCGTCATTGCACGGCTGATCGACGCTTCAATATCGATAGCTGGATAGTGCCCGGCTTCCGCCAGTCGGCGAGACAGCACAATGTGACCGTCGAGGATTGCCCGCGCGGAGTCAGCAATCGGATCCTGCTGGTCATCGCCTTCGGTGAGCACGGTATAAAACGCGGTAATCGAGCCGCCGCCGCTGATGCCGTTTCCGGCACGCTCGACCAGTGCTGGCAATTTGGCGAACACCGACGGTGGATAACCTTTGGTGGCTGGCGGTTCGCCAATCGCCAACGCAATCTCACGCTGAGCCATCGCGTAGCGGGTGAGGGAGTCCATAATCAGCAACACATGCTGACCACGATCGCGAAAATCCTCGGCAATGCGCGTGGCATAGGCGGCACCCTGCATTCGCAGGAGTGGGGAAACATCTGCCGGTGCGGCAATCACCACTGAGCGTGCACGTCCTTCAGCACCGAGGATATTCTCAATAAAATCTTTTACTTCGCGCCCACGCTCGCCAATCAAACCCACGACAATCACATCGGCGCGGGTGTAACGTGCCATCATTCCCAGCAGCACACTTTTACCGACGCCGGAACCGGCAAACAGCCCCATACGCTGCCCGCGCCCGACGGTAAGCAGGGCATTGATAGGACGCACGCCCGTGTCCAGCACATGTTCAATCGGTGTGCGTTGTAACGGGTTAAACGGCGGGGTAATCAGCGCACCGGTTTCAGTCGTATCGGGGGAGGGGAGGCCATCGAGCGGTTTACCGCTGCCGTCCAGAACGCGACCTAATAACGCCGAACCGAGCGGCAACTGTTTGCCGCTTTGCAGGCCATCGCCGGAGATATTTTTGGCATAAACGCGTGCGCCAGGTAGTACGCCTTCCACTTCCTCCAGTGGCATTAAAAACAGTCGTTGACCATTAAAGCCAACCACTTCGCTTTCTACTTCGTGAGTTTCAGTGCCGTTCTGGCGTTCAATCACACAGGTTGCGCCGAGCGGCAATTGCAATCCGGTAGCTTCCAGCACCAGCCCGGTGGCGCGGGTTAATCGCCCGTAGCGACGCACCGCAGGCAACTGCGCCATTTTGGCTTCAAAGTTGTCCAGTGTGGTTAGCCAGCGTGTCAGGCGCGTGGTCATTACACTACTCCCGGCGCTGCCAGACGGCAGAGTTCTTGCCAGCGAGTGGCGACACTGGCGTCGAGATCGCCTTCATCGGCGGAGACTTTGCAGCCGCCGGGATGGAGTGTCGGATCGCCCCGCAAGCGCCAGCCATGCAAACCTAAGGTTGCGCCGAGCATTTCATCGATGCGTTGCAGATCGTCCGGGTGTACGCGCAGCTGCGGTTTGCCGCTGAATAACGGTTCTTGCTGTAACAACTGCTGGATCTGCTTAATCAACGCCGCATTGTCCACCGTTGGCGTCTGACCGATCACCTGACGCGCCGCCTCCAGCGCCATCTGCATCAGGCGCGAAGCAATCACACTATCAAGCGCATCAAGCGTGGTTTGAAATTCGCTGACCAGTTGCTGCATCCGGGCATGAATCGGCGCTTGCTGGGATTTTGCTTGCGCCAGTCCTTGTTCCAGCCCCTGAGCGATTCCTTCCTGATAGCCTTGTTCGTGGCCTTGCTGGCGACCTTCGGTAATTCCCGCCTGATAACCTTGCTCATGGGCCTGCATTTGCAGTTGCGCCAGTTGTTGCTCAAGGTTGGGTTCGGCCTCTTCAGGAATACTCTCTTCTGGCTCGACCATTGGCACAAACACCGCCTGCGGCGGCGCAAGATCGTCCGGTGTCCAGGTTTTCCACGGCAGATTATCAGACATAGGTATCCTCGCCGCTGCCAATTACCATCTCGCCAGTTTCGGCAAGGCGGCGCACAATCAGCAGAATCGCTTTCTGTTCGTTCTCGACCTGCGACAGACGCACCGGACCACGATTGGCGAGATCGTCGCGCAGTATATCGGCGGCACGCTGCGACATATTGCGCAGGAATTTCTCGCGCAGTGGCTGCTCGGCACCTTTCAGGGCGATCAGCAGCGATTCTGAATCCACTTCCTGCAACAGGCGCTGGATGCTGCGATCATCGACATCCACCAGATTTTCGAACAGGAACATCTCGTCGATGATCTTCTGCGCCAGCTCACCGTCAAATTCACGCACGGCGGTAATAACCGCTTCTTCCTGCTGGGTTTTCATCAGGTTGATAATCTCGGCTGCCGTTCTCACGCCGCCCATTTTGCTGCGTTTGAGATTCTGACCGTCGAGAAGGCCATTGAGTACTTCGGTCAGTTCCGCCAGCGCGGCAGGCTGTACGCCGCCAAAGGTCGCAATACGCAACATCACGTCGTGGCGCAGACGTTCATCGAACAACGCCAGAATATCAGCGGCCTGGGCGCGCTTCAGATGCACCAGAATGGTGGCGATAATCTGCGGATGCTCATCGCGGATCAGATCGGCGGCGCTCTGCGGTTCCATAAAGTTGAGTGTCTCAATACCACTGGCGGTATCGCGGGTTTCGAGGATATCTTCCAGCAGGCTGGCGGCACGCTCTTCACCAAGGGCTTTGACCAGCACCGAACGTAGGTAATCGTTGGCGTTGATATTCAGTGCCGCGAACTGTTCAGCTTCTTGCTCAAACTCTGCCAGCACATCCGTTAACTGCTTATTGGAGATCTGCGTGACGTTTGCCATCGCCGCACTCAGGGTTTGCACTTCGCGCTGGGAGAGGTGTTTGAATACCTCAGCCGCCCGGTCTTCGCCAATGGTCATTAGCAGGATGACGCTCTTTTCGGTGCCTGTCAGGTTACTCATGATCGTTGTTTATCCACTGGCGAATGACCAGCGCCACCACGCGCGGATCGTTATCAGACATGTCACGGATACGCTGGCTCATTACCTCAGCCCCCAGACGTTGGTTAGCTCGGCGTTGCTGCAGTTGTTCGTCTTTGCTCAGGCGAACTTCTACCGCATCTTCCACTTCCTCGCGGGTCTGTGCCTGTTGCTGCACCGCTTTCACCGCCTCGGCGCGACGTGTTAGCTGCGGGCGTACCGCTTTACGCCACAGCAGCCACGCCACCAGCAGCACCAGCAACCAGCGCCCGGCAGCCAGCAACTGATCGATAAATGCCTGCTGTTGCCAGAATGGTAGTTCTCCACCGCTTTCGTCAGTGCTATTGAATGGCGAGTTGACGACATTGAGCGAGTCGCCGCGTTTTTCCGAAAAGCCCATCGCTTCGCGGGTCAGATCTTCAATCTGCTTCATCTGTTCGGTGCTGAGAGGCAACGGTTTGCCATCTGGCAACGTTTTGTAATTCACCACTACCGCAACGGATAAGCGTTGCACATCGCCCACGTTCATCTTGGTATGACGAATGGTGCGATCGACTTCGTAGTTACTGGTTTCATTACGCTGCGTGCTACGCGGTCCACTATTGCTGGTGGTGCTCGCCTGCTGCTGGCGATTATTTTGATTTGCCGGAGGCGTACTGATTGGTGCGTTATTCGCAGGCGCTGGCTGATTCGACAACGCACCCGGTACGCCGCCCGGATAACCGGAACCGCTTTGCTCGCTCTCATTAAGCTGGCGTGAGCGGAGCGCCGCCTGTGATTCGTTGCCGTTAGGGCGATACTGTTCTTCTGTTTGCTCTTTACTGGCGAAGTCCAGTTGTGCCGTTACCTGGGCGTGAATATTGCCGTTGCCGACAATAGGCGACAGGATCGCTTCAATACGCCGCTGAATGCGTCCTTCGACATCGCTGGCATATTTCAACTGGACGTCATTAAGGTCACGCCCGCTGGTGTTGGATTGGGTTAACAGATGTCCGCCCTGATCCACCAGCGTGACATTTCCTGGTGGTAGACCGGCAACCGCGCTGGAAACCAGATGTACAATGGCGCTAATTTGCCCTTCATCCAGCGCGCGGCCTGGCAACAAATTTACCGTCACTGATGCCGAAGGAGATTTTTGTTCACGAACAAATAAAGAGGGTTTTGGCATCGCCAGATGCACGCGCGCCCCTTTTACCGGGCCAATAGTTTCGATGGTACGGGAAAGCTCGCCTTCCAGCGCCCGCTGATAATTCACCTGTTCACTGAACTGGCTGATGCCAAATTTTTCCTGATCGAGCAGTTCAAATCCAACTGCACCGCCTTTAGGTAAGCCTTGCTGCGCCAGACGCAGACGCAGCTCGTGAACTTTATCGGCCGGAACTTCAATCGCGCCGCTGGCTTCGCTGAAGCGGTAAGGAATATTCATTTGCGTCAGTTGGCTGACGATTGCGCCACCATCCTGATCGGAAAGATTGCTGAATAACGTGCGGTAATCAGGGGCTTTTGCCCACAGAATTAACGCGACTATCACTGCCACCGCAGCGGAACCAGCAACAATCAGGGGAATTCTCGGATTCGCGCGCAGGCGATTGAGCCACTCAAGAGATTTTGTCTGGGCTGCGGTCGTATTCATCGCGCACCTCGCGGCAGATGATAGACGGCGGTATTGGCAAAGTGGAACAAGACGCACTCCCGGGTCAGCACACTCGAAAAATTAACGGCCTCATTATTTGTGGTTTTATTTTTTTCTATGCGCCAATTAACCCGTTTTTTTATCGTTATTTAACGCCTTTATCTTATTGACTTGCTGATAGGCTCTGCTACCAGAAACTATTTGGGAGATGAGTATGTCAGCCATACAAGGGATCGAAGGGGTTATCAGCCAGTTACAGGCCACGGCAATGAGTGCGCGTGTCCAGCAGCCACTGTCGCAACCCACAATCAGTTTTGCCGGACAGCTTCATGCCGCGCTCGATCGCATAAGCGATACGCAAACCGCCGCGCGCACGCAGGCAGAAAAATTCACCCTCGGCGAACCCGGCGTGGCGCTAAACGATGTGATGGCCGATATGCAAAAAGCGTCGGTTTCGATGCAAATGGGGATTCAGGTGCGTAATAAGCTGGTGGCAGCATACCAGGAAGTGATGTCCATGCAGGTGTAGGTTTTAACTTGTTGACTGTGCTTGTTTAATGACATCCGATCCTACAGCGTGGGGCATGGATGGGGCAAACGCACCCAATTTCTGATACCTGCTCCTGATGGTTTTCTGCCATCCTCAACGATTTGCACTGGATACAATCCAGACTTTCTTCTCCCGTGCAGCCGATCTTTTGTATTCCGCGTTTGAATGCGTGAAGGCAAAGTTCGTAAGTTAGCGATGGATTAGATAGTGAAAAGAAACGCGGCTGTCGGATTGGAGCCGCGGGACAAGGCCAAAAATTTTCCAAGAGTTGTTGAATTTCCCAGCTTTTTTGGAAGCGCATGTATCTTACTAATAACTAAAAAAGGTTTAAACCATAAAATTAATCGTATTTTCAGGTAACACTTACCGATATATCCCCACGCTATTCAGACGGTTAAAGCAGCAAGTATTTAACGCGTAAACAGGGCGCGGATTTGTCGCTCGCGCCAGCAGGTGTGATGTGGGGAAAACCGTGTCACAGCCAGCTCCTGTCTGTTACTGACAGTCATTTTCAAGTACAGGAAAGTGATGACGGGGATAGCCCCGTCGTTCTCTGTTTACTTAATCTGTATGTTGACGCTGTATTTTTTAGCCTTGTTTTTACGAGCGTCATTGCGGGTTTGAAGCACCCTTAGCTCATATTTACCGGAAGCGGGAAGGATGTACTGACCGTTGTCATCAAGCTCGGGAGAGTATCTGGAGAGATCAACCGAATCGCTGATTCCGGGCCCAAAGAGGACAATATCAGCTCCCTCATTGGAGATGCTGACGTGCACCTTCTGGCCTTTTTGGGCATAGAAGTTATATGTGTCGTAATCGTATCCTTTTATCTCTCCTGAGTACTGCGCACTATTATGCCCCTTCCTGAACTCAACATTAACGTCCTTGCCAGCGGCAGAGGCCGTTGAGGTTAGCAGTGTAAAAAGAAAAATGGCTTTACTTACACCATTGATTTTCATGTGTGTTCTCCTCAGTCATGGAAAAACTATCGTTGTTATAATATAACAATTTTTGCCAGATATTTTCCATGAGCCTCCCGCCTGGAAGTTGCTATGGCGCGTGAGTGGTGTCAGGGAAGAGATAATCTGACAGATACCTGGAAAAATAACGGATAACTGTCAGATCTGAGATGAGCTAATACACTTAAATTAAGGGTTTATTGTTTTCAACATCTTCAATATATAAGAGTGTATTATCGATAGAATAGTAACGACGTTTATTATCATTAACGTCAGTAACCCACCGGAAGACACCCGCATTCGCGAGCGTTATACAATATTCCCGAAAAGTAGACTTTCTGGAAATGTGAGTCCGGGCTGCTTTTATTACTTGCTCAGGGTTCTTAGTGGCACTGACTTTTAATAGATTTCTGCTTCCTCTTATTAACAACACCTTGTCATCGTGTGTGACGATCCTAATGTTATCTGTAGCAAGATAGTAAATGTAATGCGCAATATGATGACGTTTTAACTCTGTGTAAAACCAGGAAAAGTTTAGCTCCGTTCTCACTTGCTCAAACATCTTTTGGAAAATAGCAACCTGATCCATCAGAGGGAATAATCTCTTGTTAGTTGTGAGAGTTTGTAGTTTGCATGATTGGTGCTATTCCTTCAATCAGATCCGATGACTTAATGCGGGTGACAAAGACGTACTAAATATAGGGTTATGATGCGTGTGTCTGGTTAGGTTTTGCTATTCGTTCTTCAGTATTGCATTCGCAAAATGTTATGTTATAACATTTAATGAATGTTGAAGCGGGAGGATAAACTGGATGACGGTTGTTAATAAATTGGCTTTTGCGCTGGGGTTACTATTGACTGGCAACTATGCACTTGCTCATGGGCATCATTCACATGGGGCACCACTGACAGAAATAGAACAAAAAGCAGCAAAGGGTATTTTTGATGATGATAACGTGAAAGACAGGTCACTCACTGACTGGGATGGTATTTGGCAATCGGTATACCCCTTGCTTCAAAGTGGTGACCTTGATCCTGTTTTTGAAATGAAAGCAAAAAAAGAACCGGGTAAATCATTTGCGGATATTAAGTCCTATTATCAGCAGGGATATACGACGGATATTGACACTATCGGTATCGAAAATGGTGTTATGGAGTTCCACAGAGGGGAGGAGGTGACTTCCTGTAAATATAATTATAGTGGATTCAAGATATTGACATATAAATCAGGAAAGAAAGGTGTTCGTTATCTGTTTGAGTGCCGTGATCCTGCCAGTAAAGCACCTAAGTTTGTGCAGTTTAGCGATCATATTATTGCCCCCCGGAAATCCTCTCATTTCCATATATTTATGGGCAATACGTCACAACAGCAATTACTTGAAGAGATGGATAACTGGCCAACTTATTATCCTTATCAGTTACAGACGAAAGAAATTGTGGATGAGATGCTTCATCACTAGTTCATTTCAGGATTGCCATAAATCCTTGAGAATATTTGTCTGATATATCGCGTACTTTTCTCTGCCTCTACAGCAGAGCATTTGTAGCATAGGCACTCCCGCTGCCTGAAACAGCGGGAGAAAAGATTACTTTTGAATCAAATAACGAATGGTCGGCCCGTCTTGCTGGATATCCAGTACGGTATAGCCGTGATTACGCGCATCCAGCGGAATATTGTTAATTGACTGCGGGCAATCGCTGACCACTTCGAGGATCTCACCTTTCTTTAACTGCGGCATCGCCTCAAGAGTAGCGACCGCCGGATAAGGGCAGGGTTCGCCCACCATATCTAGACGGTAATCAGGTACGATATTTTTCATGCGATCTCCTTAGCAGTCTGCGGCGCCGCACGGCGGAAGAAGCGTTTCTCCCAGCCGATAACCAACATTAACGCAGCGAACAGCATCAAATATGTCACCAGCAGGCCGCCCATTGGGCCAAAGGTTTTCAGCAGGTTGATTTTGTCCCAGTCGGTTGCCAGCGCCGGGGCGAAATCATCCCAGTAATAAGCCAGAATCGTCGAGCCGATAACGTTGCCCAGGCCAACCCACCAGTAGTGCACCTGGCCTTCCACCGCGCGGTACATCCAGCCAGTTTCACAGCCGCCTGCCAGAACAATACCAAAACCAAACAGTAACCCACCAATGACAGCGTTCGGACCCGCCCACATTATTTTCGGTTCTACGCCTAACTGTACATAACTGAAAATACCGATGGCACTCACCGCCATACCGATAATGATCGCTTTCGCCATATGGGTTCGTCCGGTGATCCACATATCGCGGAACGCCGAGGTAAAGCAGATTTGCGCGCGTTCAATCAGTAAGCCAAAGCCGACGCCAAATAGCATAGCTAACCCCAGCTTCGGTTGATTCATTGCTGTCAGCAGCGCCCAGCCCAGCATACCGAAAAATACCAGCATACCGAGGCGGAAGCGACGCCGTGCCTGATCCGGTTTTTGTGTTAGCGGTGATGCGGCAGAGACTTTCTGCATTTTTACCGGGATGCGGAACATCGGCAGTAGGGTAAAGCGCGCACCAAACCATGAGCCGATGGCGGTGGCGATAGCAAAGAACCAGGCGTGCAACGAGAACTGCGGAATACCGGTGAAGAACGCAGCCAGGTTACAGCCCATCGCCAGACGTGCGCCGAAACCGGCGATAATACCGCCAATAATGGCCTGCATAATGCGGATACGGCTGCGCGGCATACGTAATTTAACGTTGTTGGCCCACAGAGCAGCGGCAAAACAGCCGCCAAACATACCCAGAATCATCATTCCGTCGATGCGGGTTAATGGCGATCCTTCCAGATGGATTATTTTAAAATAACCCCACTCTTCAGCATGGACGCCAAACAGTTGCAGGAGCTGACCGCCCCAGCGGGTAAATTCACCCGTAACTGCCCAAAAGGTGCCGGTGATGCCAAAATAATAAGTGGAGAGAATACCCGCCGCGATGACTGCGGGGATGGGGGCCCAGAATTTAATCAACCAGGCTTGCTTGAATTGCTGCCATGACATGTATGTAGCCTCTGAACTCAGAAGGTTTGTAACAAGAGCTGCGAATCATACACCATGTAAATTTATTTTCGGGTCAATAATTCACAAAAATAATGGTTAGATCAAATTTCACCTTGGGTCTGGAAAGGCTGGCAGCATCAAGGCATTAATGCCACAATCTTCTTTTCTTCTCATGCAGGATGAATGATGAAAAAACTCGCAATTGCAGGCGCACTTATGCTGCTGGCTGGCTGTGCCGAAGTTGAAAATTATAACAATGTTGTGAAAGCACCCGCGCCAGAGTGGCTGGCAGGCTACTGGCAGACCAAAGGGCCACAACGTGCTCTGGTCAGCCCTGAAGCGATAGGTAGCCTGATTGTTACTAAACAGGGGGATACGCTGGATTGTCGTCAGTGGCAGCGGGTGATTGCTTTACCGGGTAAGTTGACGCTGATATCGGATGATCTCACTAACGTTACGGTCAAACGTGAGCTATATGAAATTGAACGTGACGGTAACACCATCGAATATGACGGCATGACGATGGAACGCGTGAGTCGTCCGACGGCTGAATGTGCTGCCGTGCTGGAAAAAGCGCCGTTGCCGACGCCACTGCCGTAATGAAATCCCCCTGGCGCTGGGGGATTTTCATGTCAAAAAAAGTGCCCGATGCGCAAGCTTATCGGGCCTAAAACGGTAACGCCCCCGCAATAACGATGAGTGTATTGCCAGCGATCGGTTTTAAATCACCTCTTCGATAACCCACACACTGACGCTACCGCCGTTGCAAAAGAAGGTCGCTTCGCCATTTTCATCGGTTACTACGCTCTTTTGTCGATTACCCAGAAAGTCGCGCCAGGTTTTATTGCCGTAATTCTCCCCCAGATTAATGGTTTTTTCGCCATCGTCGCCGTTTGACATGACCACCACGCAGCCAGGATATTCGTCAGTACCGCTGCGACTAAACGCAATACAGTTCGGATGGTCGAAAAATAACGTCTGTACTCCGTGGGCGAAACGCTGGCGGGCGAGAATCAACTCATCAAGCTGTTCGATTATCGGCATATCTATCGGATAAGTTTGTCCGTCACCGCCGACATCTTCGTAATGAGCACCGTACAAATCAGGGTAGAACACGGAAGGGACGCCATTTTCCCGCAGCAAAATCAGGGCATAAGCCAGCGGTTTAAACCACGGTTCAACCGGCGCTTCAAGGGCTTGTAACGGTTGGGTGTCGTGATTGGCGACCAGCGTAACAGCATGGAAAGGATCGGCTTCCACCAGCGTACCGGTGAAAATCTGCGTCATGTCGTAGTCGCGCCCCATGCGTGATGCTTCGTGAAATTTCATCTGTAGCGGCGCATCAAACAGCATGGTTTTGCCTTCAACTTGATCAATATACGTTTGCAGCTTATCAACTTCGCGCGACCAGTATTCCGCCACAATAAATAGCGGCTTTGGCGCGACTTCCTGCACGTGTTCGATCCACTCTTTATAAAACCAGGCCGGAATATGTTTTACTGCGTCGAGACGAAAACCGTCGCATTGCGTTTGCTCCATCACCCAGCGCGCCCAGTATTTGAGCTCTTCCGTAACGGCATGGTTGCGAAAATCGATATTTTCACCCATCAGATAGTCAAAATTACCAAGCTCATCATCAACCTGGTCGTTCCAGCCTTCGCCGGTGTAGTCGTTGACGATTTTAAAGATACCGTCTTCGTTTGGGTTTTCGATATGGTCGATACCGCTAAAACATTTGAAATCCCAGATAAACTGCGAGTATTGCCCGCCACGAGCGGGAAAGGTGTAACGCGTCCAGCCTTCGCACTCAATGATTTCATCATCAATTTGCGTGCGATCGTCAGCATTGACGCGCTGTACGCGAATGGCTTCTTTTTCATCTGCGCCCATTTTGTGGTTGACGACCACGTCCAGCAGTACCGCAATGTCATTGCGTTTGAGTGCATCAATGGCGGCCAGTAGTTGTGCTTTATCGCCATATTTGGTGGGGATGCTGCCTTTTTGATCAAACTCGCCTAAATCAAATAAATCGTAGGAGTCGTAGCCGACCGAATACCCGCCCGATGCGCCTTTATAGGCTGGTGGCAGCCAGATCATATTGATACCAATATCATTAAAACCGTCGGCGCGCTCGGCCAGTTCAGGCCAGAGCTTGCCGCCTTCCGGGTAATACCAGTGAAAACATTGCAACAGCGTGGGATTACGCATTCTTCGACTCCACTCAAGGGGAACATTAGAAGCGTAGCCGTAATCGGATTATTCGCGAGCCATCATCTTTTTAAGCGTCAAAAGAGGTTTTCCTGCGGCGCCAGCACGTAGCCCCCCTGATCACCGTAGGCGCTTAACACAGATTTTTGCATTGATGACTGACCGACCAGTTTCGCCAGTTCATCCATCCGAATCTGCAATAACTGTTTTACTTTGTTTTCGTTTTCCAGAACGAGGCGCAGCAGCGGTCTGAGTTGCTCCTGTATCATGGC
The DNA here is from genome assembly GCF_002965005.1 of Escherichia sp. MOD1-EC7011. NCBI lineage: Bacteria > Pseudomonadati > Pseudomonadota > Gammaproteobacteria > Enterobacterales > Enterobacteriaceae > Escherichia > Escherichia sp. MOD1-EC7011. Next base: position 27,728 of record NZ_PTRD01000021.1, read on the forward strand.
AGAGGGTTCCGTTTCTTCCGTTAGGTGTGCGATCTTTTGCACCGCATTGACATATTCCATTTCGCTGGCGATGAGTTCATTCCATCGTCCTTCTGTCGCCAGGCGTAACATGAGTTGGCTTTTTTCGACGAGTTGTTGCCAGGCAAAATACAAGTGCGGTGCGTGGTTCATCAGACAGGATCCTGAATCAAAGAAGGGGAGAGTAAAGACTCTTTCCAGGCATCGGCAAGGTTACGCATCAACGTTTCCACTTCTTCGACTGCGGAGACATCGTTGCGTAAATTGGCTTGCAGCAAACGCCTGATCATATAGCTATACAGGGCTATCAAATTCTGGGTTAATTCGTCCTGGCTTTCTTCGTCAAGACCGATCCTCAGCCCGTTATCAATAATGCTGATCGCTTTTGACAAAGAGACGCCTTTTCCTTCCTGATTGTTGTCCTGCATAAACAGGCGTGCTCTTACCAGTGCACTCAACACGCCGTCAAACAGCATGGTGACCAATTGTTGTTGGCTGGCGCTCATTACGGCGCTTTCGACGCCAATTTGGGCATAGGCCTGGGTGCCTTTTGCGCTGTACATAGTCTCTCCTGAAGATTATTTCGAGCTGCTATTTGAGGTATCGAACTGCTGTGTCAGATAGCTACTGGTGGAGTTCAGCGAGTTCATTAACACATCTAATTGGGTAAACTGGGCTTTATAGCGCGCCATTAAGGTATCGATACGTTCACTGGCTGCGTTGTACTGATCAGTCAAATTGTTCAGCGTTTTGCTGACGCCATCTTTTGCTGCCTGGATTATCCCGGTGGAGGAGAGCCAACTGGTCAGATTGCTGCTAATGCCGGTGGTTACCCCTGTACTTTTACCGTCACCAATAAACATTTCACCGACGCCAGCGGCATCTTTCTTCAGCGCCGTTTGCAGCTTGTCGGTCGCGATTTCCAGCTTGCCGGTACTGGCATCGCTGGTAATGCCAATCTGTGCCAGCGTTTTATAGTTTGAACTGCTGTGGGTATTGGCGAGCAAGGTTTTAAGCTGAGTCTGGATGGTACGCAGTGTGGAGTCGCCGAGTAATGCGCCATTGCTGGAGTCCTGACTTTCTGCGCCGGCATCGACGGCGGTGTATTTGGTTAAGCTGCTGAACGTATCCTGCAATGTGTTATAGGCATCCACCCACGCTTTAACCGCATTTTCAGCTTTTGATGTGTCTTTACTGATGGTCAGTGTCTGATTACCGGTAGTGACGTCATTCAGGTTGAGGGTGATATCTTCCAGCGCGTCACTGATAGTGTTACTGCTGTTTTCAATCTCAACGTTATTGACCGTCAGTTTGGCGTTTTGCGCGGTGACGCTTTCAATCATGCCATTGCTGCTATCACCTGAAGTTCCGTTGTAACCCATAAAACTTTCCAGGGCGCTGTCGCCGCTGACGCTAAGTTTCATCGCGTTATCGCTGCCCGTATCGTTAGCGGTGATGGACAGACGATACTCGCCGTTACCTACATTGATAATACTGGCGCTGACGCCAGCTTTGGCGTTGTTAATGGCATCGCGAATACCGGAAAGTGACGAGTTAGCCGCGCTGATATCAATCGTGACCGGATCTTTACCGCCGCCTTGCTGGATGGTCAGTACGCTATCGCTGGTGGCGATGGCGGCTTTACTGTCTTTTTGACTGTTTTTGGTGGTCAGCGTCTGTGCCTGCGCCAGTTGGCTGACGCTAATGGTGTATTTCCCGGCAATCGCGCTGCCCGTAGTGGTGGCGCTGAAAGCCGATGAACTGCTGGTGGTTGAGGTGGCGGTAAATAAATCGGCTTTATTCAGTGCTGTGTTGGCTGTCTGGAAACTCTCCAGTGCGCTTTTCAGCGTCCCGTAGGCGCTCAGTTTCGCGGTGTAAGAGCTTTGCTGTTTTGATATCGGCGTCAGGGTAGATTTTTCTGCCGCCTCCAGACTGTCGAGGATGCTGCTTAAGTCCAGCCCCGACCCAACCCCAAGCGTTGAAATACTAGCCATATTGATTCCTTAATCATGCGACATGTAGAACGAATACCGGGGTTATCGGCGTAAGCGGGGCAAAGTTTACGATTTATTTTTTGGCTTAATGACACGAACAGCAACGAGGAAGGGGAGTATTTCGACCGCTAGAAAAAAATTCTAAAGGTTGTGAGAGACCAGACGATAACAGGGTTGACGGCGACGAAGCCGAAGGGTGGAAGCCCGATACTTAAACCGTAGAGCTAAAAAACAGGAATAAAAATTATGGCACAAGTCATTAACACCAACAGCCTCTCGCTGATCACTCAGAACAACATCAACAAAAATCAGTCTGCGCTGTCGACTTCTATCGAGCGCCTCTCTTCTGGTCTGCGTATTAACAGCGCGAAAGATGACGCCGCAGGTCAGGCGATTGCTAACCGCTTTACCTCTAACATTAAAGGTCTGACTCAGGCCGCGCGTAACGCCAACGACGGTATTTCTCTGGCGCAGACCGCAGAAGGCGCACTGTCTGAAATCAACAACAACTTGCAACGTGTGCGTGAGTTGACCGTTCAGGCGACGACCGGCACTAACTCTGATTCTGACCTGTCTTCTATTCAGGACGAAATCAAATCCCGTCTGGATGAAATTGACCGCGTTTCCGGTCAGACCCAGTTCAACGGCGTGAACGTGCTGGCAAAAAATGGTTCGATGAAGATTCAGGTTGGCGCGAATGATGGGCAGACCATCTCTATCGACTTGCAGAAAATTGATTCTTCTGCCCTTGGTTTAAGTGGTTTTAGCGTTGCCGGCGGGGCGCTGAAATTAAGCGATACAGTGACACAGGTTGGTGATGGTTCAGCCGCGCCAGTTAAAGTGGATCTGGATGCAGCAGCAACAGATATTGGTACTGCTTTGGGGCAAAAGATTAGCGCCAGTTCTTTAACGTTGCACAATATCTTAGACAAAGATGGTGCGGCAACTAAGAACTATGTTGTGAGCTATGGTAGTGATAATTACGCTGCTTCGGTTGCAACTGATGGAAGCATAACTCTTAATAAAGCGGATATTACTTATTCTGGCGGTGATATTACCGGTGCTACCAAAAATGATACTTTGATTAAAGTTGCTGCTAATTCTGACGGAGAGGCCGTTGGTTTCGCAACCGTTCAGGGTAAGAATTATGAAATTACAAAAGGGGCGGATAATCAGGCTACACCTGCAAATATTACTCAGGCTATAGATCTGGATACGGATACTGAATTTGCGGGTGCTTCCACTTCTGATCCACTGGCACTTTTAGACAAAGCCATTGCACAGGTTGATACTTTCCGCTCCTCCCTCGGTGCCGTTCAAAACCGTCTGGATTCTGCGGTCACTAACCTGAACAACACCACCACCAACCTGTCTGAAGCGCAGTCCCGTATTCAGGACGCCGACTATGCGACCGAAGTGTCTAACATGTCGAAAGCGCAGATCATCCAGCAGGCGGGTAACTCTGTGCTGTCTAAAGCTAACCAGGTGCCGCAGCAAGTTCTGTCTCTGCTGCAGGGCTAATCGTCGTAATATAACGACAGCAAACGCCAAATTGCCTGATGCGCTGCGCTTATCATGCCTAAAAGGTGAATCGCAATTAATAAATTTGCATATTCGCGTAGGTCGGATAAGGCGTTTACGCCGCATCCGGCAAGATGAGGCTGACGTTGTCAGCTATCTTAACCCCGTTCCGGCGGGGTTATTCTGCTCGTTATTTACCGATTACCTCAAATAACCCTTATTTCACCCATTAATCGTCCGATTAAAAAACCTGCAGAAACGGATAATTATGCCGATTATTTATATAACGCAGGGCTGTTTATCGTGAAATCACTCTATACCGCTGAAGGTGTAATGGATAAACATTCGCTGTGGCAGCGTTATATCCCGCTGGTGCGTCACGAAGCATTGCGCCTGCAGGTTCGACTGCCCGCGAGTGTAGAACTTGACGATCTGCTACAGGCAGGCGGCATTGGATTACTTAATGCTGTTGAACGTTATGATGCCCTGCAAGGAACGGCATTTACAACTTACGCAGTGCAGCGTATCCGTGGTGCTATGCTGGATGAACTTCGCAGCCGTGACTGGGTGCCGCGCAGCGTGCGACGCAATGCACGTGAAGTGGCGCAGGCAATAGGGCAACTGGAGCAGGAGCTTGGCCGCAATGCCACAGAAACTGAAGTGGCAGAACGTTTAGGGATTGAAATCGCCGACTATCGACAAATGTTGCTTGATACGAATAACAGCCAACTTTTCTCCTATGATGAGTGGCGCGAAGAGCACGGTGATAGCATTGAACTGGTTACTGACGATCATCAGCGGGATAACCCATTGCAGCAATTACTGGACGGTAATTTGCGTCAGCGGGTGATGGAAGCCATCGAAATGTTACCGGAGCGCGAACAGTTGGTATTAACGCTCTATTACCAGGAAGAGCTTAATCTCAAAGAGATTGGCGCAGTGCTGGAAGTCGGTGAATCTCGGGTCAGTCAGTTACATAGCCAGGCTATTAAACGGTTACGCACCAAACTGGGTAAGTTATAACTTAGGTAAATGCCGCACATTAATTTTGAATACCAGGAGTTCTTAATAATGGTGCAGCACCAGAAAAGGCGGCCATTAAGCCGCTATCTTAAAGACTTTAAACATAGCCAGACTCATTGCGCATATTGCCGTAAATTACTCGATCGTATTACTCTCGTGCGCGATGGCAAGATAGTGAATAAAATAGCGATATCTCGCCTTGATACGCTGCTTGATGAAAATGGCTGGTTTGAGGAACAAAAATCATGGGCGGCATTATGCCGTTTCTGCGGCGATTTACATTGCAAAACCCAGAGTGATTTTTTTGATATTATCGGCTTTAAACAGTTTCTCTTTGATCATACTGAAATGAGCCCCGGCACTGTGCGTGAATATGTGGTACGTCTACGTCGTTTGGGTAATTATTTAAGCGAACACGATATTTCCTCCGACCTGCTGCAGGATGGTTTTCTTGATGAAAACCTGGCTCCCTGGCTGCCCACCACCAGCACCAATAATTATCGCATCGCATTACGTAAGTACCAGTGCTACCAGATGCAAACCCGTGGTGACCTTACGCAGAAATCCCCCAGCCTGTCAGCTTCTGATATATATTAAATAAGAATAAGATGTAGCAGAGTTGTTTTTGTGTCTTCGAACAATGGCTCTACACTGCAAACCAACATAACAACATTCGGGGTGAATATGAAATTAGTACATCTGGGACGTCAGGCGCTGATGGGGGTTATGGCCGTGGCACTGGTTGCGGGTATGAGCGTGAAAAGTTTTGCCGACGAAGGTCTGCTCAATAAAGTGAAAGAGCGGGGCACTTTGCTGGTGGGACTGGAAGGGACTTACCCGCCGTTTAGCTTTCAGGGCGATGACGGTAAATTGACCGGTTTTGAGGTGGAATTTGCGCAACAACTGGCAAAACATCTGGGCGTGGAAGCCGCATTAAAACCGACAAAGTGGGACGGTATGCTGGCGTCACTGGATTCTAAGCGCATCGATGTGGTGATTAATCAGGTCACCATCTCTGATGAACGTAAGAAAAAATACGATTTCTCTACCCCGTACACCATTTCCGGTATTCAGGCGCTGGTGAAAAAAGGTAATGAAGGCACCATTAAAACCGCCGACGATTTGAAAGGTAAAAAAGTTGGCGTTGGTCTGGGGACTAACTATGAAGAGTGGCTGCGGCAGAATGTTCAGGGTGTTGATGTGCGTACCTATGATGATGATCCGACCAAATATCAGGATCTGCGCGTAGGTCGTATTGATGCCATTCTGGTTGATCGTCTGGCTGCGCTGGATTTGGTGAAAAAAACTAATGATACGCTGGCAGTAACCGGCGAAGCCTTCTCCCGCCAGGAGTCAGGTGTGGCGCTGCGTAAAGGTAACGAAGACCTGCTGAAAGCGGTTAACGATGCCATTGCAGAAATGCAAAAAGACGGCACTCTACAAGCTCTTTCCGAAAAATGGTTTGGTGCTGATGTGACCAAATAATCGCATAATGACAAAAAAGGGCGCTTTAATTAGCGCCTTTTTTATTTAAGCGTTTTCTGCGTGCATAATAACAATATCACAACAACACATACCGGAGGCTTTTATGCCACTGCATAATTTAACTCGTTTCCCACGGCTGGAGTTTATCGGCGCACCAACGCCGCTCGAATATCTGCCGCGTCTTTCTGATTATCTTGGGCGGGAAATTTTCATTAAACGGGATGACGTCACTCCGATGGCGATGGGCGGCAATAAATTACGCAAACTAGAGTTTCTCGCGGCAGACGCCCTGCGTGAAGGTGCCGACACTCTGATTACCGCCGGAGCGATTCAGTCTAACCACGTGCGCCAGACTGCCGCCGTCGCCGCAAAACTTGGGCTGCATTGTGTGGCGCTGCTGGAAAATCCTATCGGAACATCCGCAGAAAACTATTTAACCAACGGCAATCGCTTGTTGTTGGATCTCTTCAATACCCAGATTGAAATGTGTGACGCGCTGACCGATCCCAATGCCCAACTGGAAGAGCTGGCAACGCGAGTCGAAGCGCAAGGGTTCCGTCCGTATGTCATTCCGGTTGGAGGTTCTAATGCTTTAGGCGCGCTGGGCTATGTGGAGAGCGCGCTGGAAATCGCGCAACAGTGTGAAGGGGCGGTTAATATTTCTTCGGTGGTGGTGGCGTCGGGCAGCGCCGGAACTCACGCTGGACTGGCAGTAGGATTGGAACAACTAATGCCAGAAAGCGAACTGATTGGCGTGACCGTGTCACGTTCCGTTGCTGACCAGTTGCCAAAAGTGGTTAACCTACAACAGGCAATCGCGAAAGAACTGGAACTGAGCGCATCAGCGGAAATTTTACTCTGGGATGACTATTTTGCGCCTGGCTACGGCGTGCCGAACGACGAAGGCATGGAAGCGGTGAAACTGTTGGCGCGGCTGGAAGGCATTCTGCTTGATCCTGTGTATACCGGAAAAGCGATGGCGGGGCTGATGGATGGCATCAGTCAGAAACGCTTCAAAGACGAAGGGCCGATTCTGTTTATTCATACTGGCGGCGCGCCTGCGCTGTTCGCCTATCATCCTCACGTCTAGCCCCGGAAACGCTCATGCAAGAAAGTATACAACTGGTTATTGATTCTTTGCCGTTCCTGCTTAAAGGGGCTGGGTATACGCTGCAACTCAGCATCGGCGGCATGTTTTTTGGCTTACTGCTGGGATTCATTCTCGCGCTGATGCGCCTGTCGCCACTCTGGCTCGTGCGCTGGCTGGCGCGTTTTTACATTTCCATTTTTCGCGGTACGCCGCTCATCGCGCAACTGTTTATGATCTACTACGGCCTACCGCAGTTTGGCATTGAACTAGATCCGATTCCGTCGGCGATGATTGGCCTGTCACTGAACACCGCTGCCTATGCTGCCGAAACGCTGCGTGCCGCCATTTCATCTATTGATAAAGGTCAGTGGGAAGCCGCCGCCAGTATTGGCATGACGCCGTGGCAAACTATGCGTCGCGCAATTTTGCCGCAGGCGGCTCGGGTGGCGCTGCCGCCGCTGTCGAACAGCTTTATCAGCCTGGTAAAAGATACCTCGCTGGCAGCGACGATTCAGGTGCCGGAACTGTTTCGTCAGGCGCAGTTGATTACCTCGCGCACGCTGGAAGTTTTCACCATGTATCTGGCGGCTTCGCTCATCTACTGGATTATGGCGACAGTGTTATCGACGCTACAGAACCATTTTGAGAATCAACTTAACCGCCAGGAGAGAGAACCAAAATGAGTGCCATTGAAGTTAAAAACCTGGTGAAAAAATTCCACGGTCAGACGGTACTGCACGGTATCGATCTGGAGGTCAAAACTGGCGAAGTCGTGGCGATTATCGGCCCGAGTGGCTCCGGCAAAACCACGTTGCTACGCAGCATAAATTTGCTGGAGCAACCGGAGGCGGGGAGCATCACCGTTGGGGATATCACTATTGATACTGCGCGTTCGTTAAGCCAGCAAAAATCGCTGATTCGCCAGTTGCGCCAGCATGTCGGATTTGTCTTTCAGAATTTTAATCTGTTTCCGCATCGCACAGTGCTGGAAAACATTATTGAAGGGCCGGTGATCGTTAAAGGCGAACCGAAGGAGGAGGCCACGGCGCGCGCTCGCGAGCTGCTGGCAAAAGTTGGACTGGAAGGGAAAGAGACCAGCTATCCGCGTCGTTTGTCCGGCGGTCAACAGCAACGTGTGGCGATTGCGCGTGCGCTGGCGATGCGCCCGGAAGTCATTTTGTTTGACGAACCCACTTCGGCGCTGGACCCGGAGCTGGTGGGGGAAGTCCTGAATACCATACGCCAGTTGGCACAGGAAAAGCGCACCATGGTGATTGTGACGCACGAAATGAGCTTTGCCCGTGACGTTGCTGACCGCGCGATCTTTATGGATCAAGGGCGGATAGTAGAGCAGGGCCCTGCAAAAACCTTATTTGCCGATCCTCAGCATCCCCGTACACGCCAGTTCCTTGAGAAGTTTCTGTTGCAATAAGATAAGAAAAAATCAGCCCCGGCAGCTTTTTAGTCGGGGCGAAAACGCATTCCTGACCGCATAAATCGCTTAATAAATCAGCATAACTTATTAATAACATAAGAGAATGCTATGGCTTGCAAAAGTAATTCATTGTCTGAATAATATAAATTATATATAAATCTTATTTATGTGATAGTTTGAGTTATCAGTATAAATGATACTCACTCTCAGGGGCGTTGCGGTTAACTATGCAGGATACGGATTTTTTCAGCTGGCGTCGCACGATGTTGTTGCGTTTTCAGAGGATGGAGGCCGCAGAAGAGGTCTACCATGAAATAGAGCATCAGACTTACCAACTGGAGTTCGATTTTTATTCATTATGTGTGCGCCACCCGGTGCCATTCACGCGACCGAAAGTGGCTTTCTACACCAATTATCCGGAGTCATGGGTCAGTTATTATCAGGCCAAAAACTTTCTCGCCATTGATCCTGTGCTTAACCCTGAAAACTTCAGTCAGGGGCATTTATTGTGGAATGATGAGTTATTCAACGAAGCACAGCCGTTATGGGAAGCCGCACGTGCGCATGGTTTACGCCGTGGCGTCACTCAGTATTTAATGCTGCCGAATCGGGCGTTGGGGTTTTTGTCCTTTTCCCGTAGCAGTACGCGTGAAATACCCATTCTTAGTGATGAACTGCAATTAAAAATGCAGCTATTGGTGCGTGAAAGTCTGATGGCGTTGATACGTTTAAATGATGACATAGTGATGACGCCAGAGATGAATTTCAGCAAGCGGGAAAAAGAAATTCTGAAATGGACCGCAGAAGGTAAAACGTCAGCAGAGATAGCGATGATCCTGTCAATCTCTGAGAATACTGTCAATTTTCATCAGAAAAATATGCAGAAAAAAATCAATGCACCGAATAAGACGCAGGTTGCCTGCTACGCAGCCGCAACTGGCTTAATATGATATCTATTACATTGGGCATGAAAGATGCCAAACCGGCTGAAAGGTGCGCTTTCAGCCGGTTTTATATTACTGACGGTAGGCTTGTTTAATTTGCTTAACCGTTTTGGAAAATACCGCAGCCTGGGTTTCGTCTTCGATCAGCGCAAGCTGTTTTTCCATCTTTAACATCACGCGACCCGCGTCAGCTTGTCCCATCGCCTGCAGCATCAGCGTCAGCATCGCTTTCAGGCAGGAGACTTCATTTGCCAGTTCTTGATTATTCTCGGCAGTAGAAAAATCAGGCGTACTCATTTATTTTCCTCGTCATGTTGCAATGAAAATTTGCGGTGAAAAATGTTAAGGCGGCGGAGTATACCATAAGCTTTGCTAAAAATAGCAGTGGTTGTTTTTTGCGCACGATATCAGCAATAGTAATAAAACAGGGAATATAACGCGCAATAAATATTTTTATCATGAATGTTTTTCGCGCGTATTGTTCGGGTTAATTCATGTTACATATTCATGCCGCTGATTTTTCATTTATGCTGAATAAAGTCAATTTTTGTCACATTTCGTCGTTGGCCTTACTGCGAAACGCGCTGGCAAACCTTTGATGACGGACGTGACGATAACTCTGGACAATCGAATTTACAAAAACGAGAGAAAAATCGAATACCCACCATTTTTAACGTTTCAAAGTTGCAATAAAAACCGCTAATATACGAATGACTAACTATCAGTAGCGTTATCCCTATTTCTGGAGATATTCCTTTGATCAACGTTCTACTTGTTGATGACCACGAACTGGTGCGCGCAGGGATACGACGCATTCTGGAAGATATAAAGGGTATTAAAGTCGTCGGTGAGGCATCCTGCGGTGAAGACGCCGTTAAGTGGTGCCGGGCAAACACCGTTGACGTCGTGCTAATGGACATGAGTATGCCTGGCATTGGCGGTCTTGAGGCGACGCGTAAAATCGCTCGCTCTACAGCAGATGTCAAAATCATCATGCTTACGGTTCATACTGAAAACCCTTTACCAGCGAAAGTCATGCAGGCCGGTGCTGCGGGCTATCTCAGCAAAGGTGCGGCTCCGCAGGAAGTTGTGAGTGCGATTCGCTCTGTCTATTCGGGGCAGCGTTATATTGCTTCTGACATTGCTCAACAAATGGCATTAAGCCAGATCGAACCAGAAAAAACAGAAAGCCCATTTGCCAGTTTGTCTGAACGTGAATTGCAGATTATGCTGATGATTACCAAAGGCCAAAAGGTCAATGAGATCTCAGAACAGCTTAATCTCAGCCCGAAAACGGTGAACAGCTATCGCTACCGTATGTTCAGTAAATTAAACATTCATGGCGATGTTGAGCTGACTCACCTGGCAATTCGCCATGGTCTGTGTAATGCGGAGACATTAACAAGTCAGTGAGTGTTCAGTTTGACGCAAAAGCGTTTTTAAAAACCGTAACCAGCCAGCCTGGCGTTTATCGCATGTATGATGCTGGTGGTACGATTATCTATGTCGGCAAAGCGAAAGACCTGAAAAAACGGCTTTCCAGCTATTTCCGTAGCAACCTCGCTTCGCGCAAAACCGAAGCGTTGGTTGCCCAGATCCAGCAAATTGATGTGACGGTTACCCATACCGAAACCGAAGCTCTGCTGCTGGAACACAACTACATCAAACTCTATCAGCCGCGTTACAACGTTCTGTTACGCGATGATAAATCTTATCCTTTTATTTTTCTTAGCGGCGATACCCATCCGCGTCTGGCTATGCATCGCGGTGCAAAGCACGCCAAAGGTGAATATTTCGGCCCGTTCCCAAACGGCTATGCTGTGCGTGAAACCCTGGCGCTGCTACAAAAGATTTTCCCGATTCGCCAGTGTGAAAATAGCGTTTATCGCAACCGCTCGCGTCCGTGTCTGCAATATCAGATAGGGCGCTGTCTGGGACCGTGCGTTGAGGGTCTGGTGAGTGAAGAAGAGTACGCCCAGCAGGTAGAGTATGTGCGCCTGTTTTTATCCGGTAAGGACGATCAGGTGCTGACTCAACTGATCGGTCGCATGGAAACAGCCAGCCAGAATCTGGAGTTTGAAGAAGCGGCACGTATTCGCGACCAAATCCAGGCGGTGCGACGCGTAACCGAAAAACAGTTTGTCTCCAATACAGGTGATGACCTTGACGTTATTGGCGTCGCTTTCGATGCGGGCATGGCTTGTGTCCACGTCTTGTTTATTCGTCAGGGCAAGGTGCTCGGTAGCCGTAGTTATTTCCCGAAAGTGCCTGGCGGTACGGAGCTGGGCGAAGTGGTGGAAACCTTTGTCGGTCAGTTCTATTTACAGGGCAGCCAGATGCGCACTTTGCCGAGTGAGATCCTGCTCGACTTTAATCTTAGCGATAAAACGCTGCTCGCCGATTCCCTTTCAGAACTGGCAGGGCGCAAGATTAACGTTCAGACTAAACCGCGTGGCGATCGGGCACGTTATCTGAAGCTGGCGCGCACCAATGCGGCGACGGCCTTAACGACCAAACTTTCGCAGCAATCTACGGTTCACCAGCGTCTGACCGCGCTTGCAAGCGTGTTGAAATTGCCGGAAGTGAAGCGGATGGAGTGTTTTGACATCAGCCATACCATGGGTGAACAAACGGTCGCTTCGTGTGTGGTGTTCGATGCTAACGGCCCGCTGCGTGCGGAGTATCGGCGCTATAACATTACCGGCATTACGCCTGGTGATGATTATGCGGCAATGAATCAGGTGCTGCGTCGGCGTTACGGTAAAGCCATCGACGACAGTAAGATTCCGGACGTGATCCTGATTGATGGCGGCAAAGGCCAGCTTGCGCAGGCGAAAAATGTCTTCGCCGAGCTGGATGTCTCATGGGATAAAAACCATCCGCTGCTTCTTGGCGTGGCGAAAGGAGCCGATCGTAAGGCTGGGCTGGAAACGTTGTTCTTCGAACCTGAAGGTGAGGGCTTCAGTCTGCCGCCAGATTCACCGGCGCTGCATGTCATCCAGCATATCCGCGATGAATCACATGATCACGCGATTGGTGGGCATCGCAAAAAACGCGCAAAAGTCAAAAATACCAGCACGCTGGAAACCATCGAAGGCGTTGGACCAAAACGTCGGCAAATGTTGTTGAAATATATGGGCGGTTTGCAAGGTTTACGTAACGCCAGCGTTGAGGAAATTGCAAAAGTGCCGGGTATTTCGCAAGGTCTGGCAGAAAAGATCTTCTGGTCGTTGAAACATTGATGTCTCTGTAGCAACATAGGGGTAATCTTACTGACAACAGATAGTTACCCGTCATTATGCAATTTAATATCCCTACGTTGCTCACACTGTTCCGTGTCATCCTTATCCCATTCTTTGTATTGGTCTTTTATCTGCCTGTCACCTGGTCGCCGTTTGCTGCCGCGCTTATTTTCTGCGTTGCGGCGGTAACTGACTGGTTCGATGGTTTTCTGGCGCGTCGCTGGAATCAGAGTACCCGTTTTGGCGCTTTCCTTGATCCAGTAGCAGATAAAGTGCTGGTTGCCATTGCCATGGTGCTGGTAACTGAGCATTACCATAGCTGGTGGGTCACTTTGCCAGCGGCAACGATGATCGCCCGTGAAATTATTATTTCTGCTCTACGTGAATGGATGGCTGAACTCGGTAAACGCAGCAGTGTGGCTGTCTCCTGGATTGGTAAAGTAAAAACGACTGCCCAAATGGTGGCGCTGGCCTGGCTGTTATGGCGTCCGAACATTTGGGTTGAGTACGCTGGTATTGCACTTTTCTTTGTGGCTGCGGTACTGACTCTGTGGTCTATGTTGCAATATTTGAGCGCAGCTCGCGCAGATTTGCTTGATCAGTGATCGTTTCGGCGCAAAATTCAGCAAACGATCAAAAGTGGTGAAAAATATCGTTGACTCATCGCGTCAGGTAAGTAGAATGCAACGCATCGAACGGCGGCACTGATTGCCAGACGATAATAAAATCAAGTGATTAGCTGATTGCTTGATGAATGCGGGAATAGCTCAGTTGGTAGAGCACGACCTTGCCAAGGTCGGGGTCGCGAGTTCGAGTCTCGTTTCCCGCTCCAATTTAAAAGGCATCGGCTTAAGCGGGTGTCTGGCTGAAAGGCCTGAAGAATTTGGCGCGTTAACAAAGCGGTTATGTAGCGGATTGCAAATCCGTCTAGTCCGGTTCGACTCCGGAACGCGCCTCCACTTTTTTCCCGAGCCCGGATGGTGGAATCGGTAGACACAAGGGATTTAAAATCCCTCGGCGTTCGCGCTGTGCGGGTTCAAGTCCCGCTCCGGGTACCATGGGAAAGATAAGAATAAAATCAAAGCAATAAGCAGTGTCGTGAAACCACCTTCGGGTGGTTTTTTTGTATCTGCCACTTATCGTTATACCCCTCTTATTTTTAATCACTGGGTAATCCACTCAAAAAGTATCTCTATGCCAGACCGACATGTAAGATAGACGCTGGCGAGTCGAGATCCACAAGGAAAAGCGTATGAAAACGGGACCGTTGAACGAAAGTGAGTTGGAATGGCTGGATGATATCCTGACCAAATACAACACAGACCACGCCATCCTTGATGTAGCTGAGCTGGACGGTTTATTGACGGCGGTGTTGAGTTCTCCGCAAGAAATTGAACCAGAACAGTGGTTGGTGGCCGTCTGGGGTGGGGCGGACTATGTACCGCGCTGGGCGTCAGAAAAAGAGATGACGCGCTTTATGAACCTGGCTTTTCAACATATGGCCGATACCGCAGAGCGTCTGAACGAATTTCCTGAACAGTTTGAGCCGTTATTTGGTCTGCGAGAGGTTGATGGTAGTGAGCTGACGATTGTTGAGGAGTGGTGCTTTGGCTATATGCGTGGCGTTGCTCTCTCTGACTGGTCGGCATTGCCTGAATCCTTAAAACCGGCGCTTGAGGCGATTGCGCTGCACGGTACGGAAGAAAACTTCGAGCGAGTAGAGAAGCTGTCGCCGGAAGCGTTTGATGAGAGTGTGGATGCCATTCGACTGGCGGCACTTGATTTGCATGCTTACTGGATGGCTCATCAGCAGGAAAAGCCTGTTCAGCAACCGATAAAAGCAGAAGAAAAACCGGGTCGTAACGATCCTTGCCCGTGCGGTAGTGGTAAGAAATTTAAGCAGTGCTGCTTGCATTAAGAGGTCACATTGGGTGCCAGAGTTAATTCTGGCACCCAACAGGGATATGTGAGGCTATTTGATCATCCCACTTCTGGTAACCACCCTGCTGCAATCAAAAATTGCACTCCAATCACGCCAATACCACAGAGAAACACCAGTATCAACGCTGGACGGCCGCCTTTCACCCGATAACCTGCTTGTGGATTATGCTTTCTGCTCTGCCAGGTCAACAGGGAAGGGATAATCAACGCCAGCACAGCCAGCGCCACACCGGCGTAACCCAGCGCCATTACAAAGCCACGTGGGTAAAACAGCGCAAATGCCAGCGGTGGCAGAAAAGTAATTGCCCCGGTTTGCATTCTCCCGCCAACGCTATTTGATCGCTGAAACAGATCCGCAAGATAATCAAATAAGCCTAATGCTACGCCGAGGAAGGACGTTGCGAGGGCTAAGTCAGCAAATAAATGCACCGCCAGTTCGACATGCGGTGAGGCCACCACTTCGCGTAATGCCTGTAACAGCCCGTTTAGCCCGGCATGATTAGCCAACAATCCCATAAAGGTTGTGGAATCAATGCTGCCCAGCGTCGCCAGTTGCCAGAATATATACGCCACCAGAGGGATCGCACTACCGGTAATAAATACCCAGCGCAGCTTGCGAATGTTGCCATCCATATAACTGACGATGCTCGGTACACTACCGTGGAAGCCAAATGACGTAAAAATTACCGGGATCGCCGACAACGCAAGTCCTTGTTGTAGCGGCAGGGTTAAAAGATTCACTTTGTGAATATGCGGTAGCAGCAATACCAGCATCACCACCAGAAAAATAATTTTGGCGCTGAACAGAAAGCGGTTAAATAAATCGACCAGCGACGTCCCGACACAAACCACACCACCGGCAACAAAAGTGAACAACAACACGCCAGTGGTTGCCGACACTGGAATACCCGTCCAGTCGCTGATGCTGGAGGCCAGCAATTCACCGGCGCCGCTAATGTACGCCGCCGTCAGGGCGTACATTAAAAACATCATACTGAAGCCTGTCAGCCACTGCCCATAATGCCCCAGATAGCGTTTTGCCAGCGTGCCCAGACCGGTATCTGCGGGTACATGCTGATACACCTCCAGCAATAGCAGTGCGGTGTAACACATCAATGCCCACAGACCAACTAACAATGTCAATGTGACACTAAAACCGACGCCTGCTGCCGCCAGCGGCATTGCCAACATACCCGCGCCAATTGTGGTTCCTGCCACGATAAAAACACTTCCCAGAGTTCTGTTTTTCACGCTTTCTTCTGTCCTGACGATCTTTATGAGTGATATCTGCGGCGCAGGTTAAGGCATTCTACATTTTTCGTCAAATCGGCGTTACATTTAGTGTAAATAAAAATGTACAATAAAATGCATTCAGAACTGCGCTGGCGCAAAGCCTTGATGAGCAGCTATCGCTACGCTATGCCCTTTTTGAGGAGGAACGATGAGCTCTATTCACGGTCATGAAGTGTTAAATATGATGATTGAATCAGGCGAGCAATATACGCACGCCAGTCTGGAAGCGGCGATCAAAGCGCGTTTTGGTGAACAGGCGCGTTTTCATACCTGCTCGGCGGAAGGGATGACTGCGGGAGAACTGGTGGCGTTTCTGGCGGCGAAAGGTAAATTTATTCCCGGTGAAGAAGGGTTCTCAACCGATACAAGTAAAATTTGTCGCCACTGATATGAAACGGCGGCAGTAAATCTGCCGCCAGAGTAGATTAATTTTGCGCGTCGAGGGTAGAAAGTTCTTTATCGATGAAATAAAGACCTTCGCCGCTTTTACCGGCCAGACTTAATTTATCAATAATCGATTTGAACAATTTCTCTTCTTCATGTTGCTCAGAAACATACCATTGCAGGAAATTAAACGTTGGGTAATCCTGGTTGGTCATGGCAGCGTGAGCCAGTTCATTAATTTTCTGCGTGATTAATTGTTCATGCTTATAGGTTTCCTGGAATAATTCATCAAGTGAAGAATATTCAGCAAACGGGGATTCAACGGTATTAATACGCGGTAAGTTTCCGGTATCGGTCAGATAGTCAAACAGACGCTGCATATGCGTCATCTCTTCCTGGGCGTGTCGGCGGAGAAACGCAGCCGCGCCTTCAAAGGTATGATAGCTGCACCAGGCGCTCATTTGCTGATAAAGCAGTGAAGAGTACAGTTCCAGGTTCATCTGCTCATTGAGTTTTTCAATCATTTCTGGTTTCAGCATGATAGTGCTCCATAAAGGTTATTTTTGTTGCTGTGGCGCCACTATAATTTGTTATTTTATTATTTGCAAAAGGTAAAATATTAAATTCAATTATTAAAAATACGAATGGGAATAAAACGCATTAACGCTATTTGTGGCATTAATTAACCAGCGAAGCATCCCTCGCTGATTAAGGTCTTTATTGATAAGTCGAGGGCATTAAATTTTGGCACTGATACGACAGCGTAAATTCCGTATTCAGGCATAACGATCCCGCAAACAGACTACAGTTACTTACAGGTTGCCCAAACGCAATAGCGCGGGTAAACCCTGCGTGCTGACATGCGCGTTCCGCTATTCTTTGATTAAGATAGCTGTCAGTACGGGCGTGTTGTAAAAATGCCTGCTCATAAACGAGGCGTACAATACCGCTCGTGACATTAACCTCGCTCAATTGAGCCTGACGAGTTACGGTGCAGCCCGCTAATGTTAAAAGCGAAAAAACAAATATCAGATGTTTCATGTCACGGCCTGAAGAGGGAGAAGAAACTGGTATTGTACCCGCGCGCAGTACCAGGTTATGGACAGAAAAGACGACGGATCGGTGCTATTCCTTGCTTTTCCCAGAAGTCAGGCGCTTTATGGGGACTTTGTGGTTATCAATTTCATAACATTAAAGGGGTGTTTATGTGATACAGGTCACATAAAGATTGATTTTTGTGATGGATGTCATATTATAAGCGCAAAGACGATAACACCTGCATAACAAATGGTCGGAGTACCTCGATGAAACTACGCAAAATCCTGAAAAGCATGTTTGATAACTATTGCAAGACGTTCAAAGACGTACCGCCAGGCAATATGTTCAGATAACAAAAAAACCTGCTTCGGCAGGTTTTTTTGTGCCCTGGTGATGGCGGATGTGACTATCGCTGTGGAGGGGAAGCCGCTACTATAGCGGCTTTCAAAAAGCTATCAGGAGTTTACAATGTCCCAGCCGCTGAATGCCGATCAGGAACTGGTCTCTGATGTTGTCGCTTGCCAGTTGGTAATCAAACAAATTCTCGACGTACTCGATGTGATCGCACCTGTTGAGTTGCGTGAAAAAATGTCCAGCCAGTTGAAGAATATCGATTTTACTAACCATCCCGCCGCAGCCGATCCGGTAACGATGCGCGCTATCCAAAAAGCCATCGCGCTGATTGAACTGAAATTTACTCCGCAAGGTGAATCCCATTAAAAAAACCGCTGCTTCAAAGTATGAAGCAGCGGCTTTCTCAAAATTATTTGTATCCGGCGTATGTTTTAAAGCGCCGAACATGATTAATGTATCTGATGCGACACGACATTAAGAACATGCTGGTCGGTCTGGACAGGGCACATACCGGCAAGTTTCGCGCTGCGTACTTCATCAAGAATGGTTTGCAACAACAGACCATCGTGCTGCTGTTCTTTTTCCAGATCGCGCAGGAAATCGACGGTAGAATCATCATTCAATTCTTTAGCTTCATCGGCTAATTGTGACAGCTTGCTTGAACGCTGCTCATATTCTTCCATCGTCTTTTGGAAGAGTTCTTCCAGGGAGTTAAGCTTTTCTCCTGGTACATCGATAGCTTTAACGATGGGAGTTGCTCCGATACTTTTCATAAAGTTAAACATGCGCATCATTTGCGTCACGTTACTCTGTGCCTGGGCGCGAAGGAAAGTAGCGGTGCCATTCAGACTTTGTTCAGAACACCATTTGCTCAGGTGAAGGTAGAGATTGGATGCATAAAACTCGCGGTTCATTTGGGTGTTGAGTTTGAGAAGCATTCCAGTGGTTGCCATACCTAATATCCTTATATCCAGAAGACGTGAGGTGCAAGATGAATCAAAACACCGTAATTACTGATTGCAGAATAATTCCTTTCTGCATGTCCAAAATGTGATTGTGGAGTCAATTCTGACGATGATCTGAAATAAGCATAACGTCTGAACGGATATAAGAAAATCCTTAAATCACCAGATTTATATTTTTTTACATTTCATTGATGAGAACAATTAGTTTGCAATAATTCCTAATGCGCTGTGTTGGTATATCTTATTGATATTGAAATAAATTATTAATAACATGATGATGTTTTGATATTTTAAGATATTTTTTTAGTTATGCGATGATGCTCTCATTATAGCGTTACCCTTAATTAATAAAGGGGGTGATAATTAATGTGGAAATTGATTGTTGCAAGGATTAGAGACTTCATCCTCCTTTCACTATTCAGCGTAAATGAACAACCTCTTACCCGGTAATAATTAGATTAAAAAAAGACACTCCCAGCCTCTCAACGCATACCACAAGGATTTCCAGGCTAATGTCATGGATTATTCTGCTAATGCCTTTTTGATTTGTCAGACAATTACCGTTTCCAGTATGTCATTTCTCGCTGAATTTATGCACGTTCTCACTGTAATTCTGCTATGTGATATTGCTCTCCTATGGAGAATTAATTTCTCGCTAAAACTATGCCAACACAGTCAATTATCTTTTCGCTAAAGGTAATGCTTTGTTTTCCGATTGAATTAACAAAAGTTCTTAGTTTTTGCCCTACACAAAATGACGCTAAAGCTGGAGATAACCATGCACAAATTTACTAAAGCTCTTGCAGCCATTGGTCTGGCTGCCGTTATGTCACAATCCGCTATGGCGGAAAACCTGAAACTCGGTTTCCTGGTAAAGCAACCAGAAGAGCCGTGGTTCCAGACCGAATGGAAGTTTGCCGATAAAGCCGGGAAAGATTTAGGGTTTGACGTTATTAAGATTGCCGTGCCGGATGGCGAAAAGACGCTGAACGCCATCGACAGTCTGGCTGCCAGCGGTGCGAAAGGGTTTGTCATTTGTACGCCAGACCCGAAACTGGGTTCCGCAATTGTGGCGAAAGCACGTGGCTATGGTATGAAAGTGATTGCCGTGGATGACCAGTTTGTAAATGCCAAGGGTAAGCCGATGGATACCGTGCCGCTGGTGATGATGGCGGCGACCAAAATTGGTGAGCGTCAGGGCCAGGAACTGTATAAAGAGATGCAAAAACGTGGTTGGGACGTAAAAGAAAGTGCCGTAATGGCGATTACTGCCAACGAACTGGATACCGCTCGTCGCCGTACCACGGGCTCTATGGACGCGCTGAAAGCCGCCGGATTCCCGGAAAAACAAATATATCAGGTTCCCACCAAATCTAACGACATCCCTGGGGCATTTGACGCCGCCAACTCCATGCTGGTTCAGCATCCTGAAGTTAAACACTGGTTGATTGTCGGGATGAACGACAGCACCGTGCTGGGCGGTGTACGAGCAACAGAAGGTCAGGGCTTTAAAGCGGCGGACATCATTGGTATCGGTATCAATGGGGTGGATGCGGTGAGTGAGCTGTCCAAAGCGCAGGCTACCGGTTTCTACGGTTCACTCCTGCCAAGTCCGGACGTACATGGCTATAAATCCAGCGAAATGCTCTACAACTGGGTAGCGAAAGACGTAGAACCACCAAAATTCACTGAAGTTACCGATGTAGTTCTGATTACGCGCGACAACTTTAAAGAAGAACTGGAGAAAAAAGGTTTAGGCGGTAAGTAATCTGCCGTAAAAATTCCCCTCTGCCTTTATTGTGCAGAGGGGGTGAGAAAGACCAGTGATTCACGGAGACGTTATGCAACAGTCTACCCCGTATCTCTCATTTCGCGGCATTGGTAAAACTTTCCCCGGCGTTAAGGCGTTGACGGATATTAGTTTTGACTGCTATGCCGGTCAGGTTCATGCGTTGATGGGTGAAAATGGCGCAGGAAAATCAACACTCTTAAAAATCCTTAGCGGAAACTATGCGCCAACCACGGGTTCTGTAGTGATTAATGGACAAGAAATGTCCTTTTCCGACACGACCACTGCGCTTAACGCGGGCGTGGCGATTATTTACCAGGAACTGCATCTCGTGCCGGAAATGACCGTCGCGGAAAATATTTATCTCGGCCAGCTTCCCCATAAAGGCGGCATTGTAAATCGTTCACTGCTGAATTATGAAGCAGGTTTACAACTCAAACATTTGGGTATGGATATTGACCCGGCTACGCCGCTGAAATATCTCTCCATTGGTCAGTGGCAGATGGTTGAAATTGCCAAAGCTCTGGCGCGTAACGCCAAAATTATCGCCTTTGATGAGCCAACCAGCTCCCTGTCTGCCCGTGAAATCGACAATCTTTTCCGCGTTATTCGTGAGCTACGAGAAGAGGGGCGGGTGATCTTATACGTTTCTCACCGTATGGAAGAAATATTTGCTCTCAGCGATGCCATCACCGTCTTTAAAGATGGACGTTACGTCAAAACTTTCACCGATATGCAGCAGATTAACCACGACGTTCTGGTACAGGCGATGGTCGGTCGCGATATCGGCGATATCTACGGCTGGCAACCGCGTAGCTATGGTGAGGAGCGATTGCGCCTGGATGCAGTTAAGGCGCCAGGCGTGCGTACGCCAATAAGCCTGACCGTTCGCAGTGGTGAAATTGTTGGTCTGTTTGGTCTGGTGGGGGCTGGACGCAGCGAATTAATGAAAGGCATGTTTGGTGGTACGCAAATCACCGCCGGTCAGGTTTATATCGACCAAAAGCCGATTGATATTCGCAAGCCGGGTCACGCCATTGCCGCTGGCATGATGCTCTGTCCGGAAGATCGCAAAGCGGAAGGTATTATTCCGGTGCATTCCGTTCGTGACAATATCAACATCAGTGCCCGTCGCAAACATGTGCTTGGTGGTTGTGTGATCAATAACGGCTGGGAAGCGAATAATGCTGATCACCATATTCGTTCGCTCAATATCAAAACGCCGGGAGCGGAGCAATTAATCATGAATCTCTCCGGTGGTAATCAGCAGAAAGCCATTCTGGGGCGTTGGTTATCGGAAGAGATGAAGGTCATTTTGCTGGATGAACCTACGCGCGGTATTGATGTGGGAGCCAAGCACGAAATATATAACGTGATTTATGCGCTGGCGGCGCAGGGCGTGGCGGTGCTGTTTGCCTCCAGCGATCTGCCCGAAGTCCTCGGCGTTGCCGACCGTATTATCGTCATGCGTGAAGGTGAAATCGCGGGTGAATTGCTACACGAGCAGGCAGATGAGCGTCAGGCACTAAGCCTTGCTATGCCTAAAGTCAGCCAGGCAGTTGCCTGAGTAAGGAGAGTATGATGTCTTCTGTTTCTACATCGGGTTCTGGTGCATCTAAGTCGTCATTCAGCTTCGGGCGTATCTGGGATCAGTACGGTATGCTGGTGGTGTTTGCGGTGCTGTTTATCGCCTGTGCCATTTTTGTCCCGAACTTTGCCACCTTCATTAATATGAAAGGGCTGGGGCTGGCAATCTCCATGTCGGGGATGGTGGCGTGCGGCATGTTGTTCTGTCTCGCGTCGGGTGACTTTGACCTTTCTGTTGCTTCGGTAATTGCCTGTGCAGGTGTTACTACGGCGGTGGTTATCAATCTGACCGAAAGCCTGTGGATAGGCGTGGCGGCAGGTTTGCTGCTGGGCGTCCTCTGCGGTCTGGTGAATGGTTTTGTTATCGCCAAACTTAAAATTAACGCTTTGATTACCACGCTGGCGACGATGCAGATTGTCCGTGGTCTGGCGTATATTATCTCCGACGGTAAAGCGGTCGGTATCGAAGATGAAAGTTTCTTTGCTCTCGGTTATGCCAACTGGTTCGGCCTGCCTGCGCCAATCTGGCTCACTGTCGCTTGCCTGATAATCTTTGGCTTGCTGCTGAACAAAACTACCTTTGGTCGTAATACGCTGGCGATTGGTGGTAACGAAGAGGCCGCGCGTCTGGCAGGTGTACCGGTTGTCCGCACCAAAATCATTATCTTTGTTCTCTCTGGTCTGGTATCGGCGATTGCCGGGATTGTTCTGGCTTCGCGCATGACCAGCGGTCAGCCGATGACCTCGATTGGCTATGAGTTGATTGTTATCTCAGCCTGCGTTTTAGGTGGCGTTTCTCTGAAAGGTGGCATCGGAAAAATCTCATATGTGGTGGCGGGTATCTTAATTTTAGGTACTGTAGAAAATGCTATGAACCTGCTCAATATTTCTCCTTTCGCGCAGTACGTGGTTCGTGGCTTAATCCTGCTGGCGGCGGTGATCTTCGACCGTTACAAGCAAAAAGCGAAACGCACTGTTTGATGCTTTTTTCCGCAAAAATTTAGCCCTTTTTTCCTCCACAGCCAGCCGCCACAACGGCTGGCTGTTCTTTTTTGCAAATGGCGAGCTACGTCACACTGTCTATACTTACATGTCTGTAAAGCGCGTTCTGCGCGAACTATAAAAAGATAAGGAGGAGTACCGGGTGACAGAACCGTTAACCGAACCCCCTGAACTATCCGCGAAATATGCCTGGTTTTTTGATCTCGATGGAACGCTGGCGGAAATTAAACCGCATCCCGATCAGGTCGTCGTGCCTGACAATATTCTGCAAGGACTTCAGCTACTGGCAGCCGCAAGTGATGGTGCATTGGCATTGATATCAGGGCGCTCAATGGTCGAGCTTGACGCACTGGCAAAACCTTATCGCTTCCCGTTAGCGGGTGTGCATGGGGCGGAGCGCCGTGACATCAATGGTAAAACGCATATCGTTCATCTGCCGGATGCGATTGCCCGCGATATTAGTGTTCAACTGCATACGGCAATCAGCCACTATCCCGGTGCGGAGCTGGAGGCGAAAGGGATGGCGTTTGCGCTGCACTATCGTCAGGCGCCGCAGCACGAAGACGCCTTATTGACATTAGCGCAACGCATTACCCAGATTTGGCCGCAAATGGCATTACAGCAGGGAAAGTGTGTCGTCGAGATTAAACCAGGAAACACCAGTAAAGGGGAGGCGATTGCTGCCTTTATGCAGGAAGCTCCCTTTATCGGCCGTAAGCCCGTTTTTCTGGGCGATGATTTAACCGATGAATCTGGCTTCGCGGTCGTTAACCGACTGGGTGGAATGTCAGTGAAAATTGGCACCGGAGCGACTCAGGCATCATGGCGGCTGGCGGGCGTGCCGGATGTCTGGAGCTGGCTTGAAATGATAACCAACGCATTACAACAACAAAAAAGAGAAAATAACAGGAGTGATGACTATGAGTCGTTTAGTCGTAGTATCTAACCGGATTGCACCACCAGACGAGCACGCCGCCAGTGCCGGTGGCCTTGCTGTCGGCATACTGGGTGCACTGAAAGCTGCAGGTGGACTGTGGTTTGGCTGGAGTGGCGAAACGGGGAATGAGGATCAGCCGCTAAAAAAGGTGAAAAAAGGAAATATTACCTGGGCCTCTTTTAACCTCAGCGAACAGGATCTCGACGAATACTACAACCAATTCTCCAATGCCGTTCTCTGGCCTGCATTTCATTATCGACTCGATCTGGTGCAATTTCAGCGTCCTGCCTGGGACGGCTATCTACGCGTAAATGCGTTGCTGGCAGATAAATTACTGCCGCTGCTAGAAGACGATGACATTATCTGGGTTCACGATTATCACCTATTGCCATTTGCGCATGAATTACGCAAACGAGGGGTGAATAATCGCATTGGTTTCTTCCTGCATATTCCTTTCCCGACGCCGGAAATATTCAATGCGCTGCCGACGTATGACACCTTGCTTGAACAGCTTTGTGATTATGATTTGCTGGGTTTCCAGACAGAGAACGATCGCCTGGCGTTCCTGGATTGCCTTTCTAACCTGACCCGCGTTACGACGCGTAGCTCAAAAAGCCATACGGCCTGGGGCAAAGCGTTTCGAACCGAAGTTTACCCCATTGGCATTGAACCAGATGAGATAGCCAAACAGGCTGCCGGACCATTGCCGGCAAAACTGGCGCAACTAAAAGCGGAACTGAAAAACGTACAAAATATCTTTTCTGTCGAACGACTGGATTATTCCAAAGGTTTGCCGGAGCGTTTTCTCGCCTATGAAGCGTTGCTGGAAAACTATCCGCAACATCACGGTAAAATTCGCTATACCCAGATTGCGCCAACGTCG
Source organism: Escherichia sp. MOD1-EC7011 (assembly GCF_002965005.1). Classification (NCBI taxonomy): domain Bacteria; kingdom Pseudomonadati; phylum Pseudomonadota; class Gammaproteobacteria; order Enterobacterales; family Enterobacteriaceae; genus Escherichia; species Escherichia sp. MOD1-EC7011. The sequence continues at coordinate 52,653 of NZ_PTRD01000021.1, forward strand.
CGTGGTGATGTGCAAGCGTATCAGGATATTCGTCATCAGTTGGAAAATGAAGCCGGGAGAATTAACGGCAAATATGGTCAATTAGGCTGGACGCCGCTTTATTATCTGAATCAGCATTTTGATCGTAAATTACTGATGAAAATCTTCCGCTATTCTGATGTTGGATTAGTGACGCCGCTGCGCGACGGAATGAACCTGGTCGCGAAAGAGTATGTTGCCGCACAGGATCCTGCCAATCCGGGCGTACTGGTACTTTCGCAATTTGCCGGAGCGGCAAACGAACTGACGTCGGCGTTAATTGTAAACCCCTACGATCGTGATGAAGTTGCGGCGGCGCTCAATCGGGCGTTGACGATGTCGCTGGCGGAACGTATTTCCCGCCATGCAGAAATGCTGGAAGTTATTGTGAAAAACGACATTAATCACTGGCAGGAGTATTTTATTCGCGACCTAAAGCAGATAGTTCCGCGAAGCGCGGAAAGTCAGCAGCGCGATAAAGTTGCTACCTTTCCGAAAATGGCGTAATGGCAGTTAATCTCCCTTAAGCGGAACCAGTAGTACATCGACCTCGCTTGAGGCAATCACACTTTTCGCTGAGCAGGATGCTCGCGAAAAGAAACTGTGGTTATGATTGCCGCAAATCACCAAATCGAATTTATGCTTACGGCACACTGCCAGAATATGTTCGCTTAACTCACCGTAAGCAATAAATGTCTCTTCTACCGGATATCCCGCATCCTTTATTAATTTATCAAGAAAGTTTTGTGTTTCTTCATGCATTACGCTGCGTAAATCTTCAAGCATCGGTGCGGCTAATTGATTGAAGATTTCCGGGTCGGAAGCGAGAGTGATCAAACTTATGCGCCCATTAACCGGACGGGCGATAGAGACCGCTTTTGTCAACAGTTGCTGGCTTTCTGGCGAGACAGCTACAGCAACAAGAACATTGGTATAGCTCATAACCTGCTCCTTATTCTGTGAACTTCAGGTGTTATTACAGCTTTACTCTGAATGAGGCATTGATGCAATAACAACTCAGTCAAAAAGGTAAATATTAGGCTGGTTACTAGTAAGAATAATTAATTAGTGCCGCAATGTTATTATGCGATCGCCAGTATGGCTGTAAGAAGTAAAATTATCTATTCTCCTTATAAAACAAATGGTTAATGTTTGAAAAACATTTATATAACATTTGAGGAGGGCTCGGCTTTATTTTCACTTGAACTGGGTCATGTTATGTAACTCTCTGTTTGAAAATAAGTTATAGAGGATAAATAAATTTATTTCATACATAACAGATGGTTATTTACGGTGATTTATATTAACAGTGCGCAACATAATAATTTTATGCCTCTACTTCATTTTTGAAGCCAGAGGCGCTGAAAAACTTTTTAACAGAATGAAATATCATCAAAACAAAAGTATGACTTATACATTAATGTTAAGTAATTGAGTGTTTTGTGTGATCTGAGTCACACATTATCGAAAATCGCAGCGTCGCTCCGTTGTATGTGTGAGTGGTGACGAGTACAGTTGCGTCGAATTAGGAAAAATCTTAGTTAAGTGTAAAAAACACTATTCTCTGTAAGGGATTGTTTCATCGCTTACGATGCTTGTGTTTTTTCGTTGATCGCAACTATTCCATGGTTATTTACTTTTTACCGGGATTTCCCGGCGACATCACGGGGTGCGGTGATACCGCATAAAAATAAAGTTAGTTATTCTGGATGGGAATAATGCATACCTCCGAGTTGCTGAAACATATTTATGACATCAATTTGTCATATTTACTTCTTGCACAACGTCTGATCGTTCAGGACAAAGCGTCCGCCATGTTTCGTCTCGGTATTAATGAAGAAATGGCAACAACGTTAGCGACGCTGACGCTTCCGCAAATGGTTAAACTGGCAGAAACCAATCAACTGATTTGTCATTTCCGCTTTGACAGCCACCAGACTATTAATCAGTTGACGCAGGATTCCCGCGTTGACGATCTCCAGCAAGTTCATACCGGTATCATGCTCTCTACGCGTTTGTTGAATGATGTTAATCAGCCCGAAGAAGTGCTGCGTAAAAAAAGGGCCTGATAATGAGCGAAAAAAGCATTGTTCAGGAAGCCCGGGATATTCAGCTGGCAATGGAATTGATCACTCTCGGCGCTCGTTTGCAGATGCTGGAAAGTGAAACACAATTAAGTCGCGGACGCCTGATCAAACTCTATAAAGAACTGCGCGGAAGTCCGCCGCCGAAAGGTATGCTGCCATTCTCCACCGACTGGTTTATGACCTGGGAACAAAATGTTCATGCGTCGATGTTTTGTAATGCATGGCAGTTTTTGCTGAAAACAGGGTTATGTAACGGCGTCGATGCAGTAATCAAAGCCTATCGTTTATACCTCGAACAGTGTCCACAAGCCGAAGATGGGCCGCTGCTGGCGTTGACACGCGCCTGGACACTGGTGCGATTTGTTGAAAGTGGTTTACTACAACTTTCCAGTTGCAAGTGCTGCGGCGGTAATTTTATCACCCATGCCCATCAGCCTGTTGGCAGCTTTGCCTGCAGCTTATGTCAGCCGCCATCACGAGCGGTAAAAAGACGTAAACTTTCTCAAGACCCTGCCGATATTATCCCTCAACTGCTGGATGAACAGAGAGTACAGGCTGTTTAACTCACGCGATATGGCGAAACATTCCAGCAGCGGCAACTGATTGTCGCTGCTTTTTTCCCCGACCGTAAGTTAACGCCTGACGACTGAACATCCTGTCATGGTCAACAGTGAAAGGATGATGTCGTGCTTATCTTATTAGGTTACCTGGTTGTTCTCGGTACAGTTTTCGGCGGTTATTTGATGACCGGCGGAAGCCTTGGAGCACTTTATCAACCCGCTGAACTGGTGATTATTGCCGGTGCAGGTATTGGGTCGTTTATTGTCGGCAACAACGGTAAAGCCATCAAAGGCACGCTTAAGGCGCTGCCGTTACTGTTTCGCCGCTCCAAATACACCAAAGCAATGTATATGGATCTGCTGGCGCTGCTTTACCGGCTAATGGCGAAATCACGCCAGATGGGCATGTTTTCGTTGGAGCGCGATATTGAAAATCCTCGCGAGAGCGAGATCTTCGCCAGTTATCCTCGCATTATGGCTGATGCCGTCATGCTTGATTTTATTGTCGATTATCTGCGCCTGATTATTAGTGGTCACATGAATACCTTTGAAATCGAAGCTTTGATGGATGAAGAGATCGAGACTCACGAAAGCGAGGCGGAAGTCCCGGCAAACAGTCTGGCGCTGGTCGGTGACTCGCTCCCGGCATTTGGTATTGTCGCGGCTGTGATGGGAGTGGTTCACGCGCTCGGTTCGGCTGACCGACCTGCCGCCGAACTGGGGGCGTTGATTGCTCATGCGATGGTGGGGACTTTCCTCGGTATCTTATTGGCTTATGGATTTATTTCCCCGCTGGCAAGTGTTTTGCGCCAGAAAAGCGCAGAGACCAGCAAAATGATGCAGTGCGTCAAAGTCATACTGCTTTCTAATCTCAACGGTTATGCACCGCCAATTGCGGTTGAATTTGGTCGCAAAACGCTCTACTCCAGCGAGCGCCCGTCGTTCGTCGAACTGGAAGAGCACGTTCGTGCAGTGAAAAATCCGCTACAGCAGACGACAACCGAGGAAGCATGAAGAATCACGCGCATCCCATTATTGTCGTCAAGCGACGCAAAGCGAAAAGTCACGGCTCGGCGCATGGATCGTGGAAGATTGCTTATGCTGACTTTATGACTGCGATGATGGCTTTTTTTCTGGTGATGTGGCTGATCTCCATCTCCAGCCCAAAAGAGCTGATTCAGATTGCAGAATATTTCCGCACGCCGCTGGCGACGGCAGTAACGGGCGGTGATCGCATTTCTAATAGTGAAAGCCCAATTCCTGGCGGGGGTGATGATTACACCCAAAGCCAGGGAGAAGTGAATAAGCAACCGGACATTGAAGAACTGAAAAAACGCATGGAGCAAAGTCGGCTGCGGAAATTGCGGGGCGATCTCGACCAGCTTATCGAATCAGACCCGAAACTACGGGCGCTGCGTCCACATCTCAAAATCGATCTGGTGCAGGAAGGTTTACGAATTCAGATTATCGACAGCCAGAATCGCCCGATGTTTAAAACCGGCAGTGCTGACGTCGAACCCTATATGCGTGACATTCTGCGGAGTATTGCGCCTGTGCTGAACGGTATTCCTAACCGTATCAGTCTCTCCGGTCATACCGATGATTTCCCTTACGCCAATGGTGAGCAAGGCTATAGCAACTGGGAGCTTTCTGCCGAACGCGCCAATGCGTCGCGCCGTGAGCTAATGGTGGGCGGTCTGGCTGATGGCAAAATTCTGCGCGTTGTCGGCATGGCAGCCACCATGCGTTTGAGCGATCGTGGACCTGATGATGCCGTCAACCGTCGAATCAGCCTGCTGGTTCTGAACAGACAAGCAGAACAAGCTATTTTGCATGAAAACGCTGAAAGCCAGAATGAGCCGGTAAGTGTTCTGGAAAAAACAGGGAGCGCACCGCAGGTCAGTGTTCCCACAATGCCATCAGCCGAACCGAGGTGACAGCGTGAGCATGGATATAAGCGATTTTTATCAGACATTTTTTGATGAGGCGGACGAACTGTTAGCCGATATGGAGCAGCATCTGCTTAATTTGCAGCCAGAATCGCCAGATGCCGAACAGTTGAATGCCATCTTTCGTGCAGCTCATTCCATCAAAGGAGGGGCAGGAACGTTTGGTTTTACTGTGTTACAGGAAACCACGCATCTGATGGAAAACCTGCTCGATGAAGCCAGACGTGGTGAGATGCAGCTTAATACCGACATTATCAATCTGTTTTTGGAAACGAAGGACATCATGCAAGAACAGCTCGACGCTTATAAACAGTCACAAGAGCCAGAGGCCGCCAGCTTCGATTATATCTGCCAGGCCTTGCGTCAACTGGCATTAGAAGCGAAAGGCGAAACGGTATCCGCAGTGACCCGATTAAGTGTGGTTGCCAAAAATGAACCGCAAGATGGTCAGAATAGCCGCCAATCGCCGCGACGAATTATCCTTTCGCGCCTGAAAGCGGGAGAAATCGATCTGCTGGAAGAAGAGCTGGGACATCTGACAACGTTGACTGACGTGGTGAAAGGAGCCGATTCGTTATCGGCGACATTAGCGGGAGATATTGCGGAAGACGACATTACTGCGGTGCTTTGTTTTGTCATTGAGGCCGATCAGATTGCCTTTGAAAGCGTTGAGTCTACGGCAAAAGTATCTGCGCCACCGGTGCTTAAAATTGCCGTTGCAGAAGCGCCAGTTGTACGGACAGAACGGGAAAAACCGCCGCGCGGCAGCGAATCCACCAGTATCCGTGTGGCTGTAGAGAAGGTTGATCAACTGATTAACCTTGTCGGCGAACTGGTCATCACCCAGTCGATGCTGGCTCAGCGTTCGAGCGAACTGGACCCGGTTAATCATGGTGATTTGATTACCAGCATGGGTCAGTTACAACGTAACGCCCGTGATTTGCAGGAATCGGTGATGTCGATCCGCATGATGCCAATGGAATATGTCTTTAGTCGCTATCCCCGGCTGGTACGTGACCTGGCGGGAAAACTCGGCAAACAGGTAGAACTGACGCTGGTGGGCAGTTCCACTGAACTCGACAAGAGCCTGATAGAACGCATTATTGACCCGCTGACCCATCTGGTACGCAACAGTCTCGACCACGGAATTGAACTGCCGGAAAAACGCCTCGCCGCAGGCAAAAATAGCGTCGGAAATTTGGTTCTGTCTGCTGAACATCAGGGCGGCAACATCTGCATCGAAGTGACCGACGATGGCGCGGGGCTAAACCGTGAACGGATTCTGGCAAAAGCTGTTTCACAAGGTCTGACCGTCAGCGACAACATGACAGATGACGAAGTGGCAATGCTGATATTTGCTCCTGGTTTTTCTACAGCAGAGCAGGTTACCGATGTCTCCGGACGCGGCGTTGGTATGGATGTCGTCAAACGTAATATCCAGGAGATGGGCGGTCATGTCGAAATCAAATCGACGCCGGGCGCAGGAACTACGATCCGCATTTTACTGCCGCTGACGCTGGCGATCCTCGATGGCATGTCTGTACGTGTTGCAGATGAAGTTTTCATTCTGCCGCTGAATGCCGTCATGGAATCACTGCAACCCCGTGAAGCCGATCTGCATCCACTGGCGGGCGGCGAGCGGGTACTGGAAGTACGTGGTGAATATCTGCCCATCGTCGAACTGTGGAAAGTGTTCAACGTCACGGGCGCGAAAACTGAAGCGACTCAGGGAATTGTGGTGATCCTGCAAAGTGGCGGTCGCCGCTACGCTTTGCTGGTGGATCAATTAATTGGTCAACACCAGGTAGTAGTGAAAAACCTGGAAAGTAACTATCGCAAAATCCCGGGAATATCCGCCGCAACGATTCTCGGCGACGGCAGCGTGGCACTGATTGTTGATGTTTCTGCCTTGCAGACGATAAACCGCGAACAACGTATGGCGAACACCGCCGCCTGAATGAGTAAAAAGGTAACAATATGACCGGTATGACGAATGTAACAAAACTGGCCAGCGAGCCGTCAGGCCAGGAATTTCTGGTATTTACCCTCGGTGACGAAGAGTACGGTATTGATATTCTGAAAGTGCAGGAGATCCGTGGCTACGATCAGGTAACACGGATTGCGAACACGCCTGCGTTTATTAAAGGTGTCACTAACCTGCGCGGTGTTATTGTGCCGATTGTTGACTTGCGTATTAAGTTCAGCCAGGTGGATGTGGACTATAACGACAATACGGTGGTCATCGTCCTGAATCTGGGGCAGCGTGTGGTCGGTATTGTGGTTGATGGCGTGTCAGACGTTCTTTCATTGACGGCGGAGCAAATTCGTCCGGCACCGGAATTTGCCGTGACGCTTTCAACAGAATATCTCACTGGATTGGGCGCACTGGGCGACCGTATGTTGATTCTGGTGAACATCGAAAAACTGCTGAATAGCGAAGAGATGGCGCTGTTAGATAGCGCGGCGTCAGAAGTGGCGTAATTCTCCTGATTTCCTCAATTGAAATGAACCCGATGATCTGCGCATCGGGTTTTTTATTTCAATTTCGCGGCGGGTGGCATCAGCAATAAAGTTTCCCCCTTCCTTGCCGATAACGAGATCAACTTGTTTTCAGGAAGGTGCCTTATGATTAACCGTATCCGCGTAGTCACGCTGTTGGTAATGGTGCTGGGGGTATTCGCACTGTTACAGCTAATTTCCGGCAGTTTGTTTTTTTCTTCGCTTCACCATAGCCAGAAAAGCTTTGTCGTTTCCAATGAACTACGGGAACAACAGAGTGAGCTAACCTCAACCTGGGATTTAATGCTACAAACGCGCATTAATTTGAGCCGTTCGGCGGTGCGGATGATGATGGATTCATCCAATCAACAAAGTAACGCCAAAGTTGAATTGCTTGATAGCGCCAGGAAAACATTGGCCCAGGCAGCGACTCATTTTAAAAAATTCAAAAGCATGGCACCGTTACCTGAAATGGTCGCCACCAGTCGTAATATTGATGAAAAATACAAAAACTATCACACAGCGTTAACTGAACTGATTGATTATCTTGATTATGGCAATACTGGCGCCTATTTCGCTCAACCAACTCAGGGAATGCAAAATGCGATGGGCGAAGCGTTTGCTCAGTACGCCCTCAGTAGTGAAAAACTTTACCGCGATATCGTCACTAACAATGCGGAAGATTACCGCTTTTCCCAGTGGCAACTGGCGGTTATCGCGCTGGTGGTGGTATTGATTTTGCTGGTGGCGTGGTACGGCATCCGCCGTATGTTGCTTACCCCGCTGGCGAAAATCATTGCTCACATTCGCGAAATTGCCGGTGGTAACCTGGCGAATAGCCTCATCATTGATGGGCGCAGTGAAATGGGCGAACTGGCGCAGAGCGTTTCGCATATGCAGCGTTCTTTGACCGACACAGTCACCCATGTGCGCCAGGGGTCGGACGCCATCTATGCCGGTACACGTGAAATTGCAGTGGGCAATACCGATCTTTCATCACGCACTGAACAGCAGGCATCCGCGCTGGAAGAAACTGCCGCCAGCATGGAACAGCTCACCGCGACGGTGAAACAGAACGCCGATAACGCCCGTCAGGCCTCGCAACTGGCACAAAGTGCCTCCGACACCGCGCTGCACGGCGGCAAAGTGGTGGATGGCGTGGTGAAAACCATGCATGAAATCGCCGACAGTTCGAAGAAAATCGCCGACATTATTAGCGTAATCGACGGCATTGCCTTCCAGACCAATATCCTCGCACTGAATGCCGCTGTTGAAGCCGCGCGTGCCGGGGAACAGGGGCGTGGTTTTGCTGTGGTGGCGGGTGAAGTGCGTAATCTTGCCAGTCGCAGCGCCCAGGCAGCAAAAGAGATCAAAGCTCTGATAGAAGACTCAGTTTCCCGCGTTGATACCGGTTCTGTGCTGGTCGAAAGCGCCGGGGAAACGATGACGAATATCGTTAATGCGGTTACGCGCGTCACCGACATTATGGGGGAAATTGCTTCAGCCTCCGATGAGCAGAGCCGTGGCATTGATCAAGTTGCGCTGGCCGTGTCGGAAATGGATCGCGTCACTCAACAGAATGCCTCGTTGGTGCAGGAGTCAGCCGCCGCTGCTGCCGCACTGGAAGAGCAGGCCGGTCGTTTAACGCAGGCAGTATCCGCATTTCGTCTGGCAGCCAGTCAGCTAAACCACAAACCACCACTAAAATCCCAGCCTGCCAGTGAGCAATCACCTGCGCAGTCGCGGCGGCGTATCGCTGAACAAGAGCCAAACTGGGAAACATTTTGATGGGTATTTACTCAAGCGCCATTGCCGCCAGATGAGGCTGATGATGCAACAGAACGTCGCGCTTATCGTTTCTGGTGGCGCTATTACAACACAATCGGTGCAGTTACAGGCTGTGCCAGTGGTTTCCTGAAGTGATTGAGAAGGCGCTATGACATCATCTCAGCCCTGTGGGCAAACGTCTTTATTGTTACAGATGAGCGAGCGCCTTGCGCTTTCCGACGTTCATTTTCGGCGGATAAGTCAATTGATCTATCAACGTGCGGGGATTGTTCTGGCCGACCACAAGCGTGACATGGTCTACAACCGGTTGATACGCCGTTTGCGCTCGCTAGGACTGGCCGATTTTGGTCATTATCTGAACATGCTGGAATCTAATCAGCTTAGCGGCGAGTGGCAGGCATTTATTAACTCGCTGACTACCAACCTGACGGCATTTTTCCGTGAAGAGCATCATTTCCCACTGCTCGCGGCTCACGCTCGCCGTCGTTCTGGGGAATATCGTGTATGGAGCGCGGCGGCGTCGACTGGTGAAGAGCCGTACAGCATTGCCATGACGCTGGCGGACACATTAGGCACCACGCCTGGACGCTGGAAAGTGTTCGCCAGTGATATCGACACCGAAGTGCTGGAAAAAGCCAGAAGCGGCATTTATCGCCATGAAGAACTGAAAAACCTGACGCCACAACAACTCCAGCGTTACTTCATGCGCGGCACGGGGCCGCATGAAGGGCTGGTGCGTGTGCGCCAGGAACTGGCGAGCTATGTCGATTTTTCCCCGCTGAATTTGTTGGCGAAACAGTACACCGTACCGGGGCCGTTTGATGCGATCTTCTGCCGTAACGTCATGATCTACTTTGATCAAACGACCCAACAGGAGATTTTGCGCCGCTTCGTGCCACTACTTAAACCTGACGGATTGCTGTTTGCGGGGCACTCTGAAAATTTCAGCCACCTTGAGCGCAGCTTCACGCTGCGTGGGCAGACGGTGTATGCGCTAAGTAAGGATTAACCATGAGCAAAATCAGGGTGTTGTCTGTCGATGATTCGGCACTGATGCGCCAGATCATGACGGAAATCATCAACAGCCATAGCGATATGGAAATGGTGGCAACGGCGCCCGATCCGCTGGTCGCGCGAGATTTGATTAAGAAATTCAACCCCGATGTGCTGACGCTGGATGTTGAAATGCCACGGATGGATGGACTGGATTTCCTCGAAAAATTAATGCGTTTGCGTCCAATGCCCGTTGTGATGGTTTCTTCTCTGACCGGCAAAGGTTCTGAAGTGACGCTGCGTGCGCTGGAGTTGGGGGCGATTGATTTTGTCACTAAACCGCAACTGGGTATTCGAGAAGGGATGCTGGCGTACAGCGAAATGATCGCTGAAAAGGTGCGTACGGCGTCGAGGGCGAGCCTCGCGGCGCATAAACCATTATCGGCTCCGGCAACGCTGAAGGCGGGGCCGTTGTTGAGTTCAGAAAAACTGATTGCGATTGGTGCTTCAACGGGGGGCACCGAGGCAATTCGGCACGTATTGCAGCCGCTACCGCTTTCCAGCCCGGCACTGTTAATCACCCAGCATATGCCGCCTGGCTTTACCCGTTCTTTTGCCGACCGCCTGAATAAACTGTGTCAAATCGGTGTTAAAGAGGCCGAAGACGGAGAACGTGTTTTGCCGGGACATGCCTATATCGCACCGGGCGATCGACATATGGAACTGGCGCGCAGCGGCGCGAACTATCAAATCAAAATTCACGATGGCCCGGCGGTTAACCGCCATCGACCGTCGGTGGATGTGTTGTTTCATTCTGTCGCCAGACAGGCGGGGCGCAACGCGGTTGGAGTGATCCTCACCGGTATGGGCAACGACGGTGCGGCGGGAATGTTGGCGATGCGTCAGGCGGGGGCATGGACCCTTGCGCAAAACGAAGCAAGCTGTGTGGTGTTCGGTATGCCGCGCGAGGCCATCAATCTGGGGGGCGTCTGCGAAGTGGTCGATCTTAGCCAGGTAAGCCAGCAAATGCTGGCGAAAATCAGTGTCGGACAGGCGATACGTATTTAAATCAGGAGTGTGAAATGGCGGATAAAGAACTTAAATTTTTGGTTGTGGATGACTTTTCCACCATGCGACGCATTGTGCGTAACCTGCTGAAAGAGCTGGGTTTCAACAATGTTGAGGAAGCGGAAGATGGCGCTGATGCTCTCAACAAGTTACAGGCAGGCGGTTATGGCTTTGTGATTTCCGACTGGAATATGCCGAATATGGATGGTCTGGAGTTGCTGAAAACCATTCGTGCTGATGGTGCGATGTCGGCGTTGCCAGTGCTGATGGTGACCGCTGAGGCGAAGAAAGAGAACATTATCGCGGCAGCACAAGCGGGGGCCAGTGGCTATGTGGTTAAGCCATTTACCGCCGCGACGCTGGAGGAAAAACTCAACAAAATCTTTGAGAAACTGGGCATGTGAGGATGCGACTATGATGCAACCATCAATCAAACCTGCTGATGAACATGCAGCCGGCGATATCATCGCGCGCATCGGCAGCCTGACACGTATGCTGCGTGACAGCCTGCGCGAGCTGGGACTGGATCAGGCGATAGCCGAAGCTGCGGAAGCCATCCCTGATGCCCGCGATCGCTTGTTCTACGTTGTGCAGATGACTGCGCAGGCCGCAGAGCGGGCGCTGAATAGCGTTGAGGCGTCACAACCGCATCAGGATGAAATGGAGGAATCGGCAAAAGCATTAGCCCAACGCTGGGATGACTGGTTCGCCGATCCGATTGACCTTGCCGACGCCCGTGAACTGGTGACAGATACGCGGCAATTTCTGGCGGATGTGCCCGCTCATACCAGCTTCACAAACGCGCAGTTACTGGAAATTATGATGGCGCAGGATTTTCAGGATCTCACCGGGCAGGTGATTAAACGGATGATGGATGTGATTCAGGAAATTGAACGCCAGTTGTTGATGGTGCTGCTGGAAAATATCCCGGAACAGGATGCGCGTCCGAAACGTGAAAACCAGAGTTTGCTTAACGGACCACAGGTCGATACCAGCAAAGCCGGTGTGGTTGCCAGTCAGGATCAGGTGGACGATTTGTTGGATAGTCTTGGGTTTTGATTTGTATTGCCTGATGTGACGTGACCGCGTCATATCAGGCGGTCGGATAAGGCGTTTACGCCACATCCGACAAACGTGCGCCCTGTCTGATGTACTGCGGTAAAAGCCCTAAAGCCCACCTGTTTTGCCACTTATTCCAGGCATTGAATGCTTTCCGCTCTGGCATTATTCACGCTTATTACCATTTCCAGGATTGGCGACGTGTCTGACGAGAGCGACGACAAAACAGAAGCTCCCACACCTCACCGACTTGAAAAAGCGCGGGAAGAGGGGCAGATCCCGCGCTCCCGTGAGCTGACCTCACTGCTCATTTTACTGGTGGGCGTGTGTGTTATTTGGTTTGGTGGCGCGTCTCTGGCACGGCGGTTGTCGGGGATGCTCTCCGCCGGGCTGCATTTTGATCACAGCATCATCAATGACCCCAACCTCATTCTCGGACAGATTATTTTGCTGATCAGAGAAGCCATGCTTGCACTGTTGCCGCTGATTAGCGGTGTGGTGCTGGTGGCGCTCATTTCGCCGGTCATGCTGGGGGGGCTGGTATATAGTGGTAAATCATTGCAACCGAAGTTTTCCAAACTCAACCCACTACCGGGCATTAAACGTATTTTCTCGGCGCAAACTGGCGCGGAGCTGCTGAAAGCTATCCTGAAATCTACACTGGTTGGCTGCGTTACTGGCTTTTATCTCTGGCATCACTGGCCGCAGATGATGCGCTTAATGGCGCAGTCACCCATTACCGCAATGGCTAACGCGATGGATGTTGTGGGGTTGTGTGCACTTTTAGTGGTGCTTGGTGTCATTCCGATGGTGGGATTTGACGTCTTTTTTCAAATTTTCAGCCACCTGAAAAAGCTGCGTATGTCACGGCAGGATATTCGTGATGAGTTCAAACAAAGCGAAGGCGATCCGCATGTCAAAGGGCGAATTCGTCAGATGCAGCGTGCTGCCGCGCGGCGTCGGATGATGGCCGATGTGCCGAAAGCGGACGTCATTGTTAATAACCCAACTCACTACTCAGTGGCATTGCAGTATGACGAAAACAAAATGAGCGCGCCGAAAGTTGTTGCTAAAGGCGCGGGGCTGGTGGCGTTACGCATTCGTGAAATCGCCGCTGAAAATAACGTCCCGACTCTTGAAGCGCCGCCGCTGGCGCGCGCGCTGTATCGACACGCAGAAATCGGCCAACAAATTCCCGGTCAACTGTATGCCGCCGTGGCGGAAGTGCTGGCCTGGGTCTGGCAACTGAAACGCTGGCGTCTGGCCGGTGGACAACGTCCTGAACAACCCACTCATCTTCCGGTGCCGGAAGCCCTGGATTTTATCAACGAGAAACCGTCCCATGAGTAATCTGGCCGCGATGCTGCGCCTGCCCGCAAACCTGAAATCGACACAGTGGCAGATCCTTGCCGGACCTATTTTGATCCTGCTGATCTTGTCGATGATGGTGCTGCCACTGCCCGCATTCATTCTCGACCTGCTGTTCACTTTCAACATTGCCTTGTCGATTATGGTGTTGCTGGTGGCGATGTTTACCCAGCGCACGCTTGAGTTTGCCGCGTTTCCGACCATTCTGTTGTTTACCACGCTGCTGCGTCTGGCGCTTAATGTGGCTTCCACGCGTATCATTTTGATGGAAGGGCATACTGGCGCGGCGGCGGCAGGGAAGGTGGTTGAAGCATTTGGTCATTTTCTCGTGGGCGGTAACTTTGCCATCGGCATTGTGGTGTTTGTCATCCTCGTGATCATCAACTTTATGGTCATTACCAAAGGTGCCGGACGTATCGCGGAAGTGGGTGCGCGCTTTGTTCTCGACGGAATGCCAGGAAAACAGATGGCGATTGATGCCGACCTCAACGCTGGCCTGATTGGCGAAGATGAAGCAAAAAAGCGACGTTCAGAAGTGACCCAGGAAGCTGATTTTTACGGCTCAATGGACGGGGCGAGTAAGTTTGTCCGTGGTGACGCCATCGCCGGGATCCTCATCATGGTCATTAACGTTGTTGGCGGATTGCTGGTTGGGGTGTTGCAACATGGCATGAGTATGGGTCATGCAGCGGAAAGTTATACGCTGTTGACCATCGGTGATGGTCTGGTCGCGCAAATACCTGCGCTGGTTATTTCTACCGCTGCGGGGGTTATCGTTACGCGAGTCAGTACCGATCAGGACGTTGGCGAGCAGATGGTGAATCAGCTTTTCAGTAACCCCAGCGTCATGTTGTTAAGTGCCGCAGTGCTCGGTTTACTGGGGCTGGTGCCGGGAATGCCAAACCTGGTATTTTTACTGTTCACAGCGGGATTGCTGGGGCTGGCATGGTGGGTTCGTGGACGTGAACAAAAAGCGCCCGCTGAACCGAAACCAGTGAAGATGGCGGAAAATAATGCCGTTGTCGAAGCGACCTGGAACGATGTGCAACTGGAAGATTCTCTGGGAATGGAAGTGGGTTATCGGCTGATCCCGATGGTCGATTTTCAGCAGGATGGCGAGTTGCTTGGTCGTATTCGCAGTATTCGCAAGAAATTTGCTCAGGAGATGGGCTTTCTACCGCCAGTGGTGCACATCCGCGACAATATGGATCTACAGCCTGCCCGCTATCGTATCTTGATGAAAGGCGTTGAGATTGGCAGTGGTGATGCTTATCCGGGGCGCTGGCTGGCCATTAACCCAGGAACAGCCGCCGGGACGCTACCCGGTGAAGTGACTGTCGATCCGGCATTTGGTCTTAATGCTATCTGGATCGAAAGTGCGCTAAAAGAACAAGCGCAGATTCAGGGATATACGGTGGTTGAAGCCAGTACAGTGGTGGCAACGCATCTTAACCACCTCATTAGTCAACATGCCGCAGAACTGTTTGGTCGTCAGGAGGCGCAGCAGTTACTGGATCGCGTGGCGCAGGAGATGCCAAAACTGACGGAGGATTTGGTTCCTGGCGTTATCACGCTTACCACGCTGCATAAAGTGCTACAAAACCTGCTTGATGAAAAAGTACCGATCCGCGATATGCGCACCATTCTTGAAACGCTGGCGGAACATGCGCCTATCCAGAGCGATCCGCATGAATTAACCGCCGTCGTGCGCGTGGCGCTGGGGCGGGCAATTACTCAGCAGTGGTTCCCCGGTAAAGATGAAGTTCACGTTATCGGTCTGGACACGCCACTGGAGCGTTTACTGTTACAGGCGTTGCAGGGCGGTGGCGGACTGGAACCGGGGCTGGCGGATCGTTTGCTGGCACAGACCCAGGAAGCATTATCCCGTCAGGAGATGCTGGGTGCGCCGCCAGTACTGTTGGTGAACCACGCGCTGCGTCCGCTATTGTCTCGCTTTCTGCGCCGTAGCCTGCCGCAACTGGTGGTACTGTCGAATCTCGAACTCTCTGATAACCGGCAGATTCGGATGACGGCGACTATTGGGGGTAAATAATGAGGATCTTACTGGCGATATTGTTGTTTCCGCTGGTTGTACAAGCCGCCGGGGAGGGGATGTGGCAGACAAGTAGTGTGGGCGTTACGCTAAATCATCGTGGTGAGTCGATGTCGTCAGCGCCTCTTTCTTCGCGACAACCAGCATCAGGATTGATGACGCTGGTGGCGTGGCGTTATCAGCTTATCGGCCCGACACCATCGGGGCTGCGGGTACGCTTGTGTTCACTATCTCGTTGTGTCGAATTAGACGGGCAGAGCGGGAGCACTGTGGCCTTTTCCGGTATACCGGCGGCAGAACCGTTGCGATTTATCTGGGAAGTGCCTGGCGGTGGGCGGTTAATTCCGCCGCTGAAGGTACAACGTAATGAAGTGATTGTGAATTACCGTTAGTGATAAAAAAGCCGATGTCTGCAACGACATCGGCCTTTGCGGTATAACGCGATTACATACGCTCTACCGTCTCAATACCCAGCGTATCCAGACCCAGTTTCAGCGTCTTCGCCGTCAGTTGCGCCAGTTTCAGACGGCTGTTACGCACTTCTTCGTTTTCTGCGCTAAGGATCGGGCAGTGCTCGTAGAAGCCAGAGAACAGACCGGCCAGATCGTACAGATAAGCACACATCACGTGCGGCGTGCCTTCACGGGCAACCACAGTGAGGGTTTCTTCAAACTGCAACAGGCGAGCTGCCAGTTGCGCTTCACGATCTTCACGAATGATTACCGGAGCGGCAGCCAGTTGTTCTTCGTTAATTTCTGCTTTACGGAACACGGACAATACACGGGTGTAGGCATATTGCATGTACGGCGCAGTATTACCCTCAAACGCCAGCATGTTGTCCCAGTCGAAGATGTAGTCGGTGGTGCGGTTTTTGGAGAGATCCGCGTATTTCACCGCACCGATACCCACGGCATTGGCCAGTTTTTCCAGCTCGTCGGCTGGCATATCCGGGTTCTTCTCTGCCACCAGACGACGTGCACGCTCCAGGGCTTCATCCAGCAGATCGGCCAGTTTCACCGTACCGCCAGCACGGGTTTTAAACGGCTTGCCGTCTTTACCCAGCATCATGCCGAACATGTGGTGCTCCAGCGGTACGGATTCCGGCACGTAGCCTGCTTTACGGACGATCGCCCACGCCTGCATCAGGTGTTGATGCTGACGGGAGTCGATGTAATACAGCACGCGATCGGCATGTAGCGTCTCGTAACGGTACTTCGCACAGGCGATATCGGTGGTGGTGTAGAGATAGCCGCCATCTTTCTTCTGAATGATCACGCCCATCGGTTCGCCTTCCTTGTTTTTGAACTCATCAAGGAATACGACGGTTGCGCCTTCGCTTTCTACTGCCAGACCTTTGGCTTTCAGATCCGCCACGATACCCGGCAGCATTGGGTTGTAGAGGCTTTCACCCATCACGTCATCACGGGTCAGTGTTACGTTGAGACGATCGTAGGTGATCTGGTTCTGCGTCATGGTGATGTCGACCAGTTTGCGCCACATCTCGCGGAAGTATTCGTCACCGCTTTGCAGTTTTACCACGTAGTTACGTGCGCGCTCGGCGAACTCTTCATCTTCATCGTAATGCTTTTTCGCATCGCGGTAGAAACCTTCAAGGTCAGCCAGCTCCATTTCACCGGCGTTTTCCTGCTGCTGCTTTTCCAGCCATGCAATCAGCATACCGAACTGAGTGCCCCAGTCGCCGACGTGGTTAGCACGAATCACTTTGTGACCGAGGAACTCCAGAGTACGTACTGCCGCGTCACCAATGATAGTGGAACGCAGATGACCGACGTGCATCTCTTTCGCCACGTTTGGCGCGGAGTAGTCAACCACAATGGTCTGTTTTTCTGGCGTAGCAACACCGAGACGATCGGACGCCAGCGCCTGCTGAACATGTTCAGCCAGGAATGCCGGATCAAGGAAAATGTTGATAAAGCCAGGACCGGCGATCTCAACTTTGCTGGCGATACCGTTAAGATCCAGATGAGTCAGCACCTGCTCTGCTAATTGTCGCGGTGCCATACCCAGTTTTTTAGCAACTGCCATCATGCCGTTAGCCTGATAGTCGCCGAACTGAACTTTTGCTGACTGACGAACCTGCGGTTCGCAATCCGCAGGCGCGCCTGCCGCAATCATGGCCTGACGGACTTTTTCTGAGAGAAGAGCCTGAATATTCACCGGAATACCTTACATTGATGAAGCGAGCAAAAATTGCCCGCACCAGTTAAAGAAATTAGGGCGGGAGTATACTGCAAATGGCTGTTTTCGTCAGCAACGTGCGCGTGGCGTATTGCCGTTTTCACTATTGCATCAGGAGCGGCGTGAAATCAGCGGTTGGTTGGCGCAGGGCAACAGGGTAAATTAACGCTTTTACCGAAGACGAAGAGTGATTATGGCGAACTGGCAATCTATCGACGAGTTGCAGGATATTGCAACGGATTTACCGCGATTTATCCACGCATTAGACGAACTTTCACGGCGTCTGGGGCTGGATATTACTCCGCTGACTGCCGATCACATTTCTTTGCGGTGCCATCAAAACGCCACCGCTGAACGCTGGCGTCGCGGGTTTGAACAGTGCGGCGAACTCCTGTCAGAAAATATGATCAATGGCAGACCGATCTGCCTGTTTAAATTGCGTGAACCGGTACAGGTTGCTCACTGGCAGTTTTCGATTGTTGAGTTGCCGTGGCCAGGGGAAAAACGCTACCCGCATGAAGGTTGGGAACATATCGAAATTGTTCTGCCAGGAGAGCCGGAAACGCTGAATGCCCGCGCGCTGGCGTTGCTTTCTGATGAAGGACTAAGCCTGCCGGGGATCTCGATTAAAACCAGTTCGCCAAAAGGTGAGCATGAACGATTACCGAATCCAACGCTGGCGGTCACCGATGGTAAAACGACGATAAAATTTCATCCATGGTCCATTGAAGAGATCGTTGCCAGCGAGCAGTCGGCGTAATTAAGGAGCAAAAATGGCATTACTGGAAATTTGCTGTTACAGCATGGAATGCGCGCTGACGGCGCAGCAAAACGGTGCCGACAGAATAGAATTGTGTGCGGCACCGAAAGAAGGGGGGCTAACGCCGTCACTGGGCGTTCTGAAGTCCGTGCGCCAGCATGTTACGATCCCCGTACATCCGATCATCCGCCCACGCGGTGGCGATTTTTGCTACAGCGACGGCGAGTTTGCCGCCATTCTTGAAGATATCCGCACAGTGCGTGAATTAGGATTTCCTGGACTGGTGACAGGCCTTCTGGATGTTGATGGTAATGTCGATATGCCACGAATGGAAAAAATAATGGCGGCTGCTGGTCCGCTGGCCATCACTTTTCATCGTGCCTTCGATATGTGCGCTAACCCTTTAAATACATTGAATAACCTTGCTGAATTAGGCGTTGCCAGGGTGCTGACATCGGGGCAAAAATCTGATGCACTGCAAGGTTTATCAAAAATTATGGAACTTATTGCCTATGGTGATGTTCCAATCATCATGGCCGGAGCAGGAGTCCGTGCAGAAAACCTGCACCATTTCCTCGATGCCGGGGTGCTGGAAGTCCATAGCTCTGCAGGAGCGTGGCAAGCCTCACCGATGCGTTATCGTAATCAGGGATTGTCCATGTCATCGGATGCACACGCGGACGAGTATTCGCGTTATGTCGTAGACGGGACGGCGGTTGCTGAAATGAAAGGAATCATTGAGCGCCATCAGGCCAAATGATTTTTACCGTTGCATCATGTCGCCCAATATGATGCTTGCTCGTACCAGGCCCCTGCCCATTCAACAGGGGCCTTTTTTTATCCTTGAGAAGTATGAAAAATGAACAGTTGCCGTGTCATATCGACTTCGTAATAGCGCGCCAAATCATGCTACTAAAAATGTTATATATATTCATATTAACTATGTAATTTAAATTATTAAAACTGCCAAATATATATTAAAAAATAACGGCTGGTTTCTTCTTTAATAATTAATGGTTAAATTGCAATAAATCATATTCTTTGTCGATTATTTCAGGCAGTGTTGT
>NZ_PTRD01000022.1:0-135103 GCF_002965005.1 Escherichia sp. MOD1-EC7011
AAAAAAAACTAAAAAAAAATGCATACACAAAGAATAAAAACAAAGTTTCAGAAACTGAAGTTTTATGCTGGCATTAGTGGCTTCAGGTCATAAAAAATCCAAAATGAGCTCAACCCGCTACTAAAGCCGGATTGTCTACGCTTTACGGCGTTAACACCCCTTAACCGCCCCACCAGCACAGTTCACAATGACCACGTAATAATATGATTTTAAATAAAATTATTCATAAAGGCATTTAAAAATCCATAATGTATAAAAAATACGCCATTGCGGAACATTTTATCTACAAAAACAAAATAAATAAAAATTTTTCACTAATTGATTACTAACAACCAGCAATATACGCTATGCAAAAATGAAACAGGCAGTCTAAAGCACTGCTTCCATTTCCATTCATACCCGATTTCGCTTTTATTAAGGAGCATTAGCATGTTCTCACCGCAGTCACGCTTGCGTCATGCAGTTGCAGACACGTTCGCGATGGTTGTTTACTGTACTGTCGTGAACATGTGTATTGAAGTTTTCCTCTCCGGGATGAGCTTCGAACAGTCTTTTTATTCCAGGCTGGTGGCCGTCCCGGTGAATATCTTAATTGCATGGCCATATGGCATGTACCGCGATCTGTTTATGCGCGCGGCACGCAAAGTTAGCCACTCTGGTTGGACAAAAAATCTGGCTGATATTTTGGCTTATGTGACGTTCCAGTCACCAGTGTATATGGCGATCTTATTAGTGGTAGGCGCAGACTGGCACCAGATTATGGCAGCGGTCAGTTCAAACATCGTTGTTTCGATGCTGATGGGGGCGGTCTATGGCTACTTCCTTGATTACTGTCGCCGCTTGTTCAAAGTGAGCCGCTACCAGCAGGTAAAAGCCTGACCCTTCTTTTCGCGACTGGCATCGCCAGTCGCGTCTTTAACTGGCTTCGCCAAATAAGCCATGCAAATAACGTTCAAGCGCAACACGCGAACTAAAGCCATGCGGGATACCGTAATGCTCATGACGTTCACCCGCTAAATAGAGCGGAAATTGCTGGTAATGATCGCAAGTTTTAATATCGGAAGCAGGTTCAGCCAGTGTGGAACTACGTTCTTTTAATGTTGGATGAATTATCAGTGCGGTACGTCCCATTCTCGCTTCGCGGTTAACATAGACATAATGTTCCCCACGACGGTAACCGTATGCTTTCTGGGTTACTACATCGACAGTAAAACCGACTTTCTCAAGTACGCGCGCCACCTCGTCTGGTCGTAAATACATATTTTATCCTCGTTAATATCTACTGCGCGCCTACCTTACCTGATTGCGCATTCACAACGCTTTCAGAAAAGTCCATAAAGCCGCGATGAATCTCTGTTAAGAAAATTATGGTCTACACTGAAAATTACATCGAATTCTAATGGGGGATCATATGTTTAACAGACCGAACCGCAACGACGTCGATGATGGCGTGCAGGATATTCAGAATGACGTCAATCAATTAGCCGACAGTCTCGAATCTGTATTGAAGTCCTGGGGCAGCGACGCCAAAGGTGAAGCCGAAGCCGCACGCAGTAAAGCTCAGGCTCTACTGAAAGAAACCAGAGCGCGGATGCATGGTCGTACTCGCGTCCAGCAAGCCGCGCGCGATGCAGTTGGCTGCGCAGATTCTTTTGTTCGTGAAAGACCCTGGTGTAGCGTGGGTACAGCAGCTGCGGTAGGTATTTTTATCGGCGCGCTGTTAAGCATACGCAAATCGTAGTGAAACAATGATAATAAATACGCGTCTTTGACCCCGAAGCCTGACTTCGGGGTTTTTAACTTAAGGCTCTGCGTAATTGTTGTGCCACCTGCTGCGCCATACTCTCACTGATAATATTGGTAAACGAGAGAAGCAATCCTCCTTTCCCACTTGATCGGATACGCCAGTCGCTAAGTGCCTGCACCGCAAGGCCAGCAGTATTGGCTTTACGCGCGTGGAAAATATCGTCGCCCACCATGCTGATAACCATCTGGATGCCGCCTTTTTGTGGCATAACCAGGAATCCCTGTTGCGTAAGCGCCTGTTCAATCCACTGCCTACGCTGCGCATAGTGCTGACGCATTTTCTTCAGATGCCGCCAGAAATGCCCCTCGCGAAGAAAGTCAGCCAGTGTGTTCTGCCATAGAACTGGCACTGCACATGGCTTCAGTGACGCCTGTTGGCGGAATTGCGTAATCTGCTCCACCGGCACCACCAGCCACGCACAGCGCAATGCAGGAAATAGCGATTTGCTGAATGTTCCGGCATAAATCACCCGCTGTGGTGCGTCGAGGCTTTTCAGCGCCGGTAATGGCTTACCGTGATAACGGAATTCACTGTCGTAATCGTCTTCAATAATCCACGCCTGCGCACGCTCTGCCCACGCCAGCACCTGATGCCTGCGCGCCAGTGAGAGCGCAACACCGAGCGGGCTTTGGTGTGCCGGAGTTATCAGGGCAAAATGCGCATCAGGATAATTTTGCATTCCACTTGCGACATCCAGTCCGTTGTCATCAACAGGCACAGGTAAAATTTCCACACCGTGGCGAGTAACAATCGGGCGAATCAGCGGAAAGCCAGGATCTTCCATCCACATCCCGTCTCCCGGTTTCGCCAGCGCGTGCAGAATTAAGGCCATTGAGGCTGCATAACCGTGAGTGATAAAGACCTGTTCTGGCTGGCATTCAATCCCGCGTGAGACGCGTAAATAATCAACAATTGCCTCACGCAACGCCACCTCACCACAGACATCGCCTAACGCCAAATCAAAGCGCGTCTGGGTACGCAGACGGCGCCCCATCACCCGCGCCCACAGCTCTCGCGGAAAGAGATCGAGTGCGGGTAATCCCATCTGGAATGGTAGCGGTTGCTAGCTTTCACCGGCAAAGGCAAGCACATCCACAGCGGATTGTTGGGGATGTATTTGCTCGCTGACAAAGGTGCCCGCCTGCCCCCGCCGTACCAGCCATCCTTGTGCCACCAGCTCAGCATAAGCATTTTCGACGGTGGATCGAGACACACCCAGCTCCTGCGACCAGGTACGACTGGAAGGTAGCCTTGCGCCGGGTTTCAGTTCCCCTTGCTCAATAGCCGTTTTTAACTGACGGGCGATATCCTGATAGCGCGGCATATGGTCTGCTTTTTTAGGTAATTTATGGCTCTCTTTAGCAGTCCATTATAGTGCTACATTGCGGGCGTTAATAAGAGGAGAAACTGTATGACTACATTACGTCAGCCTTACTACGAACTTAGCCCGGCGGTGTATAACGCGCTGGTGCAGGCCAAAACGGCGCTGGAAAATAGTGCGCTGGATACCACACTGATGGAGTTAGTTTATTTGCGCGTCTCGCAAATAAACGGCTGCGCATTTTGTCTGGAGATGCACAGTAAAGCATTACGCAAATCCGGTGTGCCGCAGCACAAGCTGGACGCTCTGGCAGGCTGGCGGGTGAGCCATCATTTTGATGATCGCGAGCGGGCGGCGCTGGCCTGGGCGGAATCGGTGACCGATATTGCCCGAAGCCATGCAGAAGACGACGTTTATCAACCTTTGCTTGAATATTTCAGCGCAGCAGAGATCAGCGACCTGACTTTTGCCATCGGACTGATGAATTGCTTTAACCGCCTGGCCGTTTCCATGCGGATGTAATTTCCTGATGCCGGGTAATCACCCGGCTATAGAACACAAAACCCCCTACCCCGCTGAGCTGCTCGGCGGCGGTTAGATTTATCGAAATTTCCCATATCTTGTATGGTTGAATCTTTTTTCAACTACATCTAGTATCCCTGTATCAACAGAGAGACAACCCGACGCGTATCATCGCGCCGTATCTTCATTTTAAACGGAAATACGAATCATGCGCATTATTATTTACACTCGTAACGATTGCGTTCAGTGCCACGCCACCAAACGGGCGATGGAAAACCGGGGCTTTGATTTTGAAATGATTAATGTCGATCGCGTTCCTGAAGCGGCGGAAGCGTTGCGTGCTCAGGGCTTTCGTCAGTTGCCGGTAGTGATTGCAGGCGATCTTAGCTGGTCTGGTTTTCGTCCGGATATGATCAACCGTCTGCATCCAGCGCCACACGCGGCCAGTGCATGAGCCAGCTCGTCTACTTCTCCAGCAGCTCCGAAAATACGCAGCGTTTTATCGAACGTTTAGGGCTGCCCGCCGTGCGCATTCCACTCAATGAGCGGGAACGGATTCAGGTAGACGAGCCTTACATCCTGATCGTGCCCTCTTACGGCGGTGGCGGTACGGCTGGCGCTGTGCCACGACAGGTGATTCGCTTTTTAAACGACGAACATAACCGGGCGTTGCTTCGCGGCGTTATTGCTTCGGGTAATCGCAACTTTGGTGAGGCGTATGGTCGCGCCGGAGATGTGATTGCCCGGAAATGCGGCGTGCCGTGGCTGTACCGCTTTGAACTCATGGGTACGCAAAGCGATATCGAAAATGTTCGTAAAGGAGTAACCGAATTTTGGCAACGACAACCGCAGACCGCCTGACGCAGGAAACAATGGATTACCACGCCCTGAATGCGATGCTTAACCTTTACGATAGCGCAGGTCGCATTCAGTTCGATAAAGACAGCCAGGCCGTAGACGCCTTTATGGCGACGCATGTACGCCCGAACAGTGTGACCTTCAGTAGCCAGCAGCAGCGCCTGAACTGGCTGGTCAACGAAGGTTACTATGATGAAAGCGTTCTCAGCCGCTACTCTCGCGACTTTGTCATTACGCTATTTGCCCGCGCGCACGCCAGCGGTTTTCGTTTCCAGACGTTCCTCGGTGCATGGAAGTTTTACACCAGCTATACGTTGAAGACATTCGACGGTAAGCGTTATCTGGAGGATTTTGCCGATCGAGTCACTATGGTGGCGCTGACGCTGGCACAAGGCGATGAAACGCTGGCGTTGCAACTGACCGATGAAATGCTGTCAGGACGCTTTCAGCCTGCCACGCCAACATTCCTCAACTGTGGTAAACAGCAGCGCGGCGAACTGGTTTCCTGTTTTCTGCTGCGTATTGAAGACAATATGGAGTCGATTGGCCGGGCGGTAAATTCCGCACTGCAACTGTCGAAACGCGGCGGCGGCGTGGCATTTTTGCTGTCGAATCTGCGGGAAGCGGGCGCGCCAATTAAACGTATTGAAAATCAATCTTCTGGCGTAATTCCGGTGATGAAAATGCTGGAAGACGCATTTTCCTATGCCAATCAGCTTGGCGCTCGTCAGGGGGCGGGTGCAGTCTATTTACATGCCCATCATCCCGATATTCTGCGTTTTCTCGACACAAAGCGGGAAAATGCCGACGAGAAAATCCGCATTAAAACGCTGTCGTGGGCGTGGTGATCCCGGATATCACCTTCCATCTGGCGAAAAAGAATGCGCAGATGGCACTGTTTTCGCCCTATGACGTTGAGCGGGTTTACGGCAAGCCGTTTGCCGATATCGCCATCAGCGAACACTATGACGAACTGGTTGCCGATAAACGCATCCGCAAAAAATACATCAACGCGCGTGATTTCTTCCAGCGGCTGGCGGAGATCCAGTTTGAGTCCGGCTATCCGTACATCATGTATGAAGACACGGTAAACCGTGCTAACCCTATCGCCGGGCGCATAAATATGAGCAATCTTTGCTCAGAGATTTTGCAGGTAAACAGCGCCTCAGAGTATGACGAGAATCTCAACTATGCTCGCACAGGCCATGATATTTCCTGCAATTTAGGTTCGTTGAATATTGCCCACACCATGGATTCCCCCGACTTTGCTCGCACGGTAGAAACAGCCGTGCGCGGTCTGACGGCGGTGTCGGATATGAGTCATATCCGCAGCGTGCCCTCCATCGAGACCGGAAATACCGCCTCACACGCCATCGGGCTGGGGCAGATGAATTTACACGGTTATCTGGCGCGGGAAGGCATCGCCTATGGTTCGCCGGAGGCTCTGGATTTCACCAATCTCTATTTCTATACCATCACCTGGCACGCGCTGCGCACCTCGATGTTGCTGGCGCGCGAACGCGGTGAAACCTTCGCCGGGTTCAAACAGTCGCGCTATGCCAGCGGTGAATATTTTAGCCAATATCTGCAAGGTAACTGGCAGCCGAAAACGGCGAAAGTTGGCGAACTGTTTGCCCGTAGCGGTATTACGCTACCTACCCGTGAGATGTGGGCGCAGCTGCGCGACGACGTGATGTGCTACGGCATTTACAACCAGAATCTTCAGGCGGTGCCGCCAACCGGTTCTATCTCTTATATCAACCATGCTACGTCGAGTATTCATCCGATTGTGGCGAAAGTAGAGATCCGCAAAGAGGGTAAAACCGGGCGCGTTTACTACCCTGCCCCGTTTATGACTAATGAGAATCTGGCGCTGTATCAGGACGCTTACGAAATTGGCGCGGAAAAGATTATCGACACCTACGCCGAAGCCACACGCCATGTCGATCAGGGGCTGTCGCTGACGCTGTTTTTCCCAGATACCGCCACCACCCGCGATATCAACAAAGCGCAGATTTACGCCTGGCGTAAGGGTATCAAAACGCTCTATTACATTCGCCTGCGTCAGATGGCGCTGGAAGGTACTGAAATTGAAGGCTGCGTCTCCTGCGCACTTTAAGGAATATCTATGAAACTCTCACGTATCAGCGCCATCAACTGGAACAAGATTACTGACGATAAAGATCTGGAGGTGTGGAATCGCCTGACCAGTAATTTCTGGCTACCGGAAAAAGTGCCACTGTCGAACGATATCCCCGCCTGGCAGACATTAAGCGCCGTAGAGCAACAACTGACGATGCGTGTTTTTACTGGCCTGACGCTACTCGACACGCTACAAAATGTTATCGGCGCACCTTCGCTGATGCCCGATGCGATCACGCCCCATGAAGAGGCGGTATTATCAAATATCAGCTTTATGGAAGCGGTTCATGCCCGCTCTTACAGTTCGATTTTCTCGACGCTGTGCCAGACAAAAGATGTCGATGCCGCCTACGCCTGGAGTGAAGAAAACGCGCCGTTGCAGCGAAAAGCACAGATTATTCAGCAACATTATCGCGGCGATAATCCGCTGAAAAAGAAAATCGCCAGTGTCTTTCTGGAATCATTTTTGTTCTACTCTGGCTTCTGGCTGCCGATGTATTTTTCCAGTCGCGGTAAGCTGACTAATACCGCCGACCTGATCCGTCTGATTATCCGCGATGAAGCAGTGCACGGTTATTACATCGGTTATAAATATCAGAAAAACCTGGAAAAAATCTCCCAGGCACAACGCGAAGAGTTAAAGAATTTTGCCTTCGATTTGTTGCTGGAACTCTACGACAACGAACTGCAATACACCGATGAGCTGTACGCCGAAACCTCGTGGGCTGACGATGTAAAAGCGTTTCTCTGCTACAACGCCAATAAAGCGTTGATGAATCTGGGGTACGAACCGCTTTTCCCGGCAGAAATGGCGGAAGTGAATCCGGCAATCCTCGCCGCGCTTTCGCCGGATGCCGATGAAAATCACGATTTCTTTTCCGGTTCTGGCTCCTCTTATGTGATGGGAAAAGCGGTCGAAACAGAAGACGAAGACTGGAATTTCTGACACGGTTATTTAAAAAATATCACCAACCGCAGCAGGGAAATAATTTTCATTAAATGGCTTTTTATCACACAGATATTTTGTGGTGATCTACACTGATACTCTGTTGCATTATTCGCCTGAAACTACAATATTCAGGCGTTTTTTCCGCTATCTATAACAAAAAATATCAACTTTTCTCGATTTGCTCTCAGCCCTTATATCACGGGAAATTCCGGCAATTTGCTCACATCAATATTCATGCCACATTTGCCATCAGGGGTTGCCTCAGATTCTCAGTATGTTAGGGTAGAAAAAAGTGACTATTTCCATCGGGTAATATATCGACATAAACAAATAACAGGAATCTTTCTATTGCATGGCAATTAAATTAGAAATTAAAAATCTCTATAAAATATTTGGCGAGCATCCACAACGGGCTTTCAAATATATCGAAAAAGGACTTTCAAAAGAACAAATTCTGGAAAAAACAGGTCTATCGCTTGGCGTAAAAGACGCCAGTCTGGCCATTGAAGAAGGCGAGATATTTGTCATCATGGGATTATCCGGTTCGGGTAAATCCACAATGGTACGCCTTCTCAATCGCCTGATTGAACCCACCCGTGGACAAGTACTGATTGACGGTGTGGATATTGCCAAAATATCCGATGCCGAACTCCGTGAGGTGCGCAGAAAAAAGATTGCGATGGTCTTCCAGTCCTTTGCCTTAATGCCACATATGACCGTGCTGGACAATACTGCGTTTGGTATGGAATTGGCCGGAATTAATGCCGAAGAACGCCGGGAAAAAGCCATTGATGCACTGCGTCAGGTCGGGCTGGAAAATTATGCCCACAGTTATCCGGACGAACTTTCTGGCGGGATGCGCCAACGTGTCGGATTGGCTCGCGCATTAGCCATCAATCCGGATATTTTATTAATGGATGAAGCCTTCTCGGCGCTCGACCCACTAATTCGCACCGAGATGCAGGATGAGCTGGTAAAATTACAGGCGAAACATCAGCGCACCATTGTATTTATTTCCCACGATCTCGATGAAGCTATGCGTATTGGCGACAGAATTGCCATTATGCAAAATGGTGAAGTCGTTCAGGTCGGTACACCGGATGAAATTCTCAATAATCCGGCGAATGATTATGTCCGTACCTTCTTCCGTGGCGTCGATATTAGCCAGGTGTTCAGCGCAAAAGATATTGCCCGCCGCAGCCCTAATGGCTTAATTCGTAAAACACCCGGCTTCGGCCCGCGTTCGGCGCTGAAATTATTGCAGGATGAAGACCGCGAATATGGTTACGTCATCGAACGCGGTAATAAATTTGTCGGCGCAGTGTCTATCGATTCGTTAAAAGCAGCATTAACGCAGCAGCAAGGTCTTGATGCGGCGCTGATTGATGCGCCGTTAGCGGTCGATGCACAAACGCCTCTTAGCGAGTTGCTCTCTCATGTCGGACAGGCGCCCTGTGCGGTGCCGGTGGTCGACGAGGACCAACAGTATGTCGGCATCATTTCGAAAGGAATGCTGCTGCGCGCTTTAGATCGTGAGGGGGTAAACAATGGCTGATCAAAATAATCCGTGGGATACCACACCAGCGGCAGACAGCGCCGCACAATCCGCAGACGCCTGGGGTACACCGGCTGCTGCACCGACTGACGGCGGTGGCGCTGA
Source organism: Escherichia sp. MOD1-EC7011 (assembly GCF_002965005.1). NCBI lineage: Bacteria > Pseudomonadati > Pseudomonadota > Gammaproteobacteria > Enterobacterales > Enterobacteriaceae > Escherichia > Escherichia sp. MOD1-EC7011. The sequence continues at coordinate 9,260 of NZ_PTRD01000022.1, forward strand.
CTGGCTGTCCAGTACGCCTGCGCCAAACGTCGAGCATTTTAATATTCTCGATCCATTCCACAAGACGCTGATCCCACTCGACAGTTGGGTAACTGAAGGGATCGACTGGGTCGTTACCCATTTCCGTCCCGTCTTTCAGGGTGTGCGCGTTCCGGTGGATTATATTCTCAACGGTTTCCAGCAATTGCTGCTGGGTATGCCTGCACCTGTGGCGATTATCGTTTTCGCTCTCATCGCCTGGCAGATTTCCGGCGTCGGTATGGGCGTTGCGACATTGGTTTCACTGATTGCTATCGGCGCGATTGGCGCATGGTCGCAAGCAATGGTCACCCTGGCGCTGGTATTAACCGCCCTGCTGTTCTGTATCGTCATCGGTTTGCCGTTGGGGATCTGGCTGGCGAGAAGTCCGCGAGCGGCGAAAATTATTCGTCCACTGCTTGATGCCATGCAGACCACGCCAGCGTTTGTTTATCTGGTGCCAATCGTCATGCTGTTTGGTATCGGTAACGTGCCGGGCGTGGTGGTGACTATCATCTTTGCTCTGCCGCCGATTATCCGTCTGACCATTCTGGGGATTAACCAGGTTCCGGCGGATCTGATTGAAGCCTCGCGCTCATTCGGTGCCAGCCCGCGCCAGATGCTGTTCAAAGTTCAGTTACCGCTGGCGATGCCGACCATTATGGCGGGCGTTAACCAGACGCTGATGCTGGCCCTTTCTATGGTGGTCATTGCCTCGATGATTGCCGTCGGCGGGCTGGGTCAGATGGTACTTCGCGGTATCGGTCGTCTGGATATGGGGCTTGCCACCGTTGGCGGCGTCGGGATTGTGATCCTCGCCATTATCCTCGATCGCCTGACGCAGGCCGTTGGGCGCGACTCACGCAGTCGCGGCAACCGTCGCTGGTACACCACTGGCCCTGTTGGTCTGCTGACCCGCCCATTCATTAAGTAACTCTGCACTTGCCCGGTGACGCCGGGCATTATCACCCTGCCAAAAAAAGGAATAACAATGCGACATAGCGTACTTTTTGCGACAGCGTTTGCCACGCTTATCTCTACACAAACTTTTGCTGCCGATCTGCCGGGCAAAGGCATTACTGTTAATCCAGTTCAGAGCACCATCACTGAAGAAACCTTCCAGACGCTGCTGGTCAGTCGTGCGCTGGAGAAATTAGGTTATACCGTCAATAAACCCAGCGAAGTGGATTACAACGTTGGCTACACCTCGCTTGCTTCTGGCGATGCAACCTTCACCGCTGTGAACTGGACGCCGCTGCATGACAACATGTACGAAGCAGCCGGTGGCGATAAGAAATTTTATCGTGAAGGGGTATTCGTTAATGGCGCGGCGCAGGGTTACCTGATCGATAAGAAAACCGCCGACCAGTACAAAATCACCAACATCGCGCAACTGAAAGATCCGAAGATCGCCAAACTGTTTGATACCAACGGCGATGGCAAAGCGGATTTAACCGGCTGTAACCCCGGCTGGGGCTGCGAAGGTGCCATTAATCACCAGCTTGCTGCGTATGAACTGACCAACACCGTGACGCATAATCAGGGTAACTATGCGGCGATGATGGCCGACACCATCAGTCGTTACAAAGAGGGCAAGCCGGTGTTTTACTACACCTGGACGCCGTACTGGGTGAGTAACGAACTGAAGCCGGGCAAAGATGTCGTCTGGTTGCAGGTGCCGTTCTCCGCACTGCCGGGTGATAAAAACGCCGATACCAAACTACCGAATGGCGCAAATTACGGCTTCCCGGTCAGCACCATGCATATCGTTGCCAACAAAGCCTGGGCTGAGAAAAACCCGGCGGCAGCGAAACTGTTTGCCATTATGCAGTTGCCGGTGGCAGACATTAACGCCCAGAACGCCATTATGCATGACGGCAAAGCCTCAGAAGGCGATATTCAGGGTCACGTTGATGGCTGGATCAAAGCCCACCAGCAACAGTTCGATGGCTGGGTAAATGAGGCGCTGGCAGCGCAGAAGTAATTTTTATTCGGGCGGATAAGGCGTTTTTGCCGCATCCGCCATTCTGTACACAATGCCTGATGCGACGCTGACGCGTCTTATCATGCCTACACACCACACCGCACATTTCAACAATCTATCTTTCATCCCATATTCATCAACATCCGCTATTATTGATTTCCATCTTAATCATCACCTGATGAACAAAAATAATGACTAAACCTAATCATGAGCTTAGCCCGGCGCTGATCGTGCTAATGTCGATCGCCACCGGTCTGGCGGTTGCCAGCAACTATTACGCTCAGCCATTGCTCGACACTATTGCGCGTAACTTTTCCCTTTCTGCCAGTTCAGCGGGCTTTATTGTCACTGCCGCGCAGCTAGGTTATGCCGCCGGTCTGCTATTTCTTGTTCCCCTCGGTGATATGTTTGAACGCCGCCGCCTGATTGTCTCGATGACCTTACTGGCAGCGGGCGGTATGTTGATTACCGCCAGCAGTCAGTCACTGGCGATGATGATCCTCGGTACGGCATTAACGGGTTTATTCTCGGTCGTGGCACAAATTCTGGTTCCGCTGGCGGCAACACTGGCCTCGCCGGAAAAACGCGGCAAGGTGGTTGGCACAATTATGAGCGGCCTGCTACTGGGCATTTTGCTGGCGCGTACCGTTGCCGGGTTGCTGGCAAATCTCGGCGGATGGCGCACCGTTTTCTGGGTCGCAGCGGTATTAATGGCGCTAATGGCGCTGGCGTTGTGGCGTGGCCTGCCGCAGATGAAATCGGAGACGCACCTCAACTACCCACAGTTGTTAGGTTCCGTTTTCAGCATGTTTATCAGCGATAAGATCCTGCGCACCCGCGCGGTACTGGGCTGTCTGACCTTTGCCAACTTCAGCATTCTCTGGACCTCAATGGCCTTTTTGCTTTCAGCACCGCCTTTTAACTACAGCGATGGAACGATTGGTCTGTTTGGCCTTGCAGGAGCCGCTGGGGCGCTGGGCGCACGTCCGGCAGGTGGTTTTGCCGATAAGGGTCAATCGCACCTGACAACAACTTTCGGCCTACTGCTGCTGTTGCTTTCATGGCTGGCGATCTGGTTTGGTCACACTTCCGTGCTGGCGCTGATTATTGGCATCCTGGTGCTGGATCTCACCGTACAGGGCGTGCATATCACCAATCAAACCGTGATTTATCGTATTTATCCTGATGCACGTAATCGTCTGACCGCAGGCTATATGACCAGTTACTTTATTGGCGGTGCCGCCGGTTCACTGATTTCGGCCTCTGCCTGGCAACATGCCGGTTGGGCTGGCGTTTGTCTGGCTGGTGCGACGATTGCCCTGGTTAATCTGTTGGTCTGGTGGCGAGGTTTTCATCGTCAGGAAGCCGCTATTTAGACAATCAGCAACCGTTTTCGTGGCTTTACACTTATAAGGGTGTTAAGAAGCCCATCAGTCTGATAAGGTTAAGATATTCATTCAGTCCATTTATAATTTTAACAGTCGTTAAGCGTACACTCTATGGTAAGCCCTACTCCTCTGCCTGCTTCAGGTTCGGCGACCTTCATGGAAGGATGCAAAGACAGTTTACCGATTGTTATTAGTTATATTCCGGTGGCCTTTGCTTTCGGTCTGAATGCGACCCGTCTGGGATTTTCTCCTCTCGAAAGCGTTTTTTTCTCCTGCATCATTTATGCAGGCGCGAGTCAGTTCGTCATTACCACGATGCTGGCAGCCGGGAGTAGTTTGTGGGTCGCTGCGCTGACCGTCATGGCAATGGATGTTCGCCATATCCTGTATGGCCCATCGTTGCGTAGCCGCATTGTTCAGCGTTTGCAAAAATCGAAAACTGCATTATGGGCGTTTGGCCTGACGGATGAAGTTTTTGCCGCAGCAACGGCAAAGCTGGTACGCAATAATCGCCGCTGGAGCGAGAACTGGATGATTGGCATTGCCTTCAGTTCATGGTCATCGTGGGTATTTGGTACGGTTATAGGGGCATTCTCTGGCAGCGGATTGCTGCAAGGTTATCCAGCCGTTGAAGCAGCATTAGGCTTTATGCTACCGGCGCTCTTTATGAGTTTTCTGCTCGCCTCTTTCCAGCGCAAACAATCCCTTTGCGTTACCGCAGCGTTAATCGGCGCCCTTGCGGGCGTAACGCTATTTTCTATTCCCGTCGCCATTCTGGCAGGCATTGTCTGTGGCTGCCTCACTGCGCTAATTCAGGCATTCTGGCAAGGAGCGCCCGATGAGCTATGAGGTTCTGCTGCTTGGGTTGCTGGTTGGCGCGGTTAATTACTGCTTTCGCTATTTGCCGCTGCGCCTGCGTGTGGGTAATGCCCGCCCGACCAAACGTGGTGCGGTGGGTATTTTGCTCGACACCATTGGCATAGCCTCGATTTGTGCTCTGCTGGTTGTCTCTACCGCACCAGAAGTGATGCACGATACACGCCGTTTCGTGCCCACACTGGTTGGCTTCGCGGTACTGGGTGCCAGTTTCTATAAAACACGCAGCATTATCGTCCCTACACTGCTAAGTGCGCTGGCCTACGGGCTCGCCTGGAAAGTGATGGCGATTATATAACCCACAAGAATCAATTTTCTAAAACAATACATTTACTTTATTTGTCACTGTCGTTACTATATCGGCTGAAATTAATGAGGTCATACCCAAATGGATAGTTCGTTTACGCCCATTGAACAAATGCTAAAATTTCGCGCCAGCCGCCACGAAGATTTTCCTTACCAGGAAATCCTTCTGACCCGTCTTTGTATGCATATGCAGAGCAAGCTGCTGGAGAACCGCAATAAAATGCTGAAGGCTCAGGGGATTAACGAGACGTTGTTTATGGCGTTGATTACGCTGGAGTCTCAGGAAAACCACAGTATTCAGCCTTCTGAATTAAGTTGTGCTCTTGGATCATCCCGTACCAATGCGACGCGTATTGCCGATGAACTGGAAAAACGCGGTTGGATCGAGCGTCGTGAAAGCGACAACGATCGCCGCTGCCTGCATCTGCAATTAACGGAAAAAGGTCACGAGTTTTTGCGCGAGGTTTTACCGCCGCAGCATAACTGCCTGCATCAACTCTGGTCCGCACTCAGCACTAGCGAAAAAGATCAGCTTGAGCAAATCACCCGCAAGTTGCTCTCCCGTCTCGACCAGATGGAACAAGACGGCATGGTCCTCGAAGCGATGAGCTAACGCGTCATCTCGCTCAAAAATCCAGATTTATAAAAGAAAAACTGACCGGCCAGCATCGCAACGTGCTGGCCTTTTTGGCAAGCAGGTCGGCTCAGCCGATGAGTTAAGAAGATCGTGGAGAACAATATGAGCGCAAATGCGGAGACTCAAAACCCGCAGCAACCGGTAAAGAAGAGCGGCAAACGTAAGAGTCTGCTCCTCCTTCTCACCTTGCTCTTTATCATTATTGCCGTAGCGATAGGAATTTATTGGTTTTTGGTACTGCGTCATTTTGAAGAGACCGATGACGCATACGTGGCAGGGAATCAGATTCAAATTATGTCTCAGGTGTCTGGCAGCGTGACGAAAGTCTGGGCCGATAACACCGATTTTGTAAAAGAAGGCGATGTGCTGGTCACTCTCGACCCGACAGATGCTCGCCAGGCGTTTGAAAAAGCCAAAACTGCACTGGCTTCCAGCGTTCGCCAAACCCACCAGCTGATGATTAACAGCAAGCAGTTGCAGGCGAATATTGAGGTGCAAAAAATCGCCCTCGCTAAAGCACAGAGCGACTACAACCGCCGTGTGCCGCTGGGCAATGCCAACCTGATTGGTCGCGAAGAACTGCAACACGCCCGCGACGCCGTCACCAGCGCCCAGGCGCAACTGGATGTCGCCATTCAACAATACAATGCCAATCAGGCGATGATTCTGGGAACTAAACTGGAAGATCAGCCTGCCGTGCAACAGGCCGCTACTGAAGTACGTAACGCCTGGCTGGCGCTGGAACGTACCCGTATTGTCAGCCCAATGACCGGCTATGTCTCCCGCCGAGCCGTTCAGCCTGGTGCGCAAATTAGCCCAACGACGCCGCTGATGGCGGTCGTTCCGGCTACCAATATGTGGGTGGATGCCAACTTTAAAGAGACGCAGATTGCCAATATGCGTATCGGTCAGCCGGTCACCATCACCACTGATATTTACGGCGATGATGTGAAATACACCGGTAAAGTGGTCGGTCTGGATATGGGTACAGGTAGCGCGTTCTCGCTGCTTCCGGCGCAAAATGCCACCGGTAACTGGATCAAAGTCGTTCAGCGTCTGCCTGTTCGTATTGAACTGGACCAAAAACAGCTTGAGCAATACCCACTGCGTATCGGCTTGTCCACGCTGGTGAGCGTCAATACCACTAACCGTGACGGTCAGGTACTGGCAAACAAAGTACGTTCTACGCCGGTAGCGGTAAGCACCGCGCGTGAAATCAGCCTGGCACCTGTCAATAAACTGATCGACGACATCGTAAAAGCTAACGCTGGCTAATCCAGAGGTGCGTGTGATGCAACAGCAAAAACCGCTGGAAGGCGCGCAACTGGTCATTATGACGATTGCGCTGTCACTGGCGACATTCATGCAGGTGCTGGACTCCACCATTGCTAACGTGGCGATCCCCACTATCGCCGGGAATCTGGGCTCATCACTCAGCCAGGGAACGTGGGTGATCACCTCCTTCGGGGTGGCAAACGCCATCTCGATCCCCCTTACCGGCTGGCTGGCAAAACGCGTCGGGGAAGTGAAGCTGTTCCTCTGGTCAACCATTGCCTTCGCCATTGCGTCGTGGGCGTGTGGTGTTTCCAGTAGTCTGAATATGCTGATCTTCTTCCGCGTGATTCAGGGGATTGTCGCCGGGCCGTTGATCCCACTTTCGCAAAGTCTGTTACTGAATAACTACCCGCCAGCTAAACGCTCGATCGCGCTGGCGTTGTGGTCGATGACGGTGATTGTCGCGCCAATTTGCGGCCCAATCCTCGGCGGTTATATCAGTGATAATTACCACTGGGGCTGGATATTCTTCATCAACGTGCCAATTGGCGTGGCGGTGGTGTTGATGACACTGCAAACCCTGCGCGGACGCGAAACCCGTACAGAAAGGCGGCGGATTGATGCTGTGGGGCTGGCGCTGCTGGTGATTGGTATCGGTAGCCTGCAAATTATGCTCGACCGGGGTAAAGAGCTGGACTGGTTCTCATCGCAAGAAATTATCATCCTCACCGTGGTGGCGGTGGTGGCTATCAGCTTCCTGATTGTCTGGGAGTTGACCGACGATAACCCGATAGTCGACCTGTCACTGTTTAAATCGCGCAACTTCACAATTGGCTGCTTGTGTATCAGCCTCGCCTACATGCTCTACTTCGGCGCAATTGTTCTGTTGCCGCAATTATTGCAGGAAGTCTACGGCTACACGGCAACCTGGGCAGGGCTGGCATCTGCGCCGGTAGGGATTATTCCGGTGATCCTGTCGCCAATTATCGGCCGTTTTGCGCATAAACTGGATATGCGTCGGCTGGTAACCTTCAGCTTTATTATGTATGCCGTTTGCTTTTACTGGCGTGCTTATACCTTTGAACCAGGTATGGATTTTGGTGCATCGGCCTGGCCGCAGTTTATCCAGGGCTTCGCGGTGGCCTGCTTCTTTATGCCGCTGACCACCATTACGCTCTCTGGTTTGCCGCCGGAACGACTGGCGGCGGCGTCGAGTCTCTCCAACTTTACGCGAACGCTGGCGGGGTCTATAGGGACATCAATCACTACGACTATGTGGACTAACCGCGAGTCGCTGCACCATGCGCAGTTGACCGAATCAGTGAATCCGTATAACCCGAACGCCCAGGCGATGTACCATCAACTGGAAGGGCTGGGAATGACGCAACAGCAAGCTTCCGGCTGGATTGCCCAGCAGATCACTAATCAGGGGTTGATTATTTCCGCCAATGAGATCTTCTGGATGTCAGCCGGAATATTCCTCGTCCTGCTGGGGCTGGTGTGGTTTGCCAGGCCGCCATTTGGCGCAGGTGGCGGCGGAGGCGGTGCGCACTGATGTTGTCAAAGGGAGCTGCGGCTCCCTTTTTATTTGCTCATTCTGCAAACGGTTGTTTTATCCACTCAATCGGTGTATCTTCTCGCCGCCTCACACTCTTCCATTCACCATTAACCGGTTCTGAACATTCGTTCAGGTTGTTAATTCTCTTTTCCCTTCGCCCTCGCTTTCGCGGGTGATACTTACATTTTTCTTTTAACCCCAAAACTCGCACCCTCGCGGGCGTACATTTATTACACACCAAATAATGGATTATTATGAATACCCAACGTAAATACGGGAGAACCTGGCACTACCCTTTCTCCCCTGGCACCACCAGCGATGACCGCATTAACGCCAGTTACTGGCAAGATATGCAGGCAATTTCGCAACTGGTACATACTGAAAAACTCGACGGCGAAAATAACTGTCTTAATCGCTTCGGCGTGTTTGCCCGTTCCCATGCAGCCCCTACGGAATCGGCATGGAGCTATAAGATTCGCCAACGCTGGCAACTACTGAAAAACGATCTCGGCGATCTGGAGTTGTTTGGCGAAAATCTTTATGCCGTTCACTCCATTGAATACCGGGCACTGGAGCAGGATTTTTATCTGTTTGCCGTTCGCTGTCAGGACATGTGGTTAAGCTGGGAAGAAGTTCAGTTTTACGCCGCCTTGTTTGATTTTCCCTGCGTCCCGGAAATTTCCGGCCCGCAGCCGGGAAAAGATGAAAAAAGCTGGCAACATGATTTTCTGGCGCTGACCTGTGAGCGCGGCGCGTTCGATCCCTGGGATACGCAAACCGGGCAACCCTGTACGCTGGAAGGCATTGTCAGCCGAAATCGCGACGCATTTTCCGTTGCCGATTTTCCCCATAATGTATTCAAGTACGTGCGCAAAAATCATGTCAAAACCAGCGAACACTGGAAGCGCCACTGGCGTCGGGCGCGGATGGCACATGAGTTCGCTTATGGAGAACAGTCATGATTTGGCGACTTACCGACGATAAACGCTGGTCGACACTTCGCCAGCGTTTTAGCTGGGTTGAGGAGATGCATCACACGCCACAAGACCCGGAGCATCATGGCGAAGGTGACGTTGGCGTGCATACCGAAATGGTGCTTAACGCCCTCGTTACTCTGCCAGAATTCCAGCAACTCCCCGCTCAACAGCAGGAAGTTTTATGGGCGGCGGCGTTATTGCATGATGTTGAAAAGCGCAGCACTACCGTTCAGGAAAACGGACGTATTCAGTCGCCTGGTCATGCTCGTCGGGGCGAACTGACGGCCCGACAAATTTTATGGCGCGATATCCCCACACCATTTGTGCTGCGCGAGCAAATCGTTGCACTGGTGCGTCTGCATGGGTTACCGCTATGGTTACTGGAACGTCCGGAACCGGAGCGTTTACTGCTCACTGCTGCGATGCGCGTCGACACGCGTCTGCTCGCCCTGCTTGCCCGTGCCGATCTGCTTGGTCGTCATTGCCCTGATAAGCAGTCAATGCTGGAACGCATCGATCTGTTCGTGCTGTTTTGCCAGGAGCAACAATGCTGGGGAAAAGTGCGCCCATTCGTTTCTGATTCCGCACGCTGGCATTACCTGACCCATGAACAAAGTTCTCCCGATTTTGTTCCCTGGGAGGCTGAACATTTTGAAGTTACTTTGCTGTGTGGCTTACCGGGAATGGGCAAAGATCGCTATATCAGTGAACAGTGCCAGGGAATGGATGTTATCAGCCTTGATGACATGCGGCGGCGAATCAATGCCAGCCCTGACGATAAAACCGCGACTGGTCGTATTGTACAGCAGGCAAAAGAAGAAGCTCGCGTGCGACTTCGGCAAAAGAAGTCGTTTGTCTGGAATGCAACGAACATTACCCGCCAGCTGCGTAGCCAGCTTATCAGTCTGTTTACGGCTTACGGCGCACGAGTAAAAATCGTTTATCTGGAAGTGCCATGGGCGCAATGGAAGCAGCAAAATGCCAGACGCGAGTATGTCGTTCCTGAAGCGGTGGTGATGCGGATGGCCTCAAGGCTGGAAGTTCCACAACCTGATGAAGCGCATAGCGTGGAATGTCGGGTGACTGACAGGTAGAAAGCCGGAGAATTAAACACCTGCCCGATACGTTTATCGTATCGGGCAGATTTACATTGCCTGAGAAGAGAATACTTTTGCACTTTTCTTAATGAGGAAATATTTAATCTTATTATTTACGTGCATATAACCCATGTCTGGAAACCAGACTTACATTATTTTTTGATAATAATCCTGGTGTTTTTTATATCTAAAAAGATGTGCAAACAATAAACATGCAATTAATCAGTTACTGTTACTAACCCCGCAAAATTCCGAAAAAACATCTTATTGATTTCCTTTGCTTTTTCTTTGCTCATTTTTTATGCCTTAAGACATTTAAAAATTTCCGCTAAGTAAAATTATGCACCTTATTTTCACCCTAATGCCTAAACCATCAAAACAAATTAATATCAAATTAATCACAAATTAAACTGATTTATAATTATTGGCCTCACACACTACCCTTCATTTACAGAACAGCAACCTGATTCAGCGGCCTTAAAATCTAATTTTTTACGTAGTTACTGTGGATTCGCTATTTATCTTAAAATAAATCATAAGGATGAAAATTAACTTTATGAATATCAGACAGCATCCCTTGTCCACGCTGGCAATAGCTATTTCAACTGTGCTATCAATACCAATTTCTCAGGCATGGACACCACCAGCCACTATCAACAGCGATGTGACAATCAATAATAATGATGTCGTAACCTTATCTTCATCAGAAAATAACTCACCAGTATGGGACCAGTTTCGGTATCTTAATGTTGGAGCAACAAGTGCAGGAACGTTGAATATAGACGGGCGGGATCTGACTACTGCTAAAATCGTAATCGGTAATGCGACGTCAGGGACAATAAAATTAGAAAATAACACTCATCTGACGCTTAGTCATGCATCGCCTAATGAACGCGATATTTACCTGGGAACTAATGGCGGTTCAGGAACTTTAATGGTGCTTAGCGGCAGTACTATCACCGATTTAAATGAATTCAGAATTGGTGAATTTAATTACCAGGCACAGGGGCAAGTCGTTATTGACGGTGAGGGATCATCCGTTGCCGCACGGTATGTGATGGTAGGCGATCAGGGGACAGGTAAACTCGAAATCACTCATGGCGGTCGTCTTACAGCGTCAAAAGATATGATCATTGGCTTTAATGGAAATATGGAGAATTTTCAGGGAACGGGATACGGTGAAACGCTGGTTGATGGTGACAATTCTTCATTAGCCGTGAATGAGTTTATCTCCCTTGGGGGATTGGGCTCATTACTGAACGAGGCAAAGGGTATTCTTACCGTGAGTAATAATGCCACGGTCAGCGCGAATCAATTTATCTGGCTTGGAATGGACGAAACCAGCACCGGTATTCTAAACATTGGAGGAGCGCAGGGAGAAGCCGAGCAAAAAGCGGGGGCAATTAAGACGCCGATTATCCATATGGGAAGCGAGGTCGGGGACAGTACTGCCCAGATCAATTTCAACCATTCCAGCGAAGATTTTATCCTGGCAGCAGATATCGTTGGCAGAGGCGAGGTTAACCAGGTAGGTTCCGGAGTCACGACGTTGGCTGGCGCAAATACCTATTCTGGCCAAACGAATATTAGTAAAGGCACCCTGCGCGCCGGTATCAACGATACCTTTAGTCCAAACTCCAGTTATGTCGTCTCCAGTGGAGGGAATATTGATTTAGCTGGTTTTTCACAAACCTTAAATGCGCTGGATTTGGCGGGTACGGCAACACTGTCGTCCTCAAAAAATGGCGACAAATTCACGCCTGCCACACTCACCATCAATGGCAATTACACCGCTAATAACGGTTTGTTAGTTATGCGTACCGAACTCGGCGATGATAATTCCGCGACCGATAAATTAATTGTAAAAGGCAACACGTCTGGTCATACCCGTGTGAGTGTTCACAATGCCGGTGGTCAGGGTGCCGATACGCTTGAAGGTATCCGCATTGTTGAAATAACGGGGGCATCAGAGGGTACGTTTAGTAAAGAAGGCCGTATTGTTGCCGGAGCCTATGATTATAACGTGACGAAAAGTGACGATCAGAACTGGTACTTAACCAGTGAAACCCCACTTATACCACCTGTTGACCCTGTAATACCTGATTCACCAGAGCCACCTGATACACCGACACCGGCTTCTCCTTATACCCCCGTTTCACCAGAACCACTGCCAGAAAGAAAGCATCAGTATCGCCCGGAGATTAGTAGCTATCTGGCCAATATTCAGGCTGCAAATACGCTGTTTAATACCCGACTGCATGACCGTCTGGGGGAAACACAGTACACCGACCTGCTAACCGGCGAGCAGAAAGTGACCAGCTTGTGGATGCGTAACATTGGTGGACATAATCGTTTTAAAGATCGCTCGGATGAACTGAGCACTCAGAGCAACCGTTATGTTCTGCAACTTGGCGGCGATCTTGCGCAATGGAGCAGTAACGCACTCGATCGCTGGCATCTCGGCCTGATGGCTGGCTATGCCAACAGCAAGAGCCACACACATTCCAGCCTGACCGGCTACAACTCACGCGGGCAAATCGACGGCTACAGTGTGGGCATGTATGGCACCTGGTACGCTAACAAAGCAGATAAAACAGGAACTTATGTTGATAGCTGGTTGCTCTATAACTGGTTTGATAACACCGTCTCCGGCGAGTATCTGCCCAGTGAAAAATATCACTCTGACGGTATCACCGCCGCCATTGAAGCGGGTTATACCTTCCGTCTTGGTGAAAGCGCAAATGCCCGCACCAGCTACTGGTTGCAGCCTAAAATGCAACTGACGTGGATGGATGTGAAGGCAGATAATCATACTGAAGACAATGGCACTCTGGTTGAGGACAGCACCGAAGGCAACCTGCAAACGCGTCTGGGGGTGAAAGCGTACCTGCAGGGTCACAATGCTATTGATGATCATAAAGCGCGTTCCTTCCAGCCTTTCGTGGAAACCAACTGGATTTATAACTCCCGCAATTACAGCGTGAAGATGGATGGCATCAGCGATGAAATCATCGGCACGCGTAACATCGGCGAGCTAAAAGTTGGGGTGGAAGGTCAGCTTAATCCACGTCTGCAACTGTGGGGCAACGTCGCCCAGCAGTTGGGTGACAACGGTTACAGCGATACCCAGGGAATGCTGGGCATGAAATATCTCTTTTAATGCCACTTTGCCGCCCGTCACGTGCGGGTGGCGCGCTCCCCGCATCAACCTGATAAGCGTAGCACATCAGGCAAGCCGGACAGTGATATCACCGCCCGGCTTCTTCTTAAACGGACTAGATGTGCAGTTCCTGCAACTTCTCTTTCGGCAGCGCCAGTTCCTCATTGCTGTTGATACGCACGTCGCGCTCCAGAATGCTACGTGCAATATCCTGTGCTTCCTGCAACGAGTGCATCTGGAAAGTACCGCACTGGTAGACATTCAGTTCAGGGATCTGATTCTGATCCTTCACTTTCAGCACATCTTCCATTGCCGCCTTCCAGGCATCAGCAACACGCTGCTCATCTGGCGTACCAATCAGACTCATATAGAAACCGGTGCGGCAACCCATTGGCGAGATATCAATAATCTCAACGCCGTTACCGTTAAGATGGTTGCGCATAAAACCAGCAAACAGATGCTCCAGGGTATGGATACCTTTTTCTGGCATTACTTCTTTGTTCGGCACGCAGAAACGCAGATCGAACACGGTGATTGCGTCGCCATGCGGGGTGTTCATTGTTTTCGCCACCCGAACTGCAGGCGCTTCCATCCGGGTATGATCGACTGTGAAGCTATCTAACAACGGCATTTAGCCACCTCCGGTAATTTTTTTTAAAATATTCTGAACTCTTTCTTCCCAGGCGAGTCTGAGTATATGAAAGACGCGCATTTGTTATCATCATCCCTGAATTCAGAGATGAAATTTTGGCCACTCACGAGTGGCCTTTTTCTTTTCTATCAGCTGTGTTTTTCCAGCCACACCTTGAACGATTCGGTGTCTGCGGCTTCCATTTCCTGCTGACGGCGTTTAGACGCTTCGCGCTCGGCAATAAAATCGTCTTCACGCAGAATTTCCAGCGGCTCTTCACGCAACAAATTGCGATAAGCCTCACCAAACGCTTTCCCGGTTCCGCCAATACCAGTATCAATCATAGACCGTAAGATGCGGGCGGAGAAAGTCAGATCGGGATTATCAAAGCAGGCCACCAGTTCATCACACACTTTCTGGTATGCTTCGCCGCCGTTAATGCTGTCCAGCGTTTGCGCGACGCGTTTCAGATCCCGGAACAGATCTTTGCCCACCTGCGGCAACGGGAATTGCGCAGTTTCACAGCCAATTCCCAGTGTCAGCCCCGGCTTACGTCCTTCGAGAATCACCCGGTTCCAGTTGACGCGTGTACAGGCAAGTTCACTACTGCTCATTTCCGGTGCATCAGCCAGCGCACACCAGACCATAAACAGGTCGAGGAATCGCACCTGCTGCTCATCAACACCAATCGGCGAGAATGGGTTGATATCCAGCGAACGCACTTCGATATATTCAATGCCGCCGCGTAACAGCGCATCTGAAGGCGACTCGCCGCTGCGAGTAACGCGTTTCGGACGAATCGGCGCATACAGCTCGTTTTCAATCTGCAGCACGTTGCTGTTGATTTGCAGCCGCTTGCCGTCTTTCTCAAGACCAATCGTCGCGTACTCTTCCGACGGCGTTTTAATTGCCCGCTTCAGACCCGCTACATACTCGTAGAGATCATTAAAGGTAATACCAAGATTACTTTGCGATTTATTGGTATAGCCCAGATCGCTCAAACGTAGCGATGTTGCATACGGCAGGTAATACATGCCGCACTCGGTTTTCTCAAACGGCAGCGACGTCGGTTTACCTTGCAGGAAAGAAGAACAAATTGCCGGAGATGCGCCAAACAGGTACGGGATCACCCAACCGAAGCGATAGTAGTTACGAATAGCGCGGAAGTAGCCCGCAGAGATTTTCTCTTTGGCGTCAACGCCCGAGATATCACCACACTTCGCTTGCCAGAATGCCATTGGTAAAGAGAAGTTGTAGTGTACGCCGGAGATGGTTTGCATCAGCGCGCCATAGCGATTTTTCAGCCCTTCACGGTACAGCGTTTTAAAGCGCCCTGTATTGGACGTTCCATACTGCGCCAGTTCGATATCCTGACCTTCCGCGATGTAACATGGCATACTTAACGGCCACATCCGCTCATCGCCAATATTACGCGCGGTATAGCGATGCAAATCGCGCATAAAGGTCAACATATGCTCAATATCGCCATCGACCGGCGTAATGAACTCCAGCAACGCTTCGGCAAAATCGGTGGTGATCCATTTATGCGTCAGTGCGGAACCTAATGCTTCAGGATGACCGGTTGTTGCCAGAGTGCCATCTGGGTTAACACGCAAAGTTTCGCGCTCAAGACCACGCTGTATCCCCTTTAATGCCTGAGGATGTTTTTCCAGCCAGGCCAGCGCCTGTGATACGTCCGGGATCAAATTGACCTCCCGCCTGTCAAAATCGTTTTAATTAGCATAACTGTAATGGTGGCCATGTGTGCAGGCCTACAATTAGTGCCACCACATCATGCCCTGAACGGTGGCTGCTGCAACCGCAACATAGCGCAACGCTTTACCAAGGCACAAAAAAAAGATTACTGGTCCCCACGAGATGCGCATCCATCCCGCTAACAGACACAGTAAGTCGCCAATCACTGGCATCCAGCTTAATAAGAGTGTGACTGCGCCATAGCGTTTCAGCCAGCCAATGGCTTTTTCTTGCCAGCGCGATGTTTTGCGCAATGGAAAGAAACGCCCAAGGATAACGTTAGTTAACCCTCCAAGGCTATTACCCATTGTTGCTGTTAATACTAAAACCCAGGGATGACTCACCCCAGAAAGTAACATTGCGACCAGCACAACTTCCGAATTGCCGGGTAGTAGTGTAGCGCTGAGAAAACTACTGGCAAACAACGAGAAGAGCGACAGCGACTCACTCACAGCAAGCGAACATCCACGGCGTCCATGCCTGCGGCGCGAGCGGCCTGTATGCCAAAATCGGCATCTTCAAAGACAACGCACTGTGTTGGTTGCACGCCCATACGCTGCGCACACAGCAAAAACGTGTCTGGTGCAGGTTTATGGTGTTTGACGTGATCGGCAGCGACGACCGCGTCAAAATAACGACGTAATCCCAGATGCGTTAGCAGCGCCTCAGCGATGGCGCTTTCACTCCCCGTACCGACAGCCATTGGGCGACGACCGTGCCAGCTTTTCACCACTTCAACAAGAGGAAGCGGTTCGACGCTATCGAGCAACATGCTTCTTACGGCATCGGTTTTCTCGCGGGCTAATGCATGGGGATCGAGATCGACCTGATTCAGCTCAATAATCGCCTGGGCTATACGCCAGGTGGGCGAGCCATTAAGCGCAATCATGGCCTGTACATCGTACTGAAGACCGTAGCGTCCTAATACTTCACGCCACGCTTTACGGTGCGTGGGTTCTGTATCCAGGATTGTGCCATCCATATCAAAAATTAAACCTGCATAACGCTCGTACATTGTCTTCTCGCAAGTCGAAAAATATGACGCTACTTTAGCGTAATTGCTTGATTTTGTCGCCGATGCGAAGGGGAAGATTATTCAGGATATGGATAAAATAGTTATTTAGAAATGAGATGTTTTTGGAGGAAATTGTTGGAGAAGATGGTGCATCCGGGAGGATGACTCACTGGCGTTCGCCCTTCGGGCCGTTGCTGGCGCAACGTTATCCTCCCTGGTGCATACATCAATATTGCAGACCATGAGGATCATCAATCGCGGATAATACGGAGAAGATGGTGCATCCGGGAGGATTCGAACCTCCGACCGCTCGGTTCGTAGCCGAGTACTCTATCCAGCTGAGCTACGGATGCATCGGGAAAATTTATTTTACTGCTGATATTGATATCGCTACGAAAGCCATATCAAGTAATGATGGTGCATCCGGGAGGATTCGAACCTCCGACCGCTCGGTTCGTAGCCGAGTACTCTATCCAGCTGAGCTACGGATGCATCGGGAAAATTATTTTACTGCTGATATTGATACCGCTACGAAAGCTATATCAAGTAAGAGATGGTGCATCCGGGAGGATTCGAACCTCCGACCGCTCGGTTCGTAGCCGAGTACTCTATCCAGCTGAGCTACGGATGCATCGGAAAACTTACTTTACTGCAGATTTTTTGATACCGCTACTAAAGCCATATCAAGCAAGAGATGGTGCATCCGGGAGGATTCGAACCTCCGACCGCTCGGTTCGTAGCCGAGTACTCTATCCAGCTGAGCTACGGATGCAAATGGCGGTGAGGCGGGGATTCGAACCCCGGATGCAGCTTTTGACCGCATACTCCCTTAGCAGGGGAGCGCCTTCAGCCTCTCGGCCACCTCACCACACGCCTCTTACGAGTGCTTCGAAGAACTTGTTTATCGCTCATCGTCGCTGCGTGGCGCACATATTACTTTCTGAGACTTATAAGTCAAACAATTTTTCCCACACTTTTATCGTTTGCACACTTCACGCTCAATTAGACTGTAAAAACGTCAAAAAGAGTGTTTTATCAACAGAAAAAATGGCCTATGACAGGCAGGAATGATGTTGAAAAATGGATGTTAACGTTGAATGAACGGGAGTAACGCGAAAAGAAATTGAAGTGAAGGAGAGATTTTGAGGGTGCGTCTCACCGTTAAAGATGAGACGCGGAAAGATTAGTAACTGGACTGCTGGGATTTTTCAGCCTGGATACGCTGGTAGATCTCTTCACGGTGAACAGAAACTTCCTTCGGGGCATTTACGCCAATACGTACCTGGTTGCCCTTTACCCCTAAAACTGTCACGGTGACCTCATCCCCAATCATGAGGGTCTCACCAACTCGACGAGTCAGAATCAGCATTCTTTGCTCCTTGAAAGATTAAAAGAGTCGGGTCTCTCTGTATCCCGGCATTATCCATCATATAACGCCAAAAAGTAAGCAATGACAAACACATTACATGTAAGCAGTCATGGCATTACATTCTGTTAAACCTAAGTTTAGCCGATATACACAACTTCAACCTGACTTTATCGTTGTCGATAGCGTTGATGCGAATGCCGTGGAGCAAGTCCACGGCATTGCCTGACGCTAATATTATTGCAATTTCGCGCTGACCCAGCCTTTCACACTGGCTAACGCTGCAGGTAAGGCCGCAGCATCCGTACCACCGGCTTGCGCCATGTCAGGACGTCCACCACCCTTGCCGCCCACCTGCTGAGCGACCATACCAATCAGTTCCCCTGCTTTCACACGATCTGTGACGTCCTTAGATACGCCTGCAATCAGAGAAACCTTACCTTCGGCTACCGTTGCCAGCACGATAATTGTCGACCCCAGCTGATTTTTTAAATCGTCAACCATGGTACGCAACATCTTCGGCTCAACACCGTTAAGCTCGCTAACCAACAGCTTAACACCATTAACATCAATTGCCTTACTGGAAAGATTTGCACTCTCCTGCGCGGCAGCCTGTTCTTTAAGCTGTTGTAGCTCTTTTTCCAACTGACGCGTACGTTCCAGTACTGAACGAACTTTATCAGCCAGATTATTGCTATCGCCTTTCAGCAGATGCGCAACTTCGCTTAAACGATCGCTGTCTGCATGAACGGTGGCAATAGCACCTTCTCCGGTTACAGCTTCGATACGACGAACGCCCGCAGCAGTACCCGATTCAGAGATAATACGGAACAGACCGATATCACCGGTGCGGCTGGCGTGAGTACCGCCACACAGCTCTGTGGAGAAATCGCCCATGCTCAGTACACGTACACGTTCATCATACTTCTCGCCAAATAGCGCCATCGCGCCTTTCGCTTTCGCAGCCTCGAGATCCATGATGTTGGTTTCGATCGGCAAGTTACGACGAATCTGTGCGTTAACCAGATCCTCTACGGCACGAATTTCCTCTGGCTTCATCGCTTCATTATGTGAGAAGTCGAAACGCAGCACTTTGTCGTTAACCAGAGAACCTTTCTGCGATACATGAGTCCCCAGAATCTGGCGCAGCGCGGCGTGCATCAAGTGCGTTGCGGAGTGATTCAGACGAATACGAGCGCGACGAGCCTCATCAACATCAGCCTGCACCGCGTCGCCCACTGTCAGAGAACCCGCAGCAAGTTTACCGATGTGGCCAATCGCCTGGCCGTATTTCTGAGTATCTTCTACCGCAAAGGAGAAGTTTGCGCCTTTCAGTTCGCCTTTATCGCCAACCTGACCGCCAGATTCTGCATAGAATGGCGTTTGATCCAGCACAACTACCGCTTCCTGGCCTGCATTGATGGCATCAACCGCTTTACCATCAACAAACAGCGCGGTCACTTTACCGTTCAGTTCCAGATGGTCATAGCCTTTAAATTCAGATGCACTGTCAACACGGATCATTGCGTTGTAATCGGCACCAAAGCCGCTGGCTTCGCGCGCACGACGACGCTGCTCTTCCATTGCTGCTTCAAAACCAGCTTCGTCAACTTTGATGTTGCGCTCACGACAAACGTCAGCCGTCAGGTCAACCGGGAAGCCGTAGGTGTCGTACAGGCGGAAAGCTGTTTCACCATCCAGCGTATCACCAGAAAGTTTTGCCAGTTCTTCATCCAGCAACGCCAGACCGCGCTCCAGAGTACGGGCAAACTGCTCTTCTTCAGTCTTCAGCACCTGCTCAACCTGCGCCTGCTGGCGTTTCAGGTCTTCACCCGCAGAGCCCATAACGTCGATCAGCGGACCAACCAGTTTGTAGAAGAAGGTTTCTTTCGCGCCGAGCATATTGCCGTGACGCACTGCGCGACGAATGATACGACGCAGTACATAACCACGGTTTTCGTTGGACGGCATTACGCCGTCCGCGATCAGGAACGCACAAGAACGAATGTGGTCAGCGATTACGCGCAGCGATTTATTGCTCAGATCGGTCGCGCCAGTGACTTTCGCTACCGCCTGGATCAACGTGCGGAACAGGTCGATGTCATAGTTAGAGTTAACGTGTTGCAGCACCGCAGCAATACGCTCCAGACCCATACCGGTATCTACAGACGGCTTCGGCAGCGGTTCCATCGTGCCATCGGCCTGGCGGTTGAACTGCATGAAGACGATGTTCCAGATCTCAATGTAGCGGTCGCCGTCTTCTTCCGGGCTTCCCGGAGGGCCACCCCAAATGTGGTCGCCGTGATCGTAGAAGATTTCGGTGCACGGGCCGCACGGACCAGTGTCACCCATCTGCCAGAAGTTGTCAGATGCGTATGGCGCACCTTTGTTATCGCCGATGCGAATAATACGTTCGCGTGGGATCCCTACTTCTTTTTCCCAGATTTCGTAGGCTTCGTCGTCGCTTTCATAGACGGTAACCCACAGACGCTCTTTCGGCAGGGCAAACCATTTTTCGCTGGTCAGCAGTTCCCATGCAAACTGAATAGCATCGTGTTTGAAATAGTCGCCGAAGCTGAAGTTGCCCAGCATCTCGAAGAAGGTATGGTGACGCGCGGTGTAACCGACGTTTTCCAGGTCGTTGTGTTTACCACCCGCACGCACGCAGCGTTGGGAGGTGGTAGCGCGGGAATAATTACGCTTGTCGAGCCCAAGGAACACATCCTTGAACTGGTTCATCCCGGCGTTGGTAAACAACAAAGTTGGGTCGTTATGAGGGACCAGGGAACTGCTGGCAACTACCTGATGTCCCTTACTATGGAAAAAGTCGAGAAACGCCTGACGGATCTCAGCGGTGCTCTTGCTCATAATTATCCTGAAATCAAGCTAACGAAATATCGCCACCAGCAGCAGCAAGTTAATAACCGCTGGGCTGGTAACTGAAAAGTGGGAATAAGATAAGTTTTCTTGACTGGGAAGTAAAATACCGTATGCGTTCAGTCGGCAAAATTTCGCCAAATCTCCTGGATATCTTCCATCAGATAGCCACGATAGAGCAGAAAACGCTGGATCTTAACTTTTTCTGAAAAGACTGTTGGCAGCGGTTCGCCATATTTTCGCGTCGCCTGATCGCGCGCCAGTTCGCACCAGTCGATATCACATTCACGCATCGCTTTTTCTGTGGCCTCTCGGGAGATACCTTTCTGGTTCAGTTCCTGACGAATACGCGCTGGTCCATAACCTTTACGGCTACGGCTGGCGATAAAGCGCGCAACAAATCGGCTGTCATCGAGATAGCCATGTTCATGGCACCAGGCAATAACACGCTCGTAATCTTCCGCCGTGGCATCAATCTCTTCCGGGCCATTTTTGCCCATAATCGGTGCTGCGAGTTTACGTCGCAATTCTTGCTCACTGTGATCGCGCACCGCCAGAATGCGTACTGCACGATCCAACAGGCGAGCATATGCCGGGCGACGGGATGTTGATTCTGTCATGGCATATCCTTAAAACTTAAAAAGCAAAAGGGCCGCAGATGCGACCCAGAGATTGCTAACAAATTAGCTCACTTATAAATGTAGACACGATCTTCCTCCTCGCCCTTCCAGTTAGCGGGCCAGAGTGAGAATCACTCTTCACGCCAGTGCTGGCCTGTTCCCCTCACCCTCTCCCCAAAGGAGCGAGGGGACCGTCCGTGTTCACATTATCTTTTATCATCAATAACTAACGATTAAAAATCTTCGTTAGTTTCTGCTACGCCTTCGCTGTCATCTACAGAGAAATCCGGCGTTGAGTTCGGGTTGCTCAGCAGCAGCTCACGTACTTTCTTCTCGATCTCTTTCGCGGTTTCCGGGTTGTCTTTCAGCCAGGCAGTCGCATTCGCTTTACCCTGACCGATCTTCTCACCTTTGTAGCTGTACCACGCGCCTGCCTTCTCGATCAGCTTCTCTTTCACACCCAGGTCAACCAGCTCGCCGTAGAAGTTAATACCTTCGCCGTAGAGGATCTGGAATTCAGCCTGTTTAAACGGCGCAGCGATTTTGTTCTTCACCACTTTCACGCGGGTTTCACTACCCACCACGTTTTCGCCCTCTTTCACCGCGCCGATACGACGGATATCGAGACGAACAGAAGCGTAGAATTTCAGCGCATTACCACCGGTTGTGGTTTCCGGGTTACCGAACATCACACCAATTTTCATACGGATCTGGTTAATGAAGATCAGCAGCGTGTTGGACTGTTTCAGGTTACCCGCCAGCTTACGCATCGCCTGGCTCATCATACGTGCCGCAAGCCCCATATGAGAGTCGCCGATTTCGCCTTCGATTTCCGCTTTCGGCGTCAGTGCCGCAACGGAGTCAACAACGATAACGTCTACGGCGCCAGAACGTGCCAGCGCGTCACAGATTTCCAGTGCCTGCTCGCCGGTGTCCGGCTGAGAGCACAGCAGGTTATCGATATCGACACCCAGTTTACGTGCGTAGACCGGATCCAGCGCGTGTTCAGCATCGATAAACGCACAGGTTTTACCTTCGCGCTGCGCAGCGGCAATAACCTGCAACGTCAGCGTGGTTTTACCGGAAGATTCCGGTCCGTAGATTTCGACGATACGCCCCATCGGCAGACCACCTGCCCCAAGCGCGATATCCAGTGAAAGCGAACCGGTAGAGATGGTTTCCACATCCATAGAACGGTCTTCACCCAGGCGCATGATGGAGCCTTTACCAAATTGTTTCTCAATCTGGCCCAGTGCTGCCGCCAACGCTTTCTGTTTGTTTTCGTCGATAGCCATTTTTACTCCTGTCATGCCGGGTATTACCGGATAGTCAATATATTCTGTTGAAGCAATTATACTGTATGCTCATACAGTATCAAGTATTTTGTAGAAATTGTTGCCACAGCGTCTGCAAGGCATACGCCGTCGCCTGACGACGCACGGCTTCGCGGTCGCCACTGAAGCATTCCCGGCGGGTAATACCTTCGCCGCTGGCTGAGGCAAAAGCAAACCAGACGGTGCCAACAGGTTTCTCTTCGCTGCCGCCGTCTGGCCCAGCGATACCACTAATAGAAACGGCATAATCAGCACGAGCCGCTTTCAGGGCGCCAATTGCCATTTCCACCACGACGGGTTCACTCACCGCGCCATGCTGAGCCAGCGTCTCTTCTCGCACGCCGATCATTTGCGCTTTGGCTTCGTTACTGTAGGTGACAAATCCGCGTTCAAACCAGGCGGAACTACCGGCAATATCGGTAATCACTTTCGCTACCCAGCCGCCGGTACAAGACTCAGCGGTTGTTACGATTGCGCCACGGGCTTTCAGCGCCTGCCCTACCTGCTCGCTTAATTGCATCAGTTCACTGTCAGTCATCACAACCTCTGTCTGTCAGATATTTATGCCGGACAAGATAGCACTTTCCCGTAAAAGATGGGGACGAGCGATTCATTTTACGAGTCGCATTCCGAAATAAGACTGTTACGACCAACCAGTAAAGAAAAAAGCTACCATGCCGCGTTCGCATTGATATGTATTCACAGGGAGAGAAAGTAATGGCAACAAAGAAAACGGATAACACCCCACAAAACGTACTCAAACAGACCACGCAAATGCGTATGTGGGTCACCATTGGCGGCGTCAGCGCCCTGGTTGCAGTGGTATGTAAGATTTTATCTTCTGGCTATCTTGAACCTTTCGATTTTGGTCAGGCTGCGTTAGGCGTTGTCTGCCTGGGATATACAGTGTCGCTGTCTAAGAAAATCAAACAATTACGTCAGCAATCTCTTTCAAATAAACAGTAAGATGGCAGAGGGAGGTTTAACCCCCCTCTTGCAAAGAGTTACTGTACGCGCGCCAGCGCCACGGCCTGTCCTAACTGCCAGACCGCCATTGCGTAATGGGTGCTGTGGTTGTAACGGGTGATGGTGTAGAAGTTCGGCAAACCGTACCAGTACTGATACCCCGTCCCGACATCCAGACGCAGCAAGCTGGCCTGCTGATGATTGCCCAGTGGCTGCTGTGGCGTCAGCCCTGCCGCTGCAAGTTGTGAAATGCTGTACTTGGTTTTGAAGCCATTTGGCAAGCCCGGAGCCTGACCATTTGCCATTACAGCGACCTGATCGCCTTTCACCCAGCCATGCGCTTTGAAATAGTTCGCCACGCTGCCAATGGCATCAACCGGATCCCACAGGTTGATATGTCCGTCGCCGCTGAAATCCACGGCGTATTGTTTGTAAGACGACGGCATAAACTGACCGTAGCCCATTGCCCCGGCAAAGGAACCTTTCAGATTGAGCGGATCGTCCTGCTCATCGCGCGCCATCAGCAGGAAAGTTTCCAGCTCGCCAGAGAAATACTCCGCGCGGCGTGGGTAGTTAAATGACAGCGTCGCCAACGCATCGAGGATGCGGGTTTTACCCATCACGCGTCCCCAGCGGGTTTCGACGCCGATAATCCCGACAATAATTTCCGGCGGTACGCCATACACCTGCCACGCGCGATTCAGCGCCTCTTCATACTGGTTCCAGAAAACCACGCCGTTCTGCACGTTATCCGGCGTAATAAATTTTTTGCGATAACGCAACCATGCGCCATTCGGGCCTGATGGCGGCTTCACTGATGTGGTTGGTGCCTGGTTATCCATCAGCCGCAGTACCGAATCCAGACGTTTCGCCTGAGAGAGGATTTCCTGCAACTGCTGACGATTGAAGCCGTGTTTGTTCACCATTTTGTCGATGAACTGCTGCGCATTCGGGTTGTTAGCGAAGTCACCGCCCATCTGCATCACATTGTGCTGCGGCTCAAGCAGGAAGCCGCCGGACGGCGTTCCGGTGGTCGTTTCAGTCTCAGTAGGTTTTGGCTTGCTGCTACAGGCGGCAAGCAACACAAAAAGGGGAAGTAATGTTACATAACGACGCTTGACCATGAGGAGTCCATTTAACAGATTCAACCAGGGGCAAGTATGGTAAAGCATCCCGCCCCGCACAAGGAAGCGGTAGTCACTGCCCAATACGGACTTTACATAACACAAATCACCTTCATCGCCATTCTCTTAATTAAACTTTCAAATTAAAATATTTATCTTTCATTTTGCGATCAAAATAACACTTTTAAATCTTTCAATCTGATTAGATTGTGTTGCCATTTGGTAATAAAACAATAAATTTCAAAGGAGAGAACAATGATAGAAACCATTACTCATGGCGCAGAGTGGTTCATCGGGCTGTTCCAGAAAGGTGGAGAGGTGTTTACCGGGATGGTGACCGGCATTCTTCCGCTGTTGATAAGCCTGCTGGTAATCATGAACGCGCTGATTAATTTTATCGGGCAGCACCGCATTGAACGATTTGCTCAACGTTGCGCCGGCAATCCTGTTTCTCGTTACCTGCTATTACCGTGCATTGGCACGTTTGTCTTTTGTAACCCGATGACCTTAAGTCTGGGTCGTTTTATGCCGGAAAAGTTCAAACCCAGCTATTACGCGGCGGCCTCTTATAGCTGCCACTCAATGAACGGTCTCTTCCCTCATATCAACCCCGGCGAACTGTTTGTTTATCTGGGAATTGCCAGCGGTCTGACGACGCTGAATCTGCCACTTGGCCCACTGGCAGTGAGCTACCTGCTGGTTGGTCTGGTCACCAACTTCTTCCGTGGCTGGGTGACCGACCTGACCACCGCCATTTTTGAGAAAAAGATGGGCATTCAACTTGAACAGAAAGTTCACCTGGCAGGAGCGACATCATGACGCGTATTCGGATCGAAAAAGGCAATGGTGGCTGGGGTGGCCCGCTTGAACTGGAAGCCACGCCAGGTAAAAAAATCGTCTATATCACCGCCGGAACCCGGCCTGCAATTGTCGACAAACTGGCACAGCTTACTGGCTGGCAGGCTATCGACGGCTTTAAAGAAGGTGAACCTGCGGAAGCGGAAATCGGCGTTGCGGTAATCGACTGCGGCGGCACACTGCGCTGCGGCATCTATCCAAAACGGCATATTCCCACCATTAATATCCACTCGACGGGCAAGTCCGGTCCGCTGGCGCAGTACATAGTGGAAGATATTTATGTCTCTGGCGTGAAAGAAGAAAACATCACTGTAGTGGGTGATGCAACACCACAACCCTCTTCCGTGGGCCGTGACTATGATGCCAGCAAGAAAATCACCGAACAAAGCGATGGTTTACTGGCGAAGGTGGGAATGGGCATGGGGTCTGCCGTTGCCGTGTTGTTCCAGTCCGGGCGCGACACTATCGATACCGTATTAAAAACCATTCTGCCGTTTATGGCGTTCGTCTCGGCGCTCATCGGCATCATTATGGCTTCCGGCCTTGGTGACTGGATTGCTCACGGTCTTGCTCCGCTGGCGAGCCATCCACTGGGGCTGGTTATGCTGGCGCTCATCTGCTCCTTCCCGCTGCTTTCGCCTTTCCTTGGGCCTGGCGCCGTTATCGCGCAGGTTATCGGCGTATTGATTGGTGTGCAGATTGGTCTCGGCAATATTCCGCCGCATCTGGCTTTACCGGCGCTGTTTGCCATCAACGCGCAGGCGGCCTGCGACTTTATCCCGGTCGGTTTATCGCTGGCGGAAGCCCGTCAGGACACGGTTCGCGTCGGGGTTCCTTCTGTACTGGTGAGCCGCTTTTTGACCGGCGCACCGACTGTACTGATCGCCTGGTTTGTCTCCGGTTTTATCTATCAATAGAGGCTGAAACATGACCGTTATTTATCAGACCACCATCACCCGTATCGGCGCGAGCGCCACTGACGCCTTCAGCGACCAGATGCTCATCACCTTTCGTGAAGGCGCACCTGCGGATCTCGAAGAGTATTGCTTCATCCATTGCCACGGCGAATTGAAAGGTGAACTCCATCCCGGTTTGCAATTTTCTCTCGGCCAGCATCGTTATCCGGTGACCGCCGTTGGCAGCGTGGCGGAAGACAATCTTCGCGAACTGGGTCATGTCACCCTGCGCTTCGATGGTTTAAGCGAAGCGGAATTTCCGGGCACTGTACATGTGGCAGGCTCTGTACCCGACGATATCGTACCGGGATCGGTTTTGAAGTTTGAATCTGTTAAGGAGTAAAAAATGAATCAGGTTGCCGTTGTCATCGGTGGTGGGCAAACCCTGGGCGCGTTCCTGTGCCACGGTCTGGCTGGCGAAGGGTATCGCGTCGCGGTTGTCGATATTCAGAGCGACAAAGCCGCAAATGTGGCGCAAGAAATTAACGCCGAATATGGTGAAGGAACGGCGTATGGTTTTGGTGCTGACGCTACCAGCGAGCAGAGCGTTCTGGCGCTCTCTCATGGGGTAGATGAAATCTTTGGTCGCGTGGATTTGCTGGTCTACAGCGCCGGAATAGCAAAAGCAGCCTTTATCAGCGACTTCCAGCTCGGCGATTTTGACCGTTCGCTACAGGTGAATCTGGTGGGTTATTTCCTGTGCGCGCGTGAATTTTCGCGTTTGATGATCCGCGACGGGATTCAGGGACGCATTATTCAGATCAACTCGAAATCCGGCAAAGTGGGCAGCAAACACAACTCTGGCTATAGTGCAGCGAAATTTGGTGGCGTCGGGCTGACTCAATCACTGGCACTGGATCTGGCAGAGTACGGCATTACAGTGCATTCACTGATGCTCGGTAACCTGCTGAAATCGCCGATGTTCCAGTCACTGTTGCCACAATACGCGACCAAGCTGGGTATCAAACCGGATCAAGTCGAGCAGTATTACATCGATAAAGTACCGCTCAAACGCGGCTGCGATTATCAGGATGTGCTGAATATGCTGCTGTTCTACGCCAGTCCAAAGGCGTCGTACTGCACCGGACAGTCGATCAATGTCACCGGTGGTCAGGTGATGTTCTGATCAACAGCGGAGATCCCTTAAGGATCTCCGCGAGACTAATAGAATGCCTGATGCGCTACGCTTCTCAGGCCTACAGGACTTCCGCCACTACATTAAGGAGAAGTTATGGTATCAGCTCTCATCACCGTCGCCGTTATCGCCTGGTGTGCGCAACTGGCCTTAGGCGGCTGGCAAATTTCTCGTTTTAATCGAGCCTTCGACGCGCTCTGCCAGCAAGGGCGCGTCGGTGTAGGCCGTTCCAGTGGGCGCTTTAAGCCACGGGTCGTGGTCGCCATCGCCCTGGACGATCAGCAGCGCGTCACCGACACCTTGTTTATGAAAGGACTGACCGTTTTCGCCCGACCACAAAAAATTCCCGCAATTAAGGGTATGTATTCTGGTGATTTGAGGCCCGATGTGATCTTTCCCCGTGATCCACTATCACAGAATGCTCTATCATTGGCGCTTAAACTGAAACGTGGATAATTTCGTTGTGAATGTTACTTGCTTGCGAAGTTATCATTTTGAAACCTAAATCAGGTAATCACGCCCATGAAACCTCGTCAGCGTCAGGCCGCCATTCTGGAGTACCTGCAAAAGCAGGGGAAATGCTCGGTTGAAGAATTGGCGCAATACTTTGACACCACAGGCACCACCATTCGCAAAGATCTGGTTATTCTGGAACATGCAGGAACCGTCATCCGTACCTATGGCGGCGTGGTGTTAAATAAAGAGGAATCCGATCCGCCTATCGATCATAAAACGCTCATCAACACCCACAAGAAAGAGCTGATTGCGGAAGCCGCCGTCAGTTTTATTCATGATGGCGATTCGATCATTCTTGATGCTGGCAGTACCGTGTTGCAGATGGTCCCCATGCTCTCGCGCTTTAATAACATCACGGTGATGACCAACAGCCTGCATATCGTCAACGCGCTATCCGAACTGGATAATGAACAAACCATCCTGATGCCAGGCGGAACATTTCGCAAAAAATCGGCCTCATTTCACGGGCAACTGGCAGAGAATGCCTTCGAGCATTTCACCTTCGATAAATTATTTATGGGCACCGACGGCATCGATCTCAATGCGGGCGTAACCACGTTCAACGAGGTCTATACCGTCAGTAAGGCAATGTGCAATGCCGCGCGCGAAGTGATTTTGATGGCTGACTCATCGAAGTTTGGCCGTAAAAGCCCCAACGTAGTTTGCAGTCTTGAAAGCGTCGATAAGCTGATTACCGACGCAGGTATCGATCCGGCGTTTCGTCAGGCGCTGGAAGAGAAAGGGATCGACGTGATCATTACCGGAGAGAGCAATGAGTGAAGCACTACTAAACGCAGGGCGTCAGACGTTAACCATGGAGTTGCAGGAAGCAAGCCGTTTACCGGAACGTCTGGGCGATGATTTTGTTCGCGCCGCCAATATCATCCTGCACTGCGAAGGCAAAGTGGTGGTTTCGGGAATTGGCAAATCGGGTCACATTGGCAAAAAGATCGCCGCAACGCTTGCCAGTACCGGCACACCGGCTTTTTTTGTCCATCCGGCAGAAGCACTGCACGGCGATCTGGGAATGATTGAAAGCCGCGATGTGATGCTGTTTATCTCTTACTCCGGTGGCGCGAAGGAACTGGATCTGATCATTCCGCGTCTGGAAGATAAATCCATCGCGCTGCTGGCGATGACCGGCAAACCGACATCACCGCTGGGTCTGGCGGCGAAAGCAGTGCTGGATATTTCCGTCGAACGCGAAGCCTGCCCGATGCACCTTGCGCCGACCTCCAGCACTGTGAATACCCTGATGATGGGTGACGCACTGGCGATGGCAGTCATGCAGGCGCGCGGTTTTAATGAAGAAGATTTTGCCCGCTCCCACCCTGCCGGCGCACTGGGCGCTCGCTTGCTGAATAAAGTGCATCATCTGATGCGCCGTGATGACGCTATCCCACAGGTAGCATTAACCGCTAGCGTGATGGACGCGATGCTGGAACTCAGCCGCACCGGTTTAGGTCTGGTGGCAGTGTGCGATGATCAACGACTGGTGAAAGGCGTCTTTACTGACGGCGATTTACGTCGCTGGCTGGTTGGCGGCGGCGCACTCACCACGCCAGTTAATGAAGCGATGACGACAGGCGGCACCACACTACAGGCGCAAAGTCGCGCCATCGACGCTAAAGAGATCCTGATGAAGCGCAAAATCACTGCCGCACCGGTGGTGGATGAAAACGGCAAACTCACCGGCGCAATTAACCTGCAGGATTTCTATCAGGCCGGGATTATTTAATCCTTGAATCCCAGACGTTTCGCCAGCCGATGCAGGTTGGCGACGTCGGTTTCCAGCATCCGCGCGCAGGCGGCCCAGTTGTTATGATTTTGTGCCAGTGCCTGGCGAATAGTTTCACGCTGGAACGCTTCTGTCGCTTCACGCAGATTTTGCTTAATAACGGGCACCGCCGCCGCTTCTGGCGTCGGCAACGTCACCTCAGGAAAAGCAAAATGTTGCGCCTCAAGAATCACTTCATCGCCGCTGCGGGTGGCTCTCGACAGTACTACCGCCCGATGAATAGCATGTTCCAGTTCACGCACGTTTCCCGGAAAACTGTAGTGTTGCAGTAAATTTCGCGCACTGGCGCTTAATACCACGCGGGAAAGCCCCAGCCGCAGGCGGCACTGCTCGCAGAAATACCCCGCCAGCAGAATGACGTCATCGCCCCGCTCACGCAGCGGCGGCACCGAAAGTGGAAACACGCTCAGGCGATGAAACAAGTCGGCGCGGAATCGCCCTGCCAGCACCTCTTCACGCAAGTCGCGGTTAGTCGCCGCCAGCACGCGCACATCGACCCGCAAACTGCGGTCATCGCCAACGCGCTGAATATCGCCATACTGCAACACCCGCAGCAGCTTGGCCTGCAATGCCAACGACAACTCGCCGATCTCATCGAGAAACAGCGTGCCGTTATCCGCCATTTCAAACTTCCCGCTGCGGTTACTGATAGCGCCAGTAAACGCTCCTTTCACATGCCCGAACAATTCACTTTCCGCCACACTTTCCGGCAGTGCGGCACAGTTGAGATAGACCAGCGGATTCACCGCCCGTGGCGAGGCTTCATGAATCGCTTTCGCCACCAGCTCCTTACCGGTTCCCGTCTCACCGCTGATTAAGACGTTGAGATCGGACGCCGCCACAATCTCAATCTCTTTTTTTAATTGCGTCATACCTGGCGACAGACCGATCATCTGCGTCTGTTTCACCGCTTCAAACGGCGCGGCATCGCCCGGCAGCATATTCTGGCTTTCCAGTTGCTCAATCAGCAACGCATTGCTTAACGCTCCCGCCGCCAGCGCAGCAATCAGCCGTAACTCTTCGTCGCTGAAAACATCGAACTGATCGGGCTGCATCCCGTCGAGCGTCAATGCGCCGATCAGGTTTTGCCCGGCAAACAACGGCAGACCAACGCAGGCGTGAACCTTCAGACTCTCCTGCCCGGGAATCAAACCGTCATAGGGATCGGGCAATTCGCTGTCTGCGGGAAAGCGCACCACGTCCCCAGCGCGGGCAATCGCTTCCAGCCGAGGATGCCCTTCCAGCGCAAAGCGTCTACCGAGTACATCCTTCGCCAGCCCGTCGATGGCAAGCGGAATAAACTGCCGCGAGTCGTAACGTAGCAACGCAGACGCATCGCACTCCAGCACCTGACGCAGCGTGGTGATCAGGCGCTGAAAACGATCCTGATGGCCAATCCCACGCTGCAATTCGATGGCGATATTCGCCAGCACATCAACGGAAAAACTCATCTTTGCCTCACTGTCATTTTGACTATTGATATTGTCATATTGACCATTTTATTGATAGTCGTTTTGACTACTCACTAATGAGCATAAATTAATTTATACATTAAAAACAATCAGATAAAAAACTGGCACGCAATCTGCAATTAACAAGACATCTTTTTAGAACACGCTGAATAAATTGAGGTTGCTATGTCTATTGTGGTGAAAAATAACATTCATTGGGTGGGTCAACGTGACTGGGAAGTACGTGATTTTCACGGCACGGAATATAAAACGCTGCGCGGCAGCAGCTACAACAGCTACCTCATTCGCGAAGAAAAAAACGTGCTAATCGACACCGTCGACCATAAATTCAGCCGCGAATTTGTGCAGAACCTGCGTAATGAAATCGATCTGGCGGATATCGATTACATCGTGATTAACCATGCAGAAGAGGACCACGCCGGGGCGCTGACTGAACTGATGGCGCAAATTCCCGATACGCCGATCTACTGTACAGCCAACGCTATCGACTCGATAAATGGTCATCACCATCATCCGGAGTGGAATTTTAATGTGGTGAAAACTGGCGACACGCTGGATATCGGCAACGGCAAACAGCTCATTTTTGTCGAAACGCCAATGCTGCACTGGCCGGACAGCATGATGACTTACCTGACAGGCGACGCGGTGCTGTTCAGTAACGATGCTTTCGGTCAGCACTACTGCGACGAGCATCTGTTCAACGATGAAGTGGATCAGACCGAGCTTTTCGAGCAGTGCCAGCGTTACTACGCCAATATCCTGACGCCGTTCAGCCGCCTGGTAACGCCGAAAATTACCGAGATCCTGGGCTTTAACTTGCCAGTCGATATGATAGCGACCTCTCACGGCGTGGTATGGCGCGATAACCCGACGCAAATTGTCGAGCTGTACCTGAAATTGGCGGCGGATTATCAGGAAGACAGAATCACCATTTTCTACGACACCATGTCGAATAACACCCGCATGATGGCTGACGCTATCGCCCAGGGGATTGCGGAAACCGACCCGCGCGTAGCGGTGAAAATTTTCAACGTCGCCCGAAGCGATAAAAACGAAATCCTGACCAATGTCTTCCGCTCAAAAGGCGTGCTGGTCGGCACTTCTACGATGAATAATGTGATGATGCCGAAAATCGCCGGGCTGGTG
The DNA here is from genome assembly GCF_002965005.1 of Escherichia sp. MOD1-EC7011. Taxonomy (NCBI): domain Bacteria; kingdom Pseudomonadati; phylum Pseudomonadota; class Gammaproteobacteria; order Enterobacterales; family Enterobacteriaceae; genus Escherichia; species Escherichia sp. MOD1-EC7011. The sequence goes on from NZ_PTRD01000022.1 coordinate 42,105, forward strand.
GAGGAGATGACCGGATTGCGCTTTCGTAATAAACGCGCCAGTGCTTTCGGCTCTCACGGCTGGAGCGGCGGTGCGGTGGATCGTCTTTCCACTCGCCTGCAGGATGCAGGTTTCGAAATGTCGCTTAGCCTGAAAGCCAAATGGCGACCGGATCAGGACGCTCTGGAGTTATGCCGTGAACACGGTCGCGAAATCGCCCGTCAGTGGGCGCTTTCGCCGCTGCCGCAGAGCACGGTGAATACGGTGGTTAAAGAAGAAACCTGTGCCACCACGACGGCTGACCTCGGCCCACGGATGCAATGCAGCGTCTGCCAATGGATTTACGATCCGGCAAAAGGCGAGCCAATGCAGGACGTTGCGCCAGGAACGCCGTGGAGTGAAGTCCCGGATAACTTCCTGTGCCCGGAATGTTCACTCGGCAAAGACGTCTTTGACGAACTGGCATCGGAGGCAAAATGAGCAACGGCATTGTGATCATTGGTTCGGGCTTCGCCGCCCGCCAACTGGTGAAAAATATTCGCAAACAGGACGCCAGTACTCCGTTAACCCTGATTGCCGCCGACAGCATGGATGAGTACAACAAACCTGACCTCAGCCATGTTATCAGTCAGGGGCAACGTGCCGACGACCTTACCCGCCAGACGGCAGGTAAATTTGCCGAGCAGTTTAATCTGCGCCTGTTTCCGCACACCTGGGTGACGGATATCGATGCCGAAGCCCATGTGGTGAAAAGTCAGAATAATCAGTGGCAATACGACAAGTTAGTGCTGGCAACCGGTGCCAGCGCCTTTGTCCCGCCAGTGCCCGGGCGTGAGTTAATGCTGACGTTAAATAGTCAGCAAGAGTATCGCGCCTGTGAAACGCAACTGCGGGATGCCCGACGCGTGTTGATTGTCGGCGGTGGTTTGATTGGTAGCGAACTGGCGATGGATTTTTGTCGTGCAGGCAAAGCGGTCACGCTAATCGACAACGCTGCCAGTATTCTGGCATCGTTAATGCCACCGGAAGTAAGCAGCCGCTTGCAGCATCGGTTGACGGAGATGGGCGTTCATCTGCTGTTGAAATCTCAGTTGCAGGGGCTGGAAAAAACGGATTCTGGCATTCGGGCAACGCTGGATCGCCAACGCAGCATCGAAGTAGATGCAGTAATTGCCGCCACCGGACTGCGCCCGGAAACCGCCCTGGCACGACGCGCCGGACTGACGATTAATCGCGGCGTTTGCGTCGATAGTTATCTGCAAACCAGTAATGCCGATATTTATGCGCTGGGCGATTGCGCAGAAATTAACGGTCAGGTACTGCCGTTCCTCCAGCCGATTCAACTTAGCGCGATGGTGCTGGCAAAAAATCTTCTCGGCAATAACACGCCGCTGAAACTACCGGCGATGCTGGTGAAAATCAAAACGCCGGAATTACCGCTGCATCTGGCAGGGGAAACCCAGCGTCAGGATTTACGCTGGCAGATTAATACCGAACGCCAGGGAATGGTGGCGCGCGGCGTTGACGATGCCGACCAGCTTCGCGCCTTTGTGGTCAGTGAGGATCGGATGAAAGAGGCATTTGGATTGTTGAAAACGTTGCCGGTGTAGGGATAATTTTCTCCCTCGCCCAAAGGGGCGAGGGGACTGTTCGTGCTCCTTTTAAGGTTCAGTTACGCCACATCCGCCACTATGCAGCATGCATGATGCGAGCCGCAGCAATAACCCCCTGCCCCAGAGACAAACCGCCATCACCTGCCGGTAAACTCTGTGGAAAGAGCAATGTGAAATCAGCGAGATAATGCGCCAGGCGTGCGCGCAGCAAACGGTTATGAATAACGCCACCACTAAATACCAGCGTAGTGATACCCCGCATCGTAGCCTGCTCACGCATCAACGATGCAAAACCCTGCGCCAGCGCATCATGAAACGCCCACGCACGTTCATTAACCGGTGCCTGCCAGTTCAGCCACTGCTGCCAGAAGGTGGCGAGATCCAGTTGATTGTCCACCAGCGGCATCGTTACCTGATGCTTCACGCCGTGGCACGAAGCCGCCAGCGCCTCCAGCGCACAAGCCGCTTCGCCTTCATAACTTAATGTGGCTGGCGCACAGTCCAGCGCCGCCGCTACTGCATCGAACAAACGCCCACACGATGACGCCAGCGGCGCGTTAATTCCACGCTCAATGGCCCGCGCCAGCACGCTCCAGTTTTGCTGTTGCACACTTGCCGTTTCAGGGTAATTCTGCCACTGCGGCACAAAGCGCAGGCACTGCGCCAGCAGGTTACGCCACGGCTGCTTTGCAGCCAAATCGCCCCCCGGAAGCGCCACCGCAGGCAAGCCGCCCAGGTGCTCACATTCGCGATAGTTCACCCGCAGGCACTCGCCGCCCCACAAAGCGCCGTTCTCCCCCATACCGATACCGTCGAGCGTCAACGCAATGACATCACCGCCATCCAGCGGCCAGTGATGTTCTGCCAGACACGCCGCTGCGTGGGCATGATGATGAAGCACCGTTTGCGTCGGCAGATTCATTTCGCTCGCCCACTGGCTGGAGACATAGCCCGGATGCACGTCATGCACAACGTATTGCGGGGTAAAATCGTAGATGTTTTGCATCAGGCGTAACGCTTCGCGCCACTGCATCTGGATGCCATCGTCACTTAAATCGCCCAGATGCTGACTCAACACCGCTTGCTCACCGCGCACCAGGCAGAAGGTATTTTTCAGATCAGCGCCGAGACACAGCACAGGCGGAACATTTTTAAAGCCCGGAGGCAAAGCCAGCGCATCCGGCACATACCCCCGCGAACGGCGCAGCATTTCGCCGCTTTCGCGCACCACCGAATCATCCATCCGCTGCACGATGTCGCGGTTATGTATCAGGAATCCGTCGGCAATGCCCTGCAAATCCGTCAGCGCCTGTTCGTTGCTGATAGCCGGTGGTTTACCGCTCAGGTTGCCGGAGGTCATCACCAGCGGGCATTGCAGTTCCTGTAACAGCAAATGCTGGAGCGGGTTCGCAGGCAACATCACCCCAACTTCGTTAAGGCCAGGGGCGATATCATCACAAAGATCAGGAACATATTTTTTATCCACCAGCACAATCGGCGCGGCGGGTGTGGTAAGCAACTGACGGGCAGCGTCTGGTAAATCTTCTGCCACTGGCAACATAACCGCCAGCGGTTTCGCCGGGCGATGTTTGCGTGCCCGTAGTGTCGCCACCGCGTTACTGTTACGCGCATCGCAGGCGAGATGAAATCCGCCAATCCCTTTGATGGCGACAATGTTACCCGCTTTTAGCTGTGCGATAGCTGCCTGTAATGCCGCCTCTTGCTCGGCACGTTCGCCATGACTTACCCATTCAAGATGCGGGCCACACTCCGGGCAGGCCACCGGCTGGGCGTGGAAGCGACGATCGAGCGGATCGCGATATTCTTTGTCACAGGCCGGACACAGCGGAAACGCCGCCATCACGGTAAACGGGCGGTCGTAAGGCATCGCGCGAATAATGGTGAAACGCGGGCCACAGTGAGTACAGTTGATAAACGGATAACGATAACGCCGCTCGCCTGGGGTATTCATTTCGGCAAGACAGGCAGGGCAAGTAGCGGCATCGGGAACAATTTGCGTATTCATGGTGCCGCCTGTGCTCTGGCGGATGGTGAACTCGGTGGGCGGCTGTGGCCAGATAAACGGCTCACGCTCGACGCTATCAATACGCGCCAGCGGTGGGCAGTGCTGATGCAATTGAACAAGAAACGTTTCCGGGTCTTCCAGCAACCGGACTTCCACGCCATCGCCGTCATTACAGACATCGCCGTGAAGATTTAATTGCTGTGCCAGCTGCCAGACAAACGGACGAAAACCGACGCCCTGCACTTTGCCACGAATACGCAGTTGGACACCGCAAGATGTGTTTTTTGCCATTGAGTTATTCCCGCCATCATGAATTGCGTAACCCGCCCAGCCGGACACGAGCGCGTCGCATCCGGCAGTCACAGGTCAGCGAAACCGCCCGCTCCGTATTCTACGAATATTTCCGGGAATTCCTTTGATGCCAGAACAGTTCTGTAAGATTTTTAGAACATCAGCGCCGTGCGGCGACGTTTTTCTGCGCTCAGTTGTTCAAGTTTATTACGATCGACACAAATCAGCGCATGGGTCGGGCAAGCCGCCATACACGCCGGGCCGTCTTCACGATGGTTACACAGGTCGCATTTATTGGCTTCGGCTTTGTCAGCCCGTACATTCAGCCCTGCGCCGCTGTTGCGAATCACCGGACGCACCACCACTTCCATCGCACCATACGGGCAAGCCACAACGCAGGTTTTGCAACCAATACAACGTTCCTGCATGACATGAACAAACCCTTTATCACGGCTGATAGCACCATTCGGGCAGACGTTAGCGCACGGTGCATCTTCACACTGACGGCAGACTGTCGCCGTGGAAATGTTCACACCTTTAATGACATGGATACGCGGTAAAAATGTTTCCGGGGTCAGCGATGCACAGTCCTGATTCTCCTGATGAGAAACCACGCACGCCACTTCACAGGTACGGCAACCAATACATTTACTCGCGTCAGCAATGATGAAACGGTTCATCAAATTCTCCAGCAATGACAGTTAATGCGCCGATACATTCACAAATCATGCCAGTTTTTAATTTACTGTTATTTAAGGAAATTAAATTCTGTAATGCAGAAAAAACGATGTCATCGACACAAGTGACGATGACATGTGATGACAATGTTTATCGCGAAAGAGCAATGAGGGAGTCGCGGCGGATCAGTTTTCCGCTGAAGGTTTTCGGCGGTGAGAAATCCCCGCCATCGAGCATAAAAATCAGCCGTCCAATAACTTCCTGAATCATCTCAGTCACCGGAATTTTTACGCTGGAGAGCGCCGGGATCGTGTACGGCGCCATGGCGATATCATCAAATCCAATCACCGACACCTGCTCCGGCACCGCTACGCCGCGCTCGTGCAACGCTTTCATCGCCCCTATCGCCATATCGTCATTACTGGCAACCAACGCGCTAAATTTAGCCCCTCGTTCGAGCAACGTTTCTACTCCTTCGGCTCCGCTGGCGGGCGTCCATTTACCGTTAGCGATAAGTTTTTCATTGAGCGCAATACCATACTGCGCCAGCGCGTCTTTATACCCGGCAAGACGTTCAACGCTGGTGGGGGAATCCATCGAGCCGGTAAGGAAAGCAATCTCCTGATGTCCGGCGTTTATCAACTCTGCCACGGCGTTAAAGCTGGTCTGTTTATGATCGCACCAGACGCTATGACTGCTGTGTTTGCGCAGGCGGCGATTAAGCACCATTATCGGCTGACTGTGCGCGTCAATAATGTCATCGATCTCATCCACGCTTAAAAAACGCGGGTAAATCATAATGGCGTCGCAGCGCAGATCCAGCAGATACTGAATCGCCTGGCGCTCTTCTTCGGCGCTATGTTTACCATCAGCCAGCAACAGTTGGCGCCCTTTCTCTTCCGCCATTCGCGCGGCATGAAACAGTAATTCACTAAAATAAATGCCGTGGTAAAGCGTGTTGGTCACTACCAGCCCCAGCGTCTGAGTACTCTTCGCCGACAGATTGCGCGCCAGCAAATTTGGGCGGTAACCGCTCTCTTCTACCGCCTGAAACACGCGATCTTTCGTCTCCTGGCTGACGTAGCCATTACCTGAAAGCACGCGGGAAACGGTCGCTTTTGAAACCCCGGCGCGCTTCGCCACTTCCAGCATTGTCGTCATTGTTTTCATCCCTTTACACGCAGTCATCGCAGTTTACTGCACCGTTTGCTGATTGTCCTTGCGCAATCAGCGGGAAAAATATTCAGGTGACCGGTTTCACAAATATAAAAAATGAACAATTAACTCTCTTGCTTATTTAGTGACAACTATTCATGATTTTGTGAAACCGGTTTCTTACTTCCGTTTCAGCATCGGCTTTTTCCCGTCACGTCGACTGATAACAACTACCTCTACCCTACTGATAACAGGATAAAATCCGATGGCCAAAAATTATGCGGCGCTGGCGCGCTCGGTGATAGCGGCACTGGGCGGCGTTGATAACATCTCGGCGGTCACGCACTGTATGACGCGTTTGCGCTTTGTTATTAAAGATGATGCGCTTATCGACAGCCCGACGTTGAAAAACATCTCCGGCGTACTCGGCGTGGTACGTAGTGACAACCAGTGTCAGGTGATTATCGGCAATACCGTTTCACAAGCCTTTCAGGAAATCGTCAGCCTGCTGCCGGGAGATATGCAACCCGCCCTGCCCGTGGGTAAACTCAAGCTCACGCTACGTCGCATTGGTGCAGGGATCCTTGATGCGCTGATCGGCACTATGTCACCGCTGATCCCGGCGATTATCGGCGGATCGATGGTCAAACTGCTGGCGATGATCCTCGAGATGAGCGGTGTGCTGACAAAAGGATCGCCGACCTTAACCATTCTGAATGTGATTGGTGACGGTGCTTTCTTCTTCCTGCCGCTAATGGTCGCGGCATCTGCCGCCATCAAATTTAAAACCAATATGTCGCTGGCGATTGCCATCGCGGGTGTACTGGTACATCCGAGTTTCATTGAGCTGATGGCGAAAGCGGCTCAGGGTGAACATGTTGAATTTGCCCTGATTCCGGTCACGGCGGTGAAATACACCTACACGGTGATCCCGGCGCTGGTGATGACCTGGTGCCTGTCATATATCGAACGCTGGGTGGACAGCATTACACCGGCAGTGACGAAAAACTTCCTCAAGCCGATGCTGATTGTGTTGATTGCCGCACCGCTGGCAATCCTGCTGATTGGCCCGATTGGTATCTGGATCGGTAGCGCCATTTCGGCGCTGGTTTACACTATTCATGGTTATCTGGGCTGGCTTTCAGTCGCCATTATGGGCGCGCTGTGGCCGCTGCTGGTAATGACCGGGATGCACCGCGTCTTTACGCCAACCATCATTCAGACCATTGCCGAAACCGGCAAAGAAGGGATGGTCATGCCGTCAGAGATCGGCGCTAACCTGTCGCTGGGCGGTTCATCGCTGGCGGTGGCGTGGAAAACGAAAAACCCGGAACTGCGCCAGACGGCACTGGCTGCGGCGGCATCAGCCATTATGGCGGGGATTTCCGAACCGGCGTTATACGGCGTGGCGATCCGCCTGAAACGTCCGCTTATCGCCAGTCTTATCAGCGGTTTTATTTGCGGTGCGGTTGCCGGTATGGCGGGGCTTGCCAGCCACTCAATGGCAGCGCCGGGGCTATTTACCAGCGTGCAGTTCTTCGATCCGGCGAATCCAATGAGCATCGTCTGGGTGTTCGCGGTCATGGCGCTGGCGGTCGTGCTGTCGTTTATCCTCACACTGTTGCTCGGCTTTGAGGATATTCCTGTGGAGGAAGCGGCCGCCGAGGCACGAAAACATCAGAGCGCACAACCGGCCGTCGCCAAAGAAGTAAGTCTTAATTGAGGATGAAAATGTCAGTATTTCCGCAAGGTTTTTTATGGGGCGGCGCGCTTGCCGCCAACCAGTCTGAAGGTGCGTACCGTGAAGGTGGCAAAGGGCTGACCACGGTCGATATGATCCCACACGGCGAGCATCGAATGGCGGTGAAACTGGGGCTGGAAAAACGTTTTCAGTTGCGCGATGACGAGTTTTACCCCAGCCATGAGGCGACGGATTTTTATCATCGGTATAAAGAAGATATCGCCCTGATGGCAGAGATGGGATTCAAGGTTTTCCGTACCTCGATTGCCTGGAGCCGCCTCTTCCCGCAGGGCGATGAGCTGACGCCCAACCAGCAGGGCATTGCTTTTTATCGTTCTGTCTTTGAAGAGTGTAAAAAGTACGGTATCGAACCGCTGGTCACGTTGTGTCACTTCGATGTGCCGATGCATCTGGTGACGGAATATGGCTCCTGGCGTAACCGCAAGCTGGTGGAGTTTTTCACTCGCTACGCCCAAACCTGCTTTGAAGCATTTGATAGTCTGGTGAAATACTGGCTAACCTTCAATGAAATCAACATTATGTTGCATAGCCCGTTCTCCGGCGCGGGTCTGGTGTTTGAAGAAGGGGAAAATCAGGATCAGGTGAAATATCAGGCCGCACACCACCAGCTGATTGCCAGTGCATTAGCCACCAAAATCGCCCATGAGGTTAACCCGCAAAATCAGGTGGGCTGTATGCTGGCGGGCGGCAACTTCTACCCTTATAGCTGCAAGCCGGAAGATATCTGGGCGGCGCTGGAGAAAGATCGGGAAAACCTGTTTTTTATCGATGTGCAGGCGCGGGGCGCGTATCCGGCTTACTCTGCCCGCGTATTCCGCGAAAAAGGGGTAACCATCGACAAAGCGCCTGGCGATGATGAAATCCTGAAAAACACCGTCGATTTTGTCTCTTTCAGCTATTACGCCTCGCGCTGCGCCTCGGCGGAGATGAACGCCAACAACAGCAGTGCGGCGAACGTGGTGAAATCGCTGCGTAACCCGTATCTGCAAGTGAGCGACTGGGGCTGGGGTATTGATCCACTCGGTCTGCGTATCACCATGAACATGATGTACGACCGTTATCAGAAGCCACTGTTTCTGGTGGAAAACGGCCTCGGCGCAAAAGATGAATTTGCTGCCAATGGTGAGATTAACGATGACTATCGCATCAGCTATTTACGCGAACATATCCGAGCAATGGGCGAAGCGATTGCAGACGGCATTCCGCTGATGGGCTACACCACCTGGGGCTGTATTGATTTAGTTTCCGCCTCAACGGGTGAAATGAGCAAGCGCTACGGTTTTGTCTTTGTTGACCGTGACGACGCAGGCAACGGTACGCTGACGCGCACGCGTAAGAAATCGTTCTGGTGGTATAAAAAAGTGATTGCCAGTAATGGGGAAGATTTAGAGTAAGTAACCGTGCCGGATGCGGCGTGAACGCCTTATCCGGCCTACATGTCGCACGAACTTTGTAGGCTCGATAAGCGCAGCGCATCGGGCAATTTAGCGTTTGCCATCAGTTCTGATTCACCCCATCAAGCATATCCCCCGTTATCAAACAACGCTGCGTCAGCGCCAAATCTTCCGTTTGCGGGTCGCGTCCAGCGATGGGTTTGAGAACGAGTTTACGGTTGGGAGTATAAGTAAAACGCGTGAGTGCGGGATAGCTTAACTTGCCAAACCAGCCATGAACACGCTGCCATTTGGCCTCTTTTACCTGATACAAACTGGTTAGCCAGTAACCGGAATCAAACTGCATATCCAGCAGCTGCGTGTGACCATTGCCTTGCAAATCCAGCAAATCATCAACGCCAGTTTTGCTTACGGTGTAGAATCCCCAGGGTTCAAAGACACAGGGACGACCTTCGCGTGTGAACGTCAACAGGATTAAATGTGCATAAGGAGCCAGACCATTACCGGCACTGGGTAATCAGATAACCAGATCCTGAATGCCGTTACGATCAAGATCGGCGCGATAGAGTTGCCCTTTGCCCGCTATGTTTGCCAGCATACCCACAGGCACTGTCCAGGATTTACCGGCGCGGTCTTTTGCGGTTAATTGCCAGTCATCCTCTTCATTTGGCATCTTCTCAAGCGTTACGCCAGCAACGCCCACTTTTCTAAAATGCCAGTTTTGATCGGTAAAATAAGGCATGGTCAGGAGAGGTTTCAGCGCCCACTTTTGTGCGTATTCGCTGTCACTCATCGGCAGATATTCGGTAAAGCTGGTGGCCTGCGCAGGAAGCACTAAGCTCAATAAAAAAGCGCACATCCCTGTCCTGGTTTTCAATTCCCTGAATTCCTTAATGAAGAACTACTCTTCTTCCACCGCTAACTGCGCGAAGCCGCCATTCCCTTCCCAGCCTTCCAGTCGTTGATAAACGGTTTCTACCGCATCTTTAATCGGTTGGGTCATCGGATAGTAAAAGCCGACGATATCCGGCTGGATACCAAGGAAAATCACTTCGCCAATGTCTTCTTTTAACTGGTCGATAAGGTAATTCAACGGCATGTTATGGGTAGTCATCATAAACATCTCGGCGATGTCATCCGGGTCGATGATGCGGATCTCGCCGGGGTTTAGCCCCATATCCGTGGCGTCGACAATCAGTAACCGCGTAGGGCGCAGTTCACGGATGGCGACAATGTCGTTTTCCGGTGCGCTACCGCCGTCAATCACCACCCAATTACCTTTCGGCGCGGCGGCGCACTTTTCCGCCAGCAGCGGGCCTGCGCCATCATCGCCCATCATGCTATTGCCAACACAGAGTAAAACGTCAGTCACGCAATCTCCTCACCATCAAATAGATGGCGTTTTCCTGATGAATATCATGCAGCATACTTAACAGCATTGTACTCCATTCCTTCTGCTGCGAAGTTTGCGCTGCCCGGGCTTTATCGAATGCGTTGGCCAGCATCGGCACATGGTTAATGTCGATGACGATCTCACCATATTTCGGCACGCCTTCCATTTTGCGGCGGGCTTCGCTGCCCGCCTCCAGAGTGGCAATCCATGCCAGATATTCATCCCACGGGCAGGTGAGCGCCGCTTCCAGACAATCGATAACCCCAAGGTGGTGACCAATCGCCAGGCTGTAATAGACCACCTGCTGCGCCTCGGCGGGCGTGGCATCGTTCTCATCAATAAATTTACGGCTCAGTTGACTGAACACCACCTTTTCACTCATCGGATACGCGCCTCTTCAACAACATGATTCAGATGGCTGACAATCTCGTTCAGACGCGGATCGTTTTCCGCTTCCAGCCAGCGAGCAACCTGCTCTTCGCCCTGCCCTAATTGCGTAAGGAAGTCATCGGCAATCTGGCGACCGTAGCGGTAACCCGCCAGGCGACGCGCTTCGCGATCCACTTTCACGCGCAGCGGCTGCACCATATCCGGATGCAGAATCTCTGCCGGTTGCTCATCCAGTTCGCCTGGCTCACGGGCATGGATTTTCTGCTCCAGCAGGCCGAGCGCCATTGCAAAGCCGTACAGCGTGGCGGCAGGCGTTGGCGGGCAACCAGGGATGTAAACATCCACCGGGACGATTTTATCCGTACCGCCCCACACGCAGTAGAGATCGTGGAAAATGCCACCGCTGTTACCGCAGGCACCGTAAGAGATACAGATTTTAGGGTTCGGCGCGGACTGCCACGCACGTAGCGCAGGGGATCGCATTGCACGGGTGACCGCGCCGGTAAACAGTAAAATATCCGCATGACGCGGGGACGGAACAACTTTAATACCGAAGCGTTCTGCATCGAACAGCGGCGAAAGCGTGGCGAAAATTTCAATTTCGCAGCCGTTGCAGCCACCGCAGTCCACGCGGTAAACGTAGGCAGAACGTTTGATTTTTTTCAGTAACGACGCCTTCATGCTGGCGATGGATTCATCCACCGTCATCGGAACCGGAATGCCGTTGGCGTCACGGGGGCCTAATAAATTGCTCATCAGATGACCTCTTTCATATGGCGAGTCAGTTCAATACGGTCGGACGGCACCAGGCATTTCTGGCGCTTACATTCCGGGCAAGTCTCAAAGCTTTCGCGGTGGTTTTCCGCGCGGCTGTCACCATTGTGCTTAAGCAGCGCAATGGCGTAGTCGATCTCTTTCTGTACGGCGAAAGGACGATTGCAGACGCGGCAGTTGCACAGCGCGAAGCGGGACTGTTGCAGGAAGTCTTCTTTCTTCCACACCGCCAGTTCGTACTCTTGCGACAGTTTGATTGCCGCCGTCGGGCAGACTTCTTCGCAGCGTCCACAGAAGATGCAGCGCCCAAGATTGAACTGCCACGCCAGCTCACCGGTGGTGAGGTCGGTTTCAACCGTTAAGGCGTTTGACGGGCAGGCATTGACGCAGGCCGCGCAGCCGATGCACTGCTGCGGGTTCTGCTCTGGCTTACCACGGAAGTTTTTATCAACCGCAATCGGCTCCAGCGGATAAGACGAGGTCGCCGTGCCGGTTTTGATAACTTTTTTGATAAAGGTAAACATGGCGATTCCTTATTTCAGCGGCGAGTTTTTACGCTCAATGCTGTAACGCTCGAGTTCTTTGTACGGCACCACTTTGCTCTTCTTCTTACGCACATCGACCACGGTCATGCGGTCGGTACAGGAGTAGCAAGGGTCGAGGCTACCGATAATCAGCGGCGCATCAGAAACGGTGTTGCCGCGCAACATGTAGCGCAGGGTCGGCCAGTTCGCGTAGGTCGCGGCACGACAGCGCCAGCGGTACAGCTTCTGGTTATCGCCGGTCATGCTCCAGTGGATATCATCGCCACGTGGCGCTTCGGCAAAGCCCAGCGCAAAACGGTGTGGAATGTAGGTGAATCCTTCCACCGCCAGCGGGCCGCCTGGCAGATTGTCCAGGCCGTAGTCGATCATATTGAGCGAGGTAAAGACTTCGTTGATACGCACTTTCAGACGCGAAATAACGTCGCAGCCCTGCTCGCTGTGAACTTCCATCGGCAGCAGGCCATAACCGACAAACGGGTGATCAGCACGGGTATCACGAGCGTGGCCGCTGGCGCGCACCATCGGGCCAACGTTACTGAAATCGCGGGCGATTTCCGGATCCAGACGACCAATGCCGACGGTGCGCTGTTCCATATTTGGCGTACTCAGCAGCACATCCACCAGCTCCTGTACTTCACGACGCATTTGCTGCGCCAGTTGACGGGTCTGGATCATGTCATCTTTCAGCAGATCGCGACGAATCCCGCCGATCAGGTTCAGACCGTAAGTTTTACGCGCCCCGGTGAGGATCTCCGCCATTTTCATGGAAGATTCACGCACGCGGAAGAACTGCATAAAGCCGGAGTCAAAGCCGGTAAAGTGACAGGCGAGGCCGAGGTTGAGCAGATGCGAGTGCAGGCGTTCCACCTCCAGCAGAATGGCGCGGATCATCTGCGCGCGTTCTGGCACCTGAATACCCATCGCGTTTTCCACCGACGTGGTGTAGGCGGTGCTGTGAGCAAAGCCGCAGATCCCGCACACACGGTCAGAGAGGAAGGTCACTTCGTTGTAACCCATACGGGTTTCCGCCAGTTTTTCCATGCCGCGATGGACGTAGAACAGGCGGTAGTCGGCGTCGATAATATTTTCGCCATCGACGAACAGACGGAAGTGACCCGGTTCGTCAGAAGTGACATGCAGCGGACCAATCGGCACAACGTTGTTTTTCTTGTCGCCCAGTTCGTTGATGAACTCGTAGGTTTCAGCATCGGTGGTCGGTGCCGGACGCTGACGATAATCCATGCTGTCTTTACGCAGCGGATAAAGTTCATCCGGCCAGTCATCCGGCAGCACCAGACGACGTTCATCCGGCAGACCAACCGGAATCAAACCGTACATATCGCGCACTTCACGCTCGCCCCACACCGCCGCCGGAACGCGCGGCGTCACGGACGGATATTCCGGTTTGTTGGCGTCAACTTCGACGCGAACCGTGATCCAGCACTTCGTGCCCTTCTCCATCGACAGCACATAGTAAACGGCATAATGACCATTCAGTTTGCGTTCGTCGTTACCAAACAGTACCGACAGCCAGCCACCCTGTTTGTAGTAGAGGAACTCCACCACTTCCGGCAGATAGTTCACCTTTACGGTCACGGTCAGCTGATCTTTGGTCTGCCAGGCGTGATCCAGCACGACGCCCGGAAATGCCTCATTCAGCGCGGCGAGATAATGTTGACCTAATTTTTCTTCAGACATGCTCATACTCTCTTTAATCACGCCGCCAGCAAGGAGACGAACGCTAAAAATGCAAAGCCAAACCCAGCCCAGGTAATGCGCGGAGTAATATCAAGACGCAGACGGGCCATGCTGTTTTCGAACAGCGCGATAACCAGGACGCCGACCACCAGTTTGACGATGGCAATCACCAGCGCCAGCAGCAGCCCACCAGCGGTGAAGGTTTCCATTTGTCCCCACGGAATAAACACCCCGACGAACATCTGCAACACCACCAGCTGTTTCAGGCTGATACCCCATTTCATGACGCCAAAGCCGCTGCCGCTGTATTCAGAGAGTGGGCCTTCCTGCAACTCCTGCTCGGCTTCCGCCAGGTCGAATGGCAGTTTGCCCATTTCGATAAAAGTAGCGAACGCACAGGCACAAAGCGCCAGTACCAGCGGAATGCTCTGGCTCAGAGGCCAGTGGTAAACGGTGTCGGTGATGTTGCTGATGTTGGTGGAACCGGCAACCTGCGCCGCGACCCACAGGCCGAGCAACAACATCGGCTCGACCAGCACACCGAGCATCGCTTCACGGCTCGCGCCGATAGCGGTAAACGGGCTACCGGTATCCAGACCGGAAATGGCAAAGAAGAAACGCGCGATGGCGAAGAGATACAGTAAGGTGATCAAATCGCCCAGTTGCGGCAGCGGAGAACCGACGGTCACCACCGGCAGCGCGGTAGCGATAGTCAGCATGACGCCCACCATCACGTATGGCGTCAGGCGGAACACCCAGCCGGAGGCATCCGGGCCAACACTCTGACGCCCCAGCAGTTTGATAATGTCGCGATACTCCTGCAACACGCCCGGCCCGCGACGGTTATGCAAGCGGGCGCGCGCCACGCGGGTTATACCGGAGAGCAGCGGCGCAACGGCAAATAACACCAGCGCCTGAATTAACGGATATAAAACACTCATTCTCAGGCTCCTCGTGAAACAATAATCACCACCAGCACCGCCAGTTCAACCAGCGCCATCCGGCGGAACAGCAACGCACTCCCCTCGCTCTGCCAGCCCGGCACCAGCGACACTGGATTCAGCACTTTGCGCAGTTTCAGCACCGGCGCAAACGCCTGTTTCACCGGCATGGCAAAACCATGAGCAGTAATCACCATTGATTTTTCATGGTCGTAGCCGCACACCCATGCCGCGCCACGGGAACGCGACGGCAGACGGTCGCCTTTGCAAATCGCCATAATAATGAATGGCAGCAGCGGGCAGGCAATCAGCAGCAACGTGATCATTGGTTGAGAAACGGTGGTGTTAGCAGGCTCCAGCGGCAGAGGTACAGCTGCTGACAGCATCGGCAGCAGCCACGGCGCAGCAACACCGCCAATTACGCAGCAAATCGCCAGTGCCACTACGCTGACGCTCATCAGGAGCGGCGCACAGGTGGCGTTTTCGGCTTCTTTGGTACGTGGCGCACCGAGGAACGTGACGCCATAGACTTTCGCCATACACATCACCGCCAGCGCACCGGTAATTGCCAGACCCACTGCGAGCAGCGGCCCCAGCAGACGGGCAACGAACGTTCCGCTATTGCTCAGTTTGAAGAAGGATTGATAGATAACCCATTCACCGGCAAAACCGTTCAACGGCGGCAGCGCAGCCATTGCCATCAGCCCGACTAACATGGCGATGGAGATAACCGGCATTTTCTTGCCAATGCCGCCGAGTTTTTCGATATCGCGATGACCAGTACGGAACCAGACGCTACCCGCCCCAAGGAACAGTACGCTTTTGAACAGGCTATGATTAAGCAGATGGTACAGGCCACCGACCAGGCCAAGAGCAATCAGCGCCGGTTGTTCGAGCGCGATACCCGTTACGCCAGCCCCCAGCCCCAGCAGGATGATGCCGATATTTTCCAGTGTGTGGTAAGCCAGCAGACGCTGGATGTTGTGCTCCATCAGCGCATACAAACCACCGACGAACGCGGTGATCATGCCGAGCACCAGCAGCGCAATTCCCCACCACAGCGGCGCGTTACCGCCCAGCAGAGACAGGGTTAAAATGCCCAGCAGGCCGATTTTCATTACCACCGTGGAAAACAGCGCGGCAGCAGGCGCAGAAGCGTTAGCATGAGCCTGCGGCACCCAGCCGTGCAGCGGGATAATCCCGGCCAGCAGGCCAAAGCCAATCACGCCGAGCAGCCAGATATCGGAACCGAGCGGCAGCTGTTGCACGCGCATATCCAGCAGGCGCAGATCCAGCGTGCCGTAACGTTGCCAGACCAGCCAGCAGGCAATCGCCAGCAGCAGAGTGCCAAGACGCCCCAGCGCAAACCACAGTTTGCCCTCTTTGCTGTTGCTGGTGAGAAACACCGCGCACAGAGCCATGATTTCGGCCATTACCACGAACATGCCCAGGTTGCTGGCGATAACGGCGCACACGGCGGCAGCCATCAGCATATTGATCTGCAAGCCGTTGCATTTCACCTGCGCGTGGCGATGCCAGTCAATGTTGTAGAGGCTGACAAACAGGCCGCACAGGCCGAGGGTTATCAACCAAATCGCGTTAAGCGGAGAGATTTGCACATCGTAGCTTACCAGTGACAGCGTACCGCTCACGCCGACCGCCCCCGTCAGCACGGTGAAACCTGCTGCTGCTGTGTACACGCTACCAACCGCGCCGCCAATCCCGGCTATCCAGCCACTCAGCGCCTTATGAAAAGAAAAGAGAAATGCCAGAACAGCGGCGGCAACAAACCACGCCACGCCGCTGTTGATCAGGGAAATTGCGCTCATTTAGCCTCTCCACTTTGAGCCTGCTGAAACAAGGTGAGATCGCCAAAGTCCGTATTAAAAGTCAGCTCACGCTTACGTTTGCTGACGCGGGCGATATCGGTGTTATCCACCAGATGCAGGGCTTTGGTTGGGCACATCCGCACGCAAGCTGGACCTTGTTCATCAAAGCTACAAAGATCACATTTGACGGCGATCGCGCGAATGCCCGGCACCCAGTCAAGCAATGTGCTGACACGCACCGGAGCAGGCGGTGCCGGTGGCGCTTTCGGGGTATTGGCATTTGCCGGAATATCCAGCGGACGGCTGCCGGAAAATTCAATTGCGCCAAACGGGCAGGCGATGCCGCAAAGTTTGCAGCTTACGCACAGACTTTCATTCAACTGCACGGCACCATCAACGCGGGTGATGGCATTAACCGGGCAGACCACCGCACAGGGCGCATCTTCACAGTGGTGACAGAGCTGCGGTGCAGATTCTTTTTCATTTAGCATCACTCGCAGGCGCGGCATGGATTGCAGGCCGTGCTGGCGATGCGTCTCTGAACAGGCGGCCTCACAGGTGTGGCAGCCGATACAGAGCGTGGAGTCAGCAATTACAAAACGATTCACCAGGCATTCCTCAGGTGATTGTCATTTTTGACGAAAACATGCCGATGAAATGTCATTTTCGACACTCATCGACACGCCCATCCCCAAACAGGCATGACGCCTGCAAAACGGGCAAAGCCTCAGCTCATGCTGCCGAGCTTTGTCCCTCTACCAGTTGGCTTAAATTCACCGGGGTATTGTTTTCAATGGCGGTGTATAAGCTGTCGTAAACGCCGGCGATTTTTTCGAGATAGTGTTCCAGCACTTGTTCGCGATTACGGATGTTGACCTTGCCATCAATCATGCCGTCACTGCTCAACTGAGCCAGTGCAATCCGCTGTTTGTCTTCGCCATCTTTCGTTTCGACGTAATACTCGATGGTATGGCTGTTAAAGCCATCCGCCAGGGTGACGTAAATGCGAAAATGTTCAAAAAGAACGAAACAGAGTTCTTTATCTGGCGCGCAGCTCATCGCGTGATGCAAACGCGCTTTTGATAACGTGATCCCCTGAACCAGCGAATTGCAATAGATATGCCACTGGTCCTGTAGGCGACGATGCCGCTGTGCGATGTAATCGGCTTTCTCGCTTATTTCCCAAATAGTCATTGTCAGGTTACCCGTTTAACAGAGATGCCTGCCCTTAAGCATTTTTTGTGCCAATTTTTAATTCATTGTTATTTAGGTGATTTTTATGATTCCGCTGAATTTCGACGCCGTGTCGACGTGTCATTTCGACATCATCGACATTATTCACCGCAGGGATAGTCAACACTGGCACAATTATTGCTTATAGCTGGCAATAGTTAATGGGAGGCGATATGCACGAAATAACCCTCTGCCAACGGGCACTGGAATTGATTGAACAACAGGCCGCAAAGCACGGTGCAAAACGCGTAACTGGGGTCTGGCTCAAAATTGGCGCATTTTCTTGTGTCGAAACCAGCTCTCTTGCCTTTTGTTTTGATCTGGTTTGCCGTGGCAGCGTGGCGGAAGGTTGTAAACTGCACCTCGAAGAACAAGAGGCCGAATGCTGGTGTGAAACATGCCAACAGTATGTGACGCTACTGACCCAGCGCGTCCGCCGCTGCCCACAGTGTCATGGCGACATGCTGCGCATTGTGGCAGACGACGGTTTACAGATTCGGCGGATAGAAATAGACCAGGAGTGAGCGATGTGTACAACATGCGGTTGCGGTGAAGGCAACCTGTATATCGAGGGTGATGAACATAACCCTCATTCCGCGTTTCGTAGCGCGCCTTTTGCCCCGGCTGCACGCCCGAAGATGAAAATCACCGGCATTAAAGCGCCTGAATTTACCCCCAGCCAGACCGAAGAGGGCGACCTGCATTACGGTCATGGCGAAGCAGGCACACACGCGCCGGGCATGAGCCAGCGCCGGATGCTGGAAGTCGAAATTGACGTGCTGGACAAAAATAATCGCCTGGCTGAACGTAACCGCGCGCGTTTTGCTGCCCGTAATCAACTGGTGCTCAACCTGGTATCCAGCCCCGGTTCCGGTAAAACCACGCTGCTGACGGAAACCTTAATGCGCCTGAAAAACAGCGTTCCGTGCGCGGTGATTGAAGGCGACCAGCAAACCGTGAACGATGCCGCACGTATTCGCGCTACCGGCACGCCAGCGATTCAGGTGAACACCGGTAAAGGTTGCCATCTTGACGCACAGATGATCGCCGACGCCGCGCCGCGTCTGCCACTGGACGATAACGGTATTCTGTTTATCGAAAACGTCGGCAACCTCGTATGCCCGGCCAGCTTCGATCTGGGTGAAAAACATAAAGTTGCGGTGCTTTCCGTTACCGAAGGCGAAGACAAACCGCTGAAATATCCGCATATGTTTGCCGCCGCCTCGCTGATGCTGCTCAACAAAGTTGACCTGCTGCCGTATCTCAATTTCGACGTTGAGAAATGCATCGCCTGCGCCCGCGAAGTCAATCCAGAAATTGAAATCATCCTCATTTCCGCCACCAGCGGCGAAGGGATGGACCAGTGGCTGAACTGGCTGGAGACACAGCGATGTGCATAGGCGTTCCCGGCCAGATTCGCACCATTGACGGCAACCAGGCGAAAGTCGACGTCTGCGGCATTCAGCGCGATGTCGACTTAACGTTAGTCGGCAGCTGCGATGAAAACGGTCAGCCGCGCGTGGGTCAGTGGGTACTGGTTCACGTTGGCTTTGCCATGAGCGTAATTAATGAAGCCGAAGCGCGCGATACCCTCGACGCATTACGAAATATGTTTGACGTTGAGCCGGATGTCGGCGCGCTGTTGTATGGCGAGGAAAAATAATGCGTTTTGTTGATGAATATCGCGCGCCGGAACAGGTGATGCAGTTAATTGAGCATCTGCGCGAACGTGCTTCACATCTCTCTTACACTGCCGAACGCCCTCTGCGCATTATGGAAGTGTGTGGCGGTCATACCCACGCCATTTTTAAATTCGGCCTCGATCAGTTACTGCCAGAAAACGTTGAGTTTATCCACGGTCCGGGCTGCCCGGTGTGTGTACTGCCGATGGGCAGAATCGACACCTGCGTGGAGATTGCCAGCCATCCGGAAGTGATTTTCTGTACCTTTGGCGACGCCATGCGCGTACCTGGAAAACAGGGGTCACTGTTGCAGGCAAAAGCGCGCGGTGCCGATGTGCGCATCGTCTACTCGCCAATGGATGCATTGAAACTGGCGCAGGAGAACCCAACCCGCAAAGTGGTGTTCTTCGGCTTAGGGTTTGAAACCACCATGCCGACCACCGCCATCACTCTGCAACAGGCGAAAGCCCGCGATGTGCAGAACTTTTACTTCTTCTGCCAGCACATTACGCTTATCCCCACGCTGCGCAGTTTGCTGGAACAACCGGACAATGGCATTGATGCGTTCCTCGCGCCAGGCCACGTCAGTATGGTTATCGGCACCGATGCCTATAATTTTATCGCCAGCGATTTTAATCGTCCGCTGGTGGTCGCTGGTTTCGAACCACTTGATCTACTACAAGGCGTGGTGATGCTGGTAGAGCAGAAAATAGCGGCCCACAGCAAAGTAGAGAATCAGTACCGGCGAGTGGTGCCTGACGCAGGTAACCTGCTGGCGCAACAGGCGATAGCCGACGTGTTCTGTGTTAACGGCGATAGCGAATGGCGTGGCCTTGGGGTGATCGAATCTTCTGGCGTGCATCTAACGCCGGATTATCAGCGATTTGACGCTGAAGCGCATTTCCGCCCGGCACCGCAGCAGGTTTGCGATGATCCACGCGCGCGCTGTGGCGAAGTATTGACGGGCAAATGTAAGCCGCATCAATGCCCGCTTTTTGGTAACACCTGTAATCCTCAAACCGCATTCGGCGCGCTGATGGTCTCCTCTGAAGGAGCGTGCGCCGCGTGGTATCAGTATCGTCAGCAGGAGAGTGAAGCGTGAATAATATCCAACTCGCCCACGGCAGCGGCGGCCAGGCGATGCAGCAATTAATCAACAGCCTGTTTATGGAAGCCTTTGCGAATCCGTGGCTGGCAGAGCAGGAAGATCAGGCGCGTCTTGACCTGGCACAACTGGTGGCGGAAGGCGACCGTCTGGCCTTTTCCACCGACAGTTACGTCATTGACCCGCTGTTCTTTCCTGGTGGCAATATTGGCAAGCTGGCGATTTGCGGCACGGCGAATGACGTGGCGGTCAGCGGCGCAATTCCACGCTATCTCTCCTGTGGATTTATCCTTGAAGAAGGATTGCCGATGGAGACGCTGAAAGCCGTGGTCACCAGCATGGCTGAAACTGCCCGTGCGGCTGGCATTGCTATTGTCACCGGCGATACCAAAGTGGTGCAGCGTGGGGCGGCAGATAAACTGTTTATCAACACCGCAGGCATGGGCGCGATCCCGGCAAATATTCACTGGGGTGCACAAACCCTGACCGCCGGCGATGTATTGCTGGTTAGCGGTACGCTCGGCGACCACGGTGCGACTATCCTTAACTTGCGCGAACAACTGGGGCTGGATGGCGAACTGGTCAGCGATTGCGCGGTGCTGACGCCGCTGATTCAAACGCTGCGAGACATTCCCGGCGTGAAGGCGCTGCGCGATGCCACCCGTGGTGGGGTGAATGCGGTGGTTCATGAGTTTGCGGCAGCCTGCGGTTGCGGCATTGAACTTTCAGAAGCTGCGCTACCGGTTAAACCTGCCGTGCGCGGCGTTTGTGAGCTGCTGGGGCTGGACGCCCTCAACTTTGCCAACGAAGGTAAGCTGGTGATTGCCGTAGAGCGTAACGCGGCTGAGCAAGTGTTGGCGGCGCTGCATTCCCATCCACTAGGACAGGATGCGGCGTTAATTGGCGAAGTGGTGGAACGTAAAGGTGTTCGTCTCGCAGGGCTTTATGGCGTGAAACGAACTCTCGATCTACCTCACGCCGAACCGCTGCCTCGTATATGCTAACAAAAATCTAAAGCTCCTATAATTTGTCATTTACCTTTTGCACCGCTTAGCGGTGCTTTCCTGGAAGAACAACATGTCGTATACACCGATGAGTGATCTCGGGCAACAAGGGTTGTTCGACATCACTCGGACACTATTGCAGCAGCCCGATCTGGCCTCGCTGTGTGAGGCTCTTTCGCAACTGGTAAAGCGTTCTGCGCTCGCCGACAACGCGGCTATTGTGTTGTGGCAAGCGCAGACTCAACGTGCGACTTATTACGCGTCGCGTGACAAAGAACCCCCTATAAAATACGAAGACGAAACCGTTCTGGCACATGGGCCGGTGCGCAGCATTTTGTCACGTCCTGATACGCTGCATTGCAGCTACGAAGAATTTTGTGAAACCTGGCCACAACTGGCCACAAGCGGGCTATACCCTAAATTTGGTCACTATTGCCTGATGCCACAGGCAGCGGAAGGACATATTTTTGGCGGCTGTGAATTTATTCGTTATGACGATCGCCCGTGGAGCGAAAAAGAGTTCAATCGCCTGCAAACCTTTACGCAGATTGTTTCTGTTGTCACCGAGCAAATTCAGAGTCGCATCATCAACAATGTCGACTACGAACTGTTATGTCGGGAACGGGATAACTTCCGCATTCTGGTTGCCATCACCAATGCGGTACTCTCCCGCCTGGACATGGACGAACTGGTCAGCGAAGTGGCGAAAGAGATCCACTACTACTTCGACATTGACGATATCAGCATCGTCTTACGCAGCCACCGCAAAAACAAACTCAACGTCTACTCCACTCACTATCTCGATAAACAGCATCCCACTCACGAACAGAGTGAAGTTGATGAGGCCGGAACCCTCACCGAGCGCGTATTTAAAAGCAAAGAGATGCTGCTGATTAATCTCCACGAGCGGGATGATTTAGCCCCCTACGAACGCATGTTGTTCGATACCTGGGGCAACCAGATCCAGACGCTGTGCCTGCTGCCGTTGATGTCTGGCAATACCATGCTGGGCGTGCTGAAACTGGCACAGTGCGAAGAGAAAACATTTACCACCACCAACCTGAGTTTGCTGCGCCAGATTGCCGAACGAGTGGCAATCGCCGTCGATAATGCCCTCGCCTACCAGGAAATCCACCGTCTGAAAGAGCGGCTGGTTGATGAAAACCTTGCCCTGACGGAACAACTCAACAAAGTGGATAGTGAATTTGGCGAGATTATTGGTCGCAGCGAAGCCATGTACAGCGTGCTTAAACAAGTTGAAATGGTGGCGCAAAGCGACAGTACCGTTCTGATCCTCGGTGAAACTGGCACGGGTAAAGAGCTGATTGCCCGCGTAATCCATAATCTCAGTGGGCGTAATAATCGTCGCATGGTGAAAATGAACTGCGCCGCCATGCCTGCCGGATTACTGGAAAGCGATCTGTTTGGTCATGAACGTGGTGCCTTTACCGGTGCCAGCGCCCAGCGCATCGGTCGTTTTGAACTGGCGGATAAAAGCTCTCTGTTCCTCGATGAAGTGGGCGATATGCCACTGGAGTTACAGCCGAAGTTGCTGCGCGTATTGCAGGAGCAGGAGTTTGAACGCCTCGGCAGCAACAAAATCATTCAGACAGACGTGCGTTTAATCGCCGCAACTAACCGCGATCTGAAAAAAATGGTCGCCGACCGCGAGTTCCGTAGCGATCTCTATTACCGCCTGAACGTCTTCCCGATCCACCTGCCGCCGTTACGCGAGCGCCCGGAAGATATTCCGCTGCTGGCGAAAGCCTTTACCTTCAAAATTGCCCGCCGACTGGGGCGCAATATCGACAGCATTCCTGCCGAGACACTGCGCATATTGAGCAACATGGAATGGCCGGGTAACGTGCGCGAACTGGAAAATGTTATTGAGCGTGCGGTACTGCTGACTCGCGGTAATGTTCTACAACTCTCTTTACCCGATATCTCACTGCCAGAACCCGAAACGCCGCCTGCTGCAACGGTCGTCGCTCAGGAAGGCGAAGATGAATATCAACTGATTGTTCGCGTATTAAAAGAGACGAACGGCGTAGTCGCGGGTCCGAAAGGCGCTGCGCAACGTCTGGGGTTAAAACGCACCACCCTGCTGTCACGGATGAAGCGGCTGGGAATTGATAAAGCGGCGTTGGTTTAATCGTCTGGAGTGCCGGACAGGAAGATCTATCCGGCACGCTATTCACGTGGTTTCTTCGGGCGATATTTTTCCGGCAATTCCGGCACCGGACGCTTATCATCAATCAGATGACGCACGGTTAAGATCGGATGACGCCACAGCATTCGCGGCCCCGCCCAACGCATAATCTGTTTCATCTCCTCACGCTTTGCTGGCTGATAACAGTGAACCGGACACTGCTTACAGGCTGGTTTCTCTTCGCCGAACACACATTTATCCAGCCGCTTTTGCGCGTAAGCAAACAGCGCATCGTAATGCCCCGGCTCCGCTGACGCCTGCGGGCATTGCGCTTGATAAAGATCGATCATTCTTTTAATCGTCAGTTTTTCACGAGAGATACGCTTACCGGACATGCTGCCTCCACACTATTAAGGTGCATTTATATTACAACTTAAATGTAAAGGGGACTATGGCTCTGAAGGAGAAGGTTTCTTCAACCAGACAATGTTGCGCCCCTTCTCCACAGCCAACAAGCAAACGCTGCAAAGCAGCATTTTTCCCGGAACCGACATCAAGAACTCACCTTTCGTGTCTTCCCCTGAAATGATTAACTCCGGTATCATGTGCGCCTTATGTGATTACAACGAAAATAAAAACCATCACACTACATTTAACATCAGGGAACCGGATCTAACTCCATGAGTGTAATAGAAAATTTCGACGCCCATACTCCGATGATGCAGCGGCATGTTAATAAATAAAATTTAATTTTATATCATGTTCCTGGATGTAATGAAGCTACAAAGAATGAGAATAATTTTTGCGTTTAGAGCCTCAACTCCCCTCAAGGAGATCATTTTTTAAAATATATAAAATACCCATGCGATAATCACGATTCATTCTATCTGATATACAGATTATTAAAGAAATATCACCAGAGAACTAAATCTGCCCCCCAGCACAACAGCAGCTAGCGGTCTGCAGATCAATGGCATGTCTAAACAATTTGTGAAAAAGGCTATATCGGATTCATACCAAAGCCAAATTTAAGAGCAACATAGCTTAACCTTGCAGCAATGGATAACATTAACTGAAGCATACTAAATGCTGTCCGGCGGTGGCGGGGCAAAATCAATGGGAATACATTAAGCACCAACAGGAAGAGGATAAACCAAGGAGACAACTCTAGATTCTATTTACGGACTATAAGTAATCCATATCGACAAATATTCGATTGCGATGCATCTGTAAGAGTACTGCAGATAACAGAATCTTATAGACGCATATGAAAAACCGCCGGCAGCACTGGAAATCTATTTATATTGAGAGACTAAATGTGGAAATTTCTGAATTAAAGGCTTTTATGGCTACAGTTGATACCGGCAGTGTCACTCAAGCTGCACGATTTTTATACAGAACTCAGTCCAGTATTTCATTACGTCTGAAACAATTAGAAAGTAAGGTTGGAGTTTCACTCCTGGAACGACGGAACGACGGCGTATTCCCTACTTTACAAGGACGATTATTATATGACTATGCTCAGAAAATTTTGTCACTGATTGACGAACTTGAAGGTAAACTACATACAGATAATACTTATCGTGAAATTAAGCTAGGCAGTATTTCAAGCCTGTCGGCTGAACATTTACATGCCATTCTTGATAGGGCTAGTGATAAAAAAATAGATATTGATATAACACTAGGCAATTCTTTAGAATTAGCAGAAAGACTACAAAGCAGAGATCTGGACATTGTTATTACTGGAGCGGGCATAGTTGCAGAAAATAACTATCATGTCCATCTATTTTCTGACGATATGGTCATTATATCCTCTCGGGAAAGAAGGGATATAACACATCTATCTGAACTCAAAGATAGTGTCTTCCTGGTAAATAGTAAAAGGAGTGCATCATCCAGAAATCTTAATATCCTATTTTCTACCGCTGGATTTAAGCCTAAAAAGATTATAGAGTGTGGTTCCTATTCTGTTCTTTTTACCGGCGTGGCTAAAGACAAAGGTATTTCAATGGTCCCCAAAACTTTAGCCACATCACCTATGTATAGAGACTCTGTAAAAATTCACAACATTTCAGGAGGGTTTACACCATTTAATACCGTGTTATCTTATGCAAAAGACTCGCAACATCATTTCGTTCTATCATTGGTTAGTATTATCAAAGATTATTTCAGGGAGATAAAATACTCAAACGAGATCAAATAAAAATTTCCACAAGTGAATTAAATAATTAATTGTGGCGATATTTATTACCGCCACAAAATGCAAACCCTAATTTTGGGCATTTACGAGCAACATGAATATATAACAGCTTCTTCTTCATAAGAATTATGCAGAAGAAGCTCATCTTCTATAGTTTCAATTATGATAGTGTCTCCATGACGTAACTCAACCCCAGCTTTATCGGTACTAATTGATGCCCCCAGTAATAAATAATGAACAGAATAAACAGGAGATTTTAATAAGTCACTGCCAAATAAAATATCCATTAGTTGGCTTTGGGTATGTCTCATATTTTCGAATCCGAGTACACTTTCTTTCCGCCATATATCTGAACCTTCACGTACAACCTTACAGACCACTTTTGAATGTTCTGGTATTTTATCAGTTAATATTAACTCATGCCCGATTCCTGTGCTCATCAACTTCGATAGATTAGCTAAGTTGGGATGTATTTTCCTCATTCCAACATCAGAGAAGTCATTAGCTATTGTATATCCAACCACCTTTGGCCTTCCGTTGTTTGTTATTATAATGACTAATACATATTCGACCTCAATACCTCCTGAGAAAGACTGCATAGGAAGGATTATACGTTCACCTGTAGTTCGTAACGTAGTACCATTTCCTTTAAAAAACCAATCCAGCTCTCTATTTCCAGCAGGTAACCCATTCAACGTATTATGTGTCCGACCAAAAGAACTGACAAAAACATTTCTATCATCAGCTGGCTTCATCGGGATGTTATATATGTTAGTTTTTATGTTTTCTTGTTGTATACGTTTTATATCAGGTAATTTATCCATTAAGGAAGATATAGAAATATCTTGTTCAATACTTTTACAAAGAAGATCATAACTTGATGTATTCTTTATTAAATATACACATTCCTCACTGCAATGTTTTTTTTGGAGGATAACAGACCTATTCCCATTAATAGTGCAGTCGATAAGTGATTTCATATAAATCCCCTTTTATGAAATTTTACTCTGCGGCTTCTTTCCATGGCGAGAGCAAAGGAAAACGCCTATGCATATCGCCATAATACTTATCACATGATATTGTGCTAAATTTACTTTAAGAAATATGACACTTAGTACCCCTGCCGATAATGGGATTAAATGCGTAAAAATCTCTCCCCTGGTAGCACCAATTATTGATATACCTTTACTCCAAAATAGATATGACAGCCAGGATGGAAAAATAACCAGATATGCCATACCAATAACGTTATAAAAATCAGAATCGAACTTTATTAATGCACCATTGTGAATCAAGCTAATTAAACTAAACGGTATTAACACAATAGCACCAACCACCGCACACGCAGTTACAAATACATTTCCAGAAATTTCTTTCGGTTTCTTTCTAAGGAAAAAACAATAGATCGCCCAACTAACTGCGGAAATCATAGTCCAATAGTCACCGCGATTAATTTTTTCTAAAGATTGTAGATTTGTTATATCACCTTTTGTAACTAACCAAGCAACACCTAGCGTACTAATTATAACACCAGCAACATTTGATTTTGATATGTAATCCCTAAAAAATATCCAGTTAAATGCAAGAACCAATCCTGGAGTGGATGATAAGTATATAGCGGCATTTAATGAAGTTGTGTATTGCAATCCAATATATAATGCCACTGGGAACATTACTTGCCCTAATATAGCCAATAGTATAATGGATTTTTTATTGCGAATTATTAAATTATAATTTTTCTTAATTGCTATAAAATTAAATGCAACAAGGATTATACTGGTAAGTAGCCACCTTAATTCTGATAACAGAATAGGGTTCATATTAACCACCATAATCTTACCAACAACATAATTACCGCCCCAGAATATAGCCGCTAGAGATAACATTATATAAGGCATTATTTTTATCCTTTTTTCTCTAACATAACATATGATTTTTCACCATAAAAATTTCCCGATTAAAAACAAATTCCCCATATAAACATTCTGAAGTCAATGACTCACAAATTAATTTATATGCTTCTTGTTGCAAAATTATTTTAGCATCTGGCGCAGCCACTCGCATGATCTCATTCATTAACTTATCATTAATTTCTTTAGTAGAAAGGTGGCAAATTATAAGAGAATATCCCGTTTTTCTACGATAATGAGCACTGCCTCCAGTCAAGAAGGGTAATGAGAAGAGATTAAAATCCCCTCTAAATCGAACATTATAGCAATCATTATCCAAACACCATTGTAATACAGAAGGACAAATATTTCGTTCAGTTGAGATTATATCCAGCTTCTGTTTAGTAAAATCAGCAAGACCATTGGCATCAGGTGGATTAATAATTAAAACACCATCTTTATTAT
The DNA here is from genome assembly GCF_002965005.1 of Escherichia sp. MOD1-EC7011. Classification (NCBI taxonomy): domain Bacteria; kingdom Pseudomonadati; phylum Pseudomonadota; class Gammaproteobacteria; order Enterobacterales; family Enterobacteriaceae; genus Escherichia; species Escherichia sp. MOD1-EC7011. The sequence continues at coordinate 70,300 of NZ_PTRD01000022.1, forward strand.
TTAGTTGTATTGTTTCATGTAACATGTGGCCTATGATATTACCTTCAACTTCATTCCGATAATAACGTAACCACTCTTCATCGACAGAAACCCAGTCATCAATCATCAATATTTCTTTGAATGATAGTTTTTTATGCTCCAGTAAATATGCTTTAAATGGCATATATTGCAAAACCTTCCCTCTGTCTCCAACAACTGAATAATCTCCTACCCATGTGTTTACAAACGTTCTCGTTGCAATAATGCTTGCTTTACCAATATAGTCTGCAGCCCATCCAACCATAGCCTCTCTACCAACCCATGCATAATCAGAGAGGGTTATAGCTGGTAGTGTTGTCATTGCAACAGTTCTGGCTCCTACAGATGGACGACCGTAGGGATCATGATTCTGCCGAAGAAGTTGGCTTCCTGGTGATAACCATACACCAATGCCAATAGTGATATCGCCGCCAGCATTAACTGATGCATTTCTACCAAAACGAACGTATTGACCTATCCTTATTTTAGGAATCTGCTCAGCCTTTAGTTCCATCTGATGGTCAGCATGTGGATGACTAAAATATGCGCCATTCTCAAAATGGGTAGTTGAAATGAGATGTTCCCCTCCATATTCTTTAACTAAAAACTGTGAACCACTGATGTCAATTGAAAAATGATCTTCTGGTAAATTATAGCGTTTTGAAAATTCTGCCAATTTTTCTTTAAAAAGCATTGCAAATTCTATTTCTTCTCGTTGAGTTGTTACCTTCTGTACTTCTTTGCGCAGATATTTCAGAACTCTAGTGTAATCGGAAATTGGTGAGGTACTGTTTTCAGAATTGATATTTTTTTCCAAGTCGCATAGGAACATTTCTGAATTGCTTATTTCGATTTCTTCTATTTCTGTGGGGGTGTTTTTACTTGTCATCAACTTACTCCGTTATCGTTAGTTGTTTCAACTTATATCCTTTTAATAAATATATTAAATGAATAGGAAGAGCGATATTAAATAATATCAATACCGATATTGACATTATCAATAGCGATTATCTTGAAAGTTCTAAAATAAAGTGTATATAGGAGTAAAATACACAGAGACTAAAACATTCATCAATAACAAATTGACTGTTTTACCTTTTCAGGCGTTTTTGGGCTTTATTTAGCATATCCAGTGTGTTGGGCTTTACCGGTTTCAATCTGCCTATAAGATGGCTTCCGTATTGCGCAAAACTTCACTGAGCGTTAGCTCAGAAGCCTCTGTTTTTCGCTTTACTGCATTCGGATTTCGTCTGATAAATTTCATAGTTTCAACAAATTTGCGAGCAGTCTCGCGCGCCCGTTCATTGCTGGCAAAATCTCAAACATTGCCAATCATAGATCTGATAACCTGTTTCGACGTCTTGCCCCCGTCGTTGATGATACAGGTCGTTTTGGGGTGACCTGATTTTGATACAAAAACCCACGGATGAATACCTGCGGTTGTCAGTGATAAGATACAGCTTTCGATCAGGATTAGGTAAGTAGACAACTCGCTCTTTCTGGTCGAGTTTTGATTTCACGTCGATAGATAACTTATTGATTATAATCGGCTGAAAAAGTGTCATTTATATAATATGTATACCAGCAAGTCAGAGTATGTGCCAACTACATACCAGTATGCTTCTGGTATACACAAATTTATCGATTTATATGGGTTTAAAGCGGTTTCACATGGGGCACATGGGTAGCCGCAAGACTTAAAAAAATGAGTAAAATCAATATGAAAGAGTCTATCGACAAGGATCTCTCAGACCATACGCCCATGATGCAGCAGTACCTCAAGCTGAAAGCCCAGCATCCTGAGATCCTGCTGTTCTACCGGATGGGTGACTTTTACGAGCTGTTTTATGACGACGCAAAACGAGCATCGCAGCTGCTGGATATTTCACTGACTAAACGCGGCGCATCTGCGGGCGAGCCGATCCCGATGGCGGGTATTCCCTACCATGCAGTGGAAAACTATCTCGCCAAACTGGTGAATCAAGGTGAGTCGGTTGCGATTTGTGAACAAATCGGCGATCCGGCTACCAGCAAAGGGCCGGTTGAGCGCAAAGTTGTCCGTATCGTCACGCCGGGCACGATCAGCGATGAAGCCCTGCTACAGGAGCGTCAGGACAATCTGCTGGCGGCTATCTGGCAGGACAGCAAAGGTTTCGGTTACGCGACGCTGGATATCAGCTCCGGTCGTTTTCGTCTGAGCGAACCGGCTGACCGCGAAACGATGGCAGCAGAGCTGCAACGCACCAATCCGGCTGAACTGTTGTATGCAGAAGATTTCGCCGAGATGTCGCTGATTGAAGGTCGTCGCGGCCTGCGCCGTCGTCCGCTGTGGGAGTTTGAAATCGACACCGCGCGCCAGCAGTTGAACCTGCAATTTGGCACCCGCGATCTGGTCGGTTTTGGCGTCGAGAACGCGCCTCGTGGGCTTTGTGCTGCCGGTTGTCTGTTACAGTATGCGAAAGATACCCAACGCACGACCCTGCCGCATATTCGCTCTATCACTATGGAACGTGAGCAGGACAGCATCATTATGGATGCTGCGACGCGTCGTAACCTGGAAATTACCCAGAATCTGGCGGGCGGCGCGGAAAATACATTGGCTTCCGTGCTCGATTGCACCGTCACGCCGATGGGTAGCCGTATGCTGAAACGCTGGCTGCATATGCCGGTGCGCGACACCCGTGTGTTGCTTGAGCGTCAGCAAACTATTGGCGCATTGCAGGATTTCACCGCCGAGTTACAGCCGGTACTCCGGCAGGTCGGCGATCTGGAGCGTATTCTGGCACGCCTGGCGTTGCGTACCGCTCGCCCGCGCGACCTTGCTCGTATGCGTCATGCCTTCCAGCAACTGCCAGAACTGCGTGCACAGCTAGAAAATGTCGATAGTGCACCAGTACAGGCGCTGCGTGAAAAAATGGGCGAATTTGCCGAACTGCGCGACCTGCTGGAGCGAGCAATCATCGACACGCCACCGGTGCTGGTGCGCGACGGTGGCGTCATCGCTCCAGGCTATAACGAAGAGCTGGATGAGTGGCGTGCGCTGGCTGACGGTGCGACCGATTATCTGGAGCGTCTGGAAATCCGCGAACGTGAACGTACCGGTCTGGACACGCTGAAAGTCGGCTTTAATGCGGTGCACGGCTACTACATTCAAATCAGCCGTGGGCAAAGTCATCTGGCGCCAATTAACTATATGCGCCGCCAGACACTGAAAAACGCCGAACGTTACATTATTCCGGAGCTGAAAGAGTACGAAGACAAGGTACTGACTTCAAAAGGTAAAGCACTGACGCTGGAAAAACAGCTTTATGAAGAGTTGTTCGACCTGCTACTGCCGCATCTGGAAGCGTTACAACAGAGTGCGAGTGCGCTGGCAGAACTGGACGTGCTGGTAAATCTGGCAGAACGCGCATATACCCTGAACTACACCTGCCCGACCTTTATCGATAAACCCGGCATTCGTATTACCGAAGGTCGCCATCCGGTGGTTGAACAGGTGCTGAATGAGCCGTTTATTGCTAACCCGCTGAACCTGTCACCGCAGCGACGGATGTTGATCATCACCGGTCCGAACATGGGCGGTAAAAGTACCTATATGCGCCAGACCGCGTTGATTGCGCTGATGGCGTATATTGGCAGTTACGTACCGGCACAAAAAGTCGAGATTGGACCGATCGATCGCATCTTCACCCGTGTTGGCGCAGCGGATGATCTGGCTTCCGGACGTTCAACCTTTATGGTGGAGATGACCGAAACCGCTAATATTCTGCATAACGCCACCGAGTATAGTCTGGTATTGATGGATGAGATTGGGCGCGGAACGTCGACTTACGATGGCCTGTCGCTGGCGTGGGCATGTGCCGAAAATCTGGCGAATAAAATTAAAGCGTTGACGCTGTTTGCTACCCATTACTTCGAGCTGACTCAACTGCCGGAGAAAATGGAAGGCGTCGCCAACGTGCATCTCGATGCGCTGGAGCACGGAGACACTATCGCCTTTATGCACAGCGTACAGGACGGCGCGGCGAGTAAGAGCTACGGTCTGGCGGTTGCTGCGCTGGCAGGTGTACCGAAAGAGGTGATCAAACGTGCGCGACAGAAACTGCGTGAGCTGGAAAGCATTTCGCCGAATGCTGCCGCTACACAGGTAGATGGTACGCAAATGTCACTACTTTCTGTGCCGGAAGAAACCTCGCCAGCGGTCGAAGCACTGGAAAATCTCGATCCAGATTCACTGACTCCGCGTCAGGCGCTGGAGTGGATTTATCGCTTGAAGAGTCTGGTGTAAAAATAATTCCCGATAGCCTTTTACTATCGGGAATATTAACGACAACTGACGAATCTAATAAAAATACCCTGTATAATAGTAGAGATTATTTTACAGGGTAAAATCATGCCATCAACACGCTATCAAAAAATTGATACTCATCACTATCGCCATATATGGGCTGTTGGTGATATTCATGGTGACTATCAATTATTACAATCCCGTTTGCATGAATTATCTTTTTGTCACGAAACAGACTTACTTATTTCCACAGGCGATAATATTGATCGTGGGTCGGAGAGTCTTAATGTGCTACACCTGTTAAATCAGCCCTGGTTTACCTCCGTGAAAGGTAACCATGAAGCGATGGCACTTGATGCATTCGCGACTGGTGATGGCAATATGTGGTTAGCCAGCGGCGGTGACTGGTTCTTTGATTTAAATGATTCAGAGAAAAAAGAAGCAATAGATCTGTTACTGAGATTTCATCATCTCCCGCATATTATCGAATTGAGTAACGATTTTATAAAATATGTCATCGCACATGCAGATTATCCGGGTAATGAATATCACTTTGGCAAAGAAATCGCGGAAAGCGAATTACTCTGGTCTGTTGATCGCGTGCAGAGGACGCTTAATGGCGAGTTACAAAAAATAAACGGTGCTGATTATTTTATATTTGGACATATGATGTTTGATAACATTCAGACATTCGCTAACCAGATTTATATTGATACCGGATCGCCGAAAAGCGGACGGTTATCGTTTTATAAAATTAAATAATTAATCCAGTCAGGATAAGGATCATCTCTGGTTCAGATCCGCTATTGCCAATATCGGTCATGAATTTCTTCATAAAGACATCGGGTTTCGCACACCAGTTTACTGTCAGGAGCTGGCGTCACCATCAACGCTATTCAGGACAAGTCATACAAAAGAAAAAGGCCAGCCTCACTTGAGACTGGCCTTTCTGACAGATGCTTGCTTATTCGCGGAACAGCGCCTCGATATTCAGCCCCTGAGTCTGCAAAATCTCACGCAGACGGCGCAGGCCTTCAACCTGAATCTGGCGAACACGTTCACGAGTGAGGCCAATTTCACGACCTACATCTTCCAGTGTTGCCGCTTCGTACCCCAGCAAACCGAATCGACGTGCCAGCACTTCACGCTGTTTGGCGTTCAGCTCGAACAGCCATTTGACGATGCTTTGTTTCATATCGTCATCTTGCGTGGTGTCTTCCGGACCGTTCTCTTTTTCATCGGCCAGAATGTCCAGCAACGCTTTTTCGGAATCACCGCCCAGAGGGGTGTCTACCGAGGTAATGCGCTCGTTAAGACGAAGCATACGGCTGACGTCATCAACTGGCTTATCCAGTTGCTCTGCGATCTCTTCCGCACTCGGTTCGTGGTCCAGTTTATGGGACAACTCACGTGCGGTTCGCAGGTAAACGTTCAGCTCCTTTACGATGTGAATCGGCAAACGAATAGTACGGGTTTGGTTCATAATCGCCCGTTCGATCGTCTGGCGAATCCACCAGGTTGCGTATGTTGAGAAGCGGAAACCACGTTCCGGGTCAAACTTCTCAACCGCGCGGATAAGCCCCAGGTTGCCCTCTTCGATAAGATCCAGCAAAGCCAGACCACGATTGCCATAACGGCGGGCAATTTTTACCACCAGACGTAAGTTACTCTCAATCATCCGGCGGCGGGAGGCAACATCTCCACGCAGTGCGCGACGCGCAAAATAAACTTCTTCTTCGGCCGTTAACAGTGGCGAATAACCAATCTCACCAAGGTAAAGCTGAGTCGCGTCCAACACACGCTGTGTGGCACCCTGCGATAACAGTTCCTCTTCGGCCAAATCGTTATCACTGGGTTCCTCTTCTACTAAGGCCTTTTCGTCAAAAACCTCAACTCCGTTCTCATCAAATTCCGCATCTTCATTTAAATCATGAACTTTCAGCGTATTCTGACTCATAAGGTGGCTCCTACCCGTGATCCCTTGACGGAACGCTCAAGCAACAGCCTGGTTCCGCCGAATTATCGCTGCGGTAAATAACGCAGCGGGTTTACGGATTTCCCCTTGTAACGAATTTCAAAATGCAAGCGTGTTGAACTGGTTCCGGTGCTACCCATGGTTGCTATTTTTTGCCCCACCTTCACTTCTTGTTGTTCCCGGACCAGCATTGTGTCGTTATGGGCGTAGGCACTCAGGTAATCATCATTATGTTTGATGATAATCAGATTACCGTAACCGCGCAGCGCATTACCGGCATAAACAACGCGGCCATCTGCGGTCGCGGTAATTGCCTGTCCTTTGCTACCGGCGATATCAATCCCCTTATTGCCCCCCTCAGAAGCGCCAAAGGTTTCAATCACTTTGCCCTCAGTTGGCCAGCGCCAGGTGGAGATAGGCGTGCTGGTTGATGTACTGCTGACAGTCGGCTCGGTTGTGCTTGCTGTTGGCACCGTTACAGGCGCTGTGACCGTGGTCGCAGTTGGCTTGTTGTTCGGCAACATTTTGTTAGCACTCTGTTCACCCGAAGACTCAGAATACGTAATTGTCGGTTGCGACGCAACAGCAACGGTGGAATTTTGTGCAGGCTTGATCACAACTCCTTGCTCTGCTGCATCCGCCTGGGTAATGGCATTTCCGCCAGTAATCGGCGTACCGGAGGCGTTGCCAACCTGCAAGGTCTGACCGACGTTCAACGCGTATGGTGCCTGAATATTATTGCGCTGAGCGAGGTCACGGAAATCGTTGCCGGTGATCCAGGCGATATAGAAAAGTGTGTCGCCTTTTTTCACGGTATAGGTACTGCCGCTATAACTGCCTTTCGGAATATTCCCGTACTGACGGTTGTAGACGATACGCCCATTTTCCATTTGCACCGGTTGCTGAGCGACAGGCTGTACCGGTTGGATTTGTGGTTGTTGCGTAGACTGAATTTGTGGCTGCTGTACCGGCTGAATTTGCGGTTGCTGCGCTGTAGATGTCGTTCCCATTTTCGGCGGTGGCGTAATCAACATACCTGAATTGGTATTTGCAGGCGCATTACCATTAACGGAACTGACCGGTGCCGGTGGATTCGATGTGTCAGAACAGCCAGCCAGCCATAGCGAAACCAGTGACAAAGCCGCAATACGGCGAACGGTGAATTTTGGGCTTCCCGCGCTCATTTATCCCCCAGGAAAAATTGATTAATAACCAGTGACATAATTACCGTGCAAGGCACCCTACTGAACACTGGAAAAGATGTTCACGATACGCTGACTTGCTGCAAAATAACCAGGAAAATTCCAGGTATTTCCTCGCAATTCAAGCCAGCTCCCCCTTCACTAAGGGGACAAAGCGCACGGCCTCTACGGTATCGATAATAAATTCGCCCCCACGACGACGCACCCGTTTCAAATACTGGTGCTCTTCCCCGACCGGCAAGACGAGAATCCCGCCTTCATCCAGTTGCGTCATTAGCGCAGTAGGAATTTCGGGCGGTGCCGCCGTTACAATGATAGCGTCAAACGGCGCACGTGCTTGCCAACCTTGCCATCCATCGCCGTGACGGGTTGAAACATTATGTAAATCAAGATTTTTCAGGCGACGACGCGCCTGCCACTGCAAGCCTTTAATCCGTTCGACCGAACATACATGCTGGACAAGATGCGCCAGGATTGCCGTTTGATATCCCGAACCAGTGCCGATTTCCAGCACCCGCGACTGCGGCGTCAGTTCAAGTAATTCGGTCATTCGCGCCACCATATATGGCTGCGAAATTGTCTGCCCCTGACCTATCGGCAACGCGATATTATCCCAGGCCTTTTGTTCAAACGCTTCATCAATGAATTTTTCACGCGGCACGGCGGCGAGTGCATTCAGCACCTGCTCATCCTGAATACCTTGCGCACGTAATTGATCCAGAAGTGCTTGTACGCGTCTGCTTACCATTGCGTGCCAACTCCCACGCTGTTTAACCAGTCTGAAACCACATCTTGCGCGCTATGCGCAGTTAAATCCACATGCAGCGGCGTGATGGAGACATAGCCCTCATCTACCGCAGCAAAATCGGTCCCCGGACCGGCATCACATTTACCGCCCGGTGGGCCAATCCAGTACAGCGTATTGCCGCGCGGATCTTGCTGCGGGATCACCTGATCTGCCGGATGTCGTGTACCGCAGCGAGTGACACGGATACCTTTAATCTGCTCCAGTGGTAAATCCGGTACGTTAATATTGAGAATACGCCCGGTACGCAGCGGCTCTTTACACAGTGCGCGCAAAATGGAACACGTTACCGCCGCAGCAGTGTCATAATGTTTATGTCCATCAAGCGAGACAGCCAGCGCCGGAAAACCTAAATGACGGCCTTCCATCGCGGCGGCTACCGTACCGGAATAGATAACATCATCCCCCAGATTGGGGCCGGCGTTAATGCCCGAAACCACAATATCCGGACGTGGACGCATTAGTGCGTTCACGCCAAGATAGACGCAGTCGGTCGGGGTTCCCATTTGCACAGCGATATCACCATTTTCAAAGGTAAACGTTCGCAGGGAGGATTCCAGCGTCAGGGAATTTGAAGCGCCGCTGCGGTTACGATCGGGGGCAACCACCTGAACATCAGCAAACTCACGCAAGGCTTTCGCCAGCGTTTGTATACCGGGTGCATGTACCCCGTCATCATTACTCAGCAATATGCGCATAATCACCTGTTGTGTTGATAAGTTCCCTGACAACGCTGGTCGCAAAACTTCCCGCCGGAAGCCAGAAACGGATTTCTACGGTGACGTCATCCCACCAGTTCCAGCTTAATTGTTGTGGATATAACAGCATCGCTCTGCGCGCGGCTTCAACTTTTTCGCGCAGCAGCAAAGCTTGTAATTCAGTTTCGTCGGCTATCGCCGCTTGTTCGAATGCCAGAGCCTCACGTTGGGTTCCCCACTCGCCGCTACCGGGCAAAGCTGCGGTAATCATCAGCTCTTTATCGTTGACGCGACGCTGTAATTCCGCCAGTTCTTCGTGAGTTGCAACAAACCAACTGCCGCGCCCGGCTAATTGTAGCGCATCGCCGTCAACAACTTGATTAACTTCTGCTTTTTTGAGGCGCTCAGCAACAATCTGATTAAACAACGCACTACGTGCTGCCGACAACCAAAAACTGCGTTTATTGCGATCGCGTACCGGAGTATTGGTTTGCGCCCAGCGCAGCGCGCCCTGCAAGTTACTACCGCCAATACCGAAACGCTGCGCGCCAAAGTAGTTCGGTACACCTTTTACGCAAATATCGATCAGACGTTGTTCAACGTCATCGCGATTGCTCACTTCGCGTAGTACCAGGGTAAAGGCGTTGCCTTTCAGTGCCCCTAAACGCAGTTTACGCTTGTGGCGCGCATACTCCAGCACCTGACAACCTTCCAGTTGAAACGCGCTCAGATCGGGCATCTCTTTGCCAGGAACGCGAGCGCATAACCACTGTTCCGTCACTGCATGTTTGTCTTTCTGCCCGGCGAAGCTGACTTCACGCGCATGAATTTTCAGGAATTTCGCCAACGCGTCAGCCACAAAACGGGTATTGCAGCCGTTTTTAAGAATGCGCACCAGAATATGCTCACCTTCACCATCAGGCTCAAAGCCTAAATCTTCCACCACCACAAAATCTTCCGGGTTGGCTTTCAGCAGCCCGGTGCCTTGCGGTTTACCGTGGAGGTAAGTGAGATTATCAAACTCAATCATTTTGTTGCCTTAATGAGTAGCGCCACCGCTTCACAGGCAATCCCTTCCCCACGGCCGGTAAATCCGAGTTTTTCCGTAGTAGTGGCTTTCACGTTAACATCATCCATATGGCAGCCGAGATCTTCGGCAATAAACACGCGCATTTGTGGGATGTGCGGCAGCATTTTCGGTGCCTGAGCGATGATAGTGACATCGACGTTGCCGAGGGTATACCCCTTCGCCTGAATGCGTCGCCAGGCTTCACGCAGTAGCTCGCGGCTGTCTGCTCCTTTAAATGCCGGATCGGTATCCGGAAACAGTTTGCCGATATCCCCCAGCGCCGCTGCACCAAGCAATGCATCGGTCAACGCATGGAGCGCCACGTCGCCATCAGAATGCGCCAGCAGCCCTTTTTCGTAAGGGATGCGCACACCACCAATGATAATTGGGCCTTCGCCGCCAAAGGCGTGTACGTCAAATCCGTGTCCAATTCGCATTATGTATTCTCCTGATGGATGGTTCGGGTGAGGTAAAATTCGGCAAGCGCCAAATCTTCCGGGCGCGTGACTTTAATGTTATCCGCACGGCCTTCGACCAGCTGCGGATGAAAACCGCAGTATTCCAGCGCCGAGGCTTCATCGGTAATGGTAGCGCCTTCATTTAATGCACGCGTCAGGCAGTCATATAACAGCTCACGAGGGAAAAATTGCGGCGTCAACGCGTGCCATAGGCCGTTGCGATCAACAGTATGAGCAATGGCATTTTTGCCCGGTTCGGCACGTTTCATGGTATCACGCACCGGCGCAGCGAGAATGCCCCCCGTGCGGCTGGTTTCGCTCAACGCCAACAGACGCGCAAGGTCATCCTGATGCAGACAAGGGCGAGCGGCGTCATGCACCAATACCCACTGCGTGTCGCCAGTGGCTTTCAGACCTGCCAGCACGGAATTAGCACGCTCTTCACCACCGTCAACAACGGTGATCTGCGGATGATTTGCCAGAGGAAGTTGTGCAAAACGACTATCGCCAGGGCTTATAGCAATGACGACACGTGTCACCCGGGGATGCGCCAGCAGCGCATGCACCGAGTGTTCAAGAATGGTTTGATTACCGATTGAGAGATATTGCTTAGGACATTCCGTTTGCATTCGGCGGCCAAATCCGGCCGCCGGAACCACGGCGCAAACATCCAAATGAGTGGTTGCCATGTTAATTCCTGGGCTGATTTATCGATTGTTTTGCCCCGCAGACTGTGCGCGTTTCGACGCGTCAGGCACCAGACGATAGAAAGTTTCGCCCGGCCTGGTCATGCTGAGTTCATTACGCGCTCGTTCTTCGAGCGCCTCCTGACCGCCATTGAGATCGTCAATTTCGGCAAAAAGCTGATCGTTTCGCGCTTTAAGTTTCGCGTTTGTAGCTTGCTGTGCCGCCACATCATTATTGACGCGGGTATAGTCATGTATACCGTTCTTACCGAACCACAGCGAATACTGTAGCCAGACCAGAATAGCCAGCAACAGCAGCGTTAGTTTACCCATCCTGCCCCCTGAAAAACGGCATCTTCATCCCATACATCCGAAGACGACTCTACATCCTCTGTTGGGGATACCGCGACAACGCGGGCAAATGTACCACATTTGTCCATTGTTACGTATACCCAGGGCGTGCGGAACATAATCTCATTATTGGTTACGGTTTGAATTATGAACAGAGTAGACGGGAAAGAACAAATTAGCCCAACAACCACATAAACAGTGCACCAAACATAATACCTACAGTCACCAGGGTAAAAACAATACTGTAGCGTAGCTTTCCGTCCATCAATGAATGCAGCGCAATACCCACCACCACCGCGACGGGCATCAGCGCCAGAAAGAAAGGCCAGGTATAGATAAAAAAGAACAGCGTGTTAGAGCCATAAATCAACATCGGTATCGCCAGCGCACACAGCCAGGAGACAAAACCGACCACGGCGCCTGGCAGCGACCATGTGGTTTCTTCATCCTCAGTAAGGCTTTCGCTATTTGTTAGTGTAATGTTATGGCTATTACGCATATCTGATCCTGTTACTTTGACGAACCGGGCATGGAAACCCGGTGGTGTCTCAGGATCTGATAATATCGTTCTGTCTCAGTAGATCTAATAATTGCTGAACCAAATTTGTTACTAATTGTTCACCATTGAGATGAATTTCTGCCGATTCAGGCGCTTCGTAAACCGAATCAATTCCGGTAAAGTTGCGCAGTTCACCGGCACGCGCTTTCTTATATAAGCCTTTTGGATCGCGAGCTTCGCAAATCGCCAGCGGCGTATCGACAAACACTTCGATAAATCGCCCTTCTCCTACACGTTCACGAACCATCTGGCGTTCGGCGCGGTGTGGTGAAATAAACGCAGTCAGCACCACCAGTCCGGCTTCAACCATTAAATTCGCCACTTCACCGACGCGGCGGATATTTTCTTTACGATCGGCATCGCTAAAACCGAGATCGCTGCATAAACCGTGGCGAACGTTGTCGCCGTCCAGCAAATACGTACTGACACCAAGTTTATGTAACGCCTCCTCCAGCGCCCCCGCGACCGTTGATTTACCGGAACCAGAGAGACCGGTGAACCACAGCACAACACCACGATGACCGTGGTGTTGCTCGCGTTGTTGCACAGTGACCGGATGGCTATGCCAGACGACGTTTTCGTCATGCAGCGCCATTATTTATCTCCCAGCAAATCGCGCGCGCCCCAGTGAGGGAAATGGCGGCGCACTAACGCATTCAGTTCCAGCTCGAACGCGCTAAATTCCGACGGCGCAACGGCGGCCTCGTTTTTCGGCTCATGCACCATACCGGCACCAACAGTCACGTTGCTCAGGCGATCGATAAAAATCAGCCCACCGGTAACAGGGTTTTGCTGATAGCGATCTAACACCAACGGCTCGTCAAAGGTGAGATCAACCTGACCAATGCCATTGAGCGGTAAATTTTCAACTTCATGTTGGTTAAGGTTATTAATATCAACCTGATAGCGAATGCCATCAACACGAGCACGCGTCTTCTTACCGGCAATTTTGATGTCGTAACTCTGCCCTGGGGAAAGCGGCTGTTCCGCCATCCATACCACATCCACCAACGCGCTCTGCACTGCCGGTAATGCTTCGTCTGCCGCCAGCAGCAGATCGCCACGGCTGATGTCGATCTCATCCGTCAGCACCAGAGTGATCGCCTCTCCGGCAAAGGCTTCTTCGCGATCGCCATCAAAAGTGACGATCCGCGCAATGTTTGACTCCACTCCCGAAGGCAACACTTTGACTCGTTGCCCGACTTCCACACGACCGGATGCCAGCGTTCCGGCGTAGCCACGAAAATCAAGATTCGGGCGGTTAACGTACTGCACCGGGAAGCGCATTGGCTGGACATCCACCACTCGCTGGATCTCTACGGTTTCGAGCATTTCGAGCAATGTCGAACCGCTGTACCACGGCATACTTTCACTTTGCGAAGCCACGTTATCGCCTTCCAGCGCGGAGAGTGGCACAAAGCGGATATCCAGATTGCCCGGTAATTGTTCCGCAAAAGTCAGGTAGTCTTCACGAATGCGGGTGAACGTCTCTTCGCTGTAATCCACCAGATCCATTTTGTTGATCGCCACGACCAGATGTTTGATCCCCAACAGCGTGGAGATAAAACTGTGGCGACGGGTTTGATCGAGCACGCCTTTTCGGGCGTCGATCAGCAAGATCGCCAGCTCACATGTCGATGCGCCGGTCGCCATATTGCGGGTGTACTGCTCGTGCCCTGGGGTGTCGGCGATAATAAATTTACGCTTCTCGGTGGAGAAATAGCGATATGCCACATCGATAGTGATGCCCTGTTCGCGCTCGGCTTGCAGACCATCCACCAGCAATGCCAGATCCAGTTTTTCGCCCTGAGTGCCGTGACGTTTACTGTCGTTATGCAGTGATGAGAGCTGATCTTCGTAGATTTGGCGGGTATCGTGCAGCAAACGACCAATCAGGGTACTTTTGCCGTCATCAACGCTGCCACAGGTCAGAAAACGCAGCAGGCTTTTATGTTGTTGCGCGATCATCCAGGCTTCGACGCCGCCTTCATTGGCGATTTGTTGTGCAAGTGCGGTGTTCATCTTAAAAATACCCCTGACGTTTTTTCAGCTCCATAGATCCTGCCTGGTCGCGGTCAATCACGCGGCCCTGACGTTCACTGGTGGTGGAAACCAGCATTTCTTCGATGATCTCCGGCAGTGTTTGCGCATTTGACTCCACCGCACCGGTCAGCGGCCAGCAGCCCAGCGTGCGGAAACGCACCATCCGTTTTTTAATCACTTCGCCGGGTTGCAGGTCGATACGGTTGTCATCAATCATCATCAACATACCGTCACGTTCCAGAACCGGACGCTCAGCAGCGAGATACAGCGGAACAATGTCGATATTTTCCAGCCAGATGTATTGCCAGATATCCTGCTCAGTCCAGTTAGAGAGCGGAAAGACGCGGATACTTTCGCCTTTGTTAATTTGTCCGTTGTAGTTATGCCACAGCTCCGGACGCTGATTTTTCGGATCCCAGCGATGAAAGCGGTCACGGAAAGAGTAGATACGCTCTTTAGCACGGGATTTTTCTTCGTCACGGCGTGCACCACCAAAGGCGGCATCAAAACCGTATTTGTTCAGCGCCTGTTTCAGGCCTTCAGTTTTCATGATGTCGGTATGTTTGGCGCTGCCGTGCACGAATGGATTAATCCCCATCGCCACGCCTTCTGGATTTTTATGTACCAACAGTTCGCAGCCATAGGCTTTAGCTGTGCGATCGCGGAACTCATACATCTCGCGGAATTTCCAGCCAGTATCAACATGCAGCAATGGGAAAGGCAGCGTACCTGGATAAAACGCCTTGCGCGCCAGATGCAGCATGACGCTGGAATCTTTACCGATAGAGTAGAGCATCACCGGATTTGAAAATTCTGCCGCCACCTCGCGAATAATGTGGATACTTTCCGCCTCCAGTTGCCGCAGGTGAGTAAGTCGTTTTTGATCCATAACCGTTCCTTTGCAATACCGCTATTTTCTTGCCATCAGATGTTTCGACTATAGGGAGCGTAAGAGAACGAATGAAATTACCAATTAGAATGAGTAGTTCCTTAACGGAATAACGATTTGGCAAAGCTAATATCAAAAAGTGCTTAAGGCTCCGGATTTCGGGCATTTAGGAAGATTTGAAATTGTTTTAGCGCAGCGGCAGTTTCATACTATGGCGGTAAAAAAATTTGCATGGTATTTAAGGACTCACTATGTTTTCCGCATTGCGCCACCGTACCGCTGCCCTGGCGCTCGGCGTATGCTTTATTCTCCCCGTACACGCCTCGTCACCTAAACCTGGCGATTTTGCTAATACCCAGGCACGACATATTGCCACTTTCTTTCCGGGACGCATGACCGGAACCCCCGCAGAAATGTTATCTGCCGATTATATTCAGCAACAGTTTCAGCAAATGGGTTATCGCAGTGATATTCGGACATTTAATAGCCGATATATTTATACCGCCCGCGATAATCGCAAAAACTGGCATAACGTGACGGGAAGTACGGTAATTGCCGCTCATGAAGGCAAAGCGCCGCAGCAGATCATTATTATGGCGCATCTGGATACCTACGCCCCGCAGAGCGATGCTGACGCCGATGCCAATCTCGGCGGGCTGACGTTACAAGGAATGGATGATAACGCCGCAGGTTTAGGTGTCATGCTGGCACTGGCAGAGCACCTGAAAAATACGCCTACCGAGTATGGTATTCGATTTGTGGCGACCAGTGGCGAAGAGGAAGGGAAATTAGGCGCTGAGAATTTACTCAAGCGGATGAGTGACACCGAAAAGAAAAATACGCTGCTGGTGATTAATCTCGATAACTTAATTGTTGGCGATAAATTGTATTTCAACAGCGGTGTAAAAACCCCTGAAGCAGTAAGGAAATTAACGCGCGACAGGGCACTGGCAATTGCGCGTAGTCACGGAATTGCCGCAACGACCAATCCGGGTTTGAATAAAAATTATCCGAAAGGCACTGGGTGTTGTAATGACGCCGAGGTTTTCGACAAAGCCGGTATTGCCGTACTTTCGGTAGAAGCAACAAACTGGAATCTGGGAAATAAAGATGGTTATCAGCAACGCGCAAAAACAGCCGCATTCCCTGAGGGAACTAGCTGGCATGATGTAAGACTGGATAATCAACAGCATATTGATAAGGCACTTCCTGGAAGAATAGAACGCCGCTGCCGTGATGTAATGCGGATAATGCTACCGCTAGTGAAAGAGCTGGCGAAGGCGTCTTGATGGGTTTTAATTGATTATTCCCGTGCCTGCAGGAAATCAACGCCACCTGAAACAGTGTAAAAAAAGGGTGCAGGAGACCAAACCATCACAATTCAATACGCGGGGTTTTACCCCCGCGTGATGGCTACTTCTTCGATTCGTAAGCGAGAACTGCCTTAAACTCCATACCACGTTCTCTGATACTCAACTCACACAACGAGTCGCCTACCATCAGCGTGAATCCCAATACTGTAAAACACAGCACTATGATTGCCACAAGGGCATATTTTGTCAGCATGTCTTGCCTCCCTGCAAAGAAGACACTAACATCCGAATTGCTTAGGTTCGAACGCTGGCCTCAGGTTGATAGAAATATCGCCTGGGGCTTTTGTCCATCTGGAACCTCGCGAATGCTTAACGCCAGACAGCCTCAAGCACCCGACACCATTCTATACCTGTTGATTCTCCCTGCGACGTTCACGTTTAAATGCCGGAATGCTGCTCGCAAAATAAAAACGCCCCCATCATTTCTGACAGAGGCGTTTAATTTATCCGGCAATATTTACCCTTCGTGTAACCCACATTCCCTTTTTAAGCCAAAGAAACGCGTTTCTTCTTCCGCCATGCCGGGTTCCCATTTACGGGTTGTATGAGTATCACCGACCGATAAATATCCTTCATCCCACAATGGGTGATATTTAAGACCGTGTTTTTGCAGGTACTGATAAATAGTTCGGTTATCCCAGTCGATAATCGGCAGGACTTTAAATACACCACGCTGGATAGCCAGCACTGGCAAATTAGCGCGACTGCCGGATTGTTCGCGGCGCAGGCCAGCAAACCAGGTTTGCGCGTTAAGTTCTTTCAGCGCCCGGTTCATGGGTTCGACTTTATTGATGTCATTGTACTTTTCAATGCCTTCAACGCCCTGCTCCCACAGTTTTCCGTAGCGTGCTTCCTGCCAGGCGGCGCTTTCGGTAGCTCGGTACACTTTCAGGTTGAGCTTGAGTTTGTCCGTTAACTCGTCAATAAAGCGGTAGGTTTCCGGGAACAAATAACCGGTATCGGTGAGGATCACTGGAATATCCGGGTGAATCTGATTCACCAGATGCAGGCTCACCGCCGCCTGAATGCCAAAGCTGGAAGAAAGTACATATTCACCGGGCAGATTATCCAGCGCCCAGGCAACGCGGCCTTCAGCGTCCAGTTTTTCCAGGTGAGCGTTAGTTTCTGCCAGTGCCAGAATGCTGTCTACCTTCGGCAGGTCATTCAGGGCGTTTAGATCGAGTCTGGACATAGATTCCTCACTGTTTGCCTTGCCTGATGCGACGCTCACGCGTCTTATCAGGCCTACAAGACCGGGCTGATGGTTAATCCCACAAATCGCGCGCCGGATCGAGCACCGGGCGAATGATGCCCGCACGCACCGTAAAGTCGCCGAAGCCTTCACCCGCTTCACGCTCTTTCGCCCAGCGCCCTATCAGTTCATCAAGCGACGCCAGGATTTCCGGCTCGGTGATGTTTTCTTTATACATCCGAGGGATACGTGTCCCAATGCGGTTGCCGCCAAGATGCAGGTTGTAGCGACCCGGCGCTTTACCCACCAGGCCCACTTCAGCCAGCATCGCGCGACCACAACCGTTCGGGCAGCCTGTTACACGCATCACGATATGCTCATCGCTGACACCATGTTTCGCCATTAAATTATCGATGTTGTCGATAAAAGACGGCAGGAAACGCTCCGCTTCCGCCATTGCCAGCGGGCAAGTCGGGAATGACACGCAGGCCATCGAGTTTTCACGCTGCGGCGTGACGACATTCATTAACCCGCTCTCTTTGGCGATCTTCTCGATCTTCGCTTTCTCGCTTTCCGGCACACCGGCGATGATCAGATTCTGGTTCGCCGTAATGCGGAAATCGCCTTTGTGGATCTTCGCGATCTCCAGCAGACCGGTTTTCAACGGACGCCCCGGATAATCGAGAATACGACCATTTTCGATAAACAGCGTCAGGTGCCAGTTATCATCAATGCCTTTAACCCAGCCGATGCGATCGCCGCGTCCGGTGAACTCATACGGACGGATCGGTTCGAACTTGATCCCCGCGCGACGTTCCACTTCCGCTTTAAACGTCTCAACACCCACACGTTCCAGCGTGTATTTGGTTTTGGCATTTTTACGATCGGTTCGATTACCCCAGTCACGCTGAGTCGTCACGACGGCTTCCGCCACCGCCAGGGTATGCTCCAGCGGCAGATAACCAAATTCGCTCGCGGTGCGGGCGTAGGTTTTTTTGTTACCGTGTTCGATAGACAGCCCACCGCCCACCAGCAAATTGAAGCCTACCAGCTTGCCGTTTTCTGCTATTGCCACAAAGTTCATGTCATTGGCATGCAGATCGATATCGTTCTGCGGCGGGATCACTACCGTGGTTTTGAATTTACGCGGCAAATAAGTCTGACCGAGGATCGGTTCTTCATCAGTGGTAGCGACTTTCTCCTGATCGAGCCAGATCTCCGCATATGCACGAGTACGTGGCAGCAGGTGCTCAGAAATTTTCTTCGCCCATTCATACGCTTCCGCGTGCAGCTGCGATTCAAACGGGTTCGAGGTGCAAAGCACGTTACGGTTCATGTCGTTGGCGGTTGCCAGCGCATCAAGCCCGACCGAGTGCAGCATCTGGTGTGCCGGCTTGACGTTCTTTTTTAGAATGCCGTGGAACTGGAACGTCTGGCGGTTGGTCAGACGAATGCTGCCGTAAATCGTGTTGTCTTCAGCAAATTTATCAATCGCCTGCCATTGTCTGGTGGTGATCACTCCACCAGGCAGACGGCAGCGCAGCATCATCGCGTGACGTGGTTCCAGCTTCTGCTCGGCACGCTCAGCGCGGATATCGCGGTCATCCTGCTGATACATACCGTGGAAACGGATCAGCAGAAAGTTGTCGCCTTTAAAGCCGCCGGTCAGGCCGTCGTTTAAATCTTCAGCAATCGTGCCGCGCAGATAGTTGCTCTCAAGCTTCATGCGCTCCGCGTCTGCCAGTTTACCTTCGACCACTAAAGGCCCTGGATGTTTTTCGCTCATTAGTAGACATCTCGCTGATAACGGCGCTCAACGCGCAGCTCACTTAAAAATTCATCCGCCGCTTCGGTGTCCATGCCACCAAATTCGGCAATCACTTCCAGAAGTGCCTGTTCAACGTCTTTCGCCATGCGATTGGCGTCGCCGCAGACATAAATGTGGGCACCGTCATTGATCCAGCGCCACAGCTCTGCGCCCTGTTCGCGCAGTTTGTCTTGTACGTAAATTTTTTCTTTTTGATCGCGCGACCAGGCGAGATCGATACGCGTCAGCACGCCTTCTTTGACGTAACGCTGCCATTCCACCTGATAGAGGAAATCTTCCGTAAAGTGCGGATTACCAAAGAACAGCCAGTTTTTACCCGGCGCTTCGTCGGCGGCACGCTGCTGCATAAAGGCGCGGAACGGCGCGATGCCCGTACCGGGGCCAATCATAATCACCGGCGTTTCCGGATTAGCAGGCAAACGGAAGTTGTCGTTATGTTCGATAAACACCCGAACTTCGCCCTCTTCTTCCACGCGATCGGCGAGGAAGCTGGAGGCACCACCCGCACGGGCGCGACCTTCCACATCATAACGCACAACGCCGACGGTGATGTGCACTTCGCTCTCGACTTCCGCCTGCGATGAGGCGATGGAATATAAGCGCGGCGTCAACGGGCGCAAAATACCGATGAATGCATCAGCGTCCAGTTGTGCCGGAGAGAAACGCAACATATCGACAATTGGCGTGGTTGCCGCGTAATGCTGCAACTTCGCTTTATCGCCCACCAGCGGCAGCAGCGTTTCACTGCGCGTTAAAGTGGCGTAGTTCTCAACAATATTCGCGGTGTTGACGGTCAGTTCAAAATGCCACTGTAAGGCTTCTGCCAGCGGTAGCGTTTTGCCATCAACAGTGACAGGCTCATCGCCTTTCAACCACAGCAGTTCAACAATCTCTTTTACCAGTGCCGGATCGTTCTGATACCAGACGCCCAGCGCGTCGCCCGGCTGATAGTGCAGGCCTGAATCACCTAAATCGATCTCGATATGGCGAACGTCTTTTTCAGAATTGCGTCCGGTAATTTTCTGGTTAACCGAAAGGCTCGCCACCAGCGGCGCTTCTTTGCTATACGGGCTGGTGTGAATTTCATTTACCGCGCCAGTAGCGACAGATTGCGAAGGTGCCGCAACAGGCGCGCGGGACTTCAGAACATCAACCACGCGGGCGCGCCATTCGCTGGCGGCTGCCTGATATTCGACATCAGCATCAACACGGTCGAGCAGGCGCTCACCGCCCAGTTCCGCCAGCTTGCTGTCAAAATCTTTACCGGACTGGCAGAAAAACTCATAAGAGGTGTCACCAAGGCTAAACACGGCAAAAGCGGTATTTTCCAGCTTCGGCGCTTTTTTGGAGAACAGGAACTTATGCAGCGCGACGGCTTCTTCCGGCGGTTCCCCTTCCCCTTGTGTTGAAGTCACCACAATGAGCAGTTTTTCACTGGCGATTTGTTTGAATTTATAGTCGCCTGCGTTCACCAACTTAACGTTCAGTTTTGCCGCTAATAAGTCGTCACGTAACGCTTCAGCGACCCGGCGAGCATTACCCGTTTGCGAAGCGGAGATGATGGTGATACCCGGCATTTCTGCGCCAGGCGCAGGTGTAGCTGCAAGTGTACCTGGCTGCTGGTTAAGTATTCCCCAGAAATAGCCGGATACCCACGCAAGCTGGGTAGGTGTCAAATCAGTAGTGGCTGCCTGGAGGCGAGCCAGTTGCTCCGGGTTCAGCGGAAGCAAAGCGGAAGGTGGGGCCTGTGTCGTCATTCGTCGTTATGTTCCAGTAAGCAAAGCTGTTTCTGCGCCCTGTCTGCGCCCATAAAACAAAAGAGAAGGTAAGGTTAACGGGGCGAACGGTGTGGATTAAAGACGGGATAGCGATAACTAATAACCAAATCGACTAACCTGTTTTAGCAATAGTCTTTAACAACAAAATAGATTTATTAACCCAATGAAAATTAAATAAATATCGACCATCATTAAGATAATTAGGCTATTTTGCGCAACAAACCCATTTTAGATAATGCGAAAAAACAGGCTTTCCGGTACTCTACGCCCGTTTTGTCGTCCTGTAGAGAAATTATGATGTCCACCACGTTATTTAAAGATTTCACCTTCGAAGCCGCTCACCGCTTGCCACACGTCCCACAAGGGCATAAATGTGGTCGCCTTCACGGGCACTCTTTTATGGTGCGCCTGGAAATTACCGGGGAAGTCGATCCGCATACGGGCTGGATTATCGATTTCGCTGAACTGAAAGCGGCATTTAAACCAACCTATGATCGCCTCGATCACTATTATCTCAATGATATTCCTGGCCTGGAAAACCCGACCAGCGAGGTTTTAGCAAAATGGATTTGGGATCAGGTTAAACCGGTTGTTCCGCTGTTAAGTGCGGTTATGGTGAAAGAAACCTGCACCGCAGGTTGCATCTATCGCGGCGAATGATAATAGTGTGTCTGCGGTCAATTTCCCTTAAGTAACGCTATGTTAGGGTGTTGCGCTCTGGATATATGGGGCACGACATGGAAGACGACTGCGACATTATTATTATCGGTGCCGGCATTGCGGGCACCGCTTGTGCGTTACGCTGCGCGCGAGCGGGCTTATCCGTTCTGTTACTGGAACGCGCTGAAATCCCTGGCAGCAAAAATCTTTCCGGCGGACGGCTATATACCCATGCACTCGCGGAACTCCTCCCCCAATTTAACCTGACCGCGCCCCTTGAGCGACGCATCACTCACGAAAGCCTTTCTCTGCTAACGCCGGATAGCGCAACGACATTTTCCAGCTTACAGCCTGGCGGTGAATCCTGGAGTGTCTTACGCGCTCGCTTCGATCCGTGGCTGGTTGCCGAAGCCGAAAAAGAAGGTGTCGAGTGCATCCCTGGCGCAACGGTGGATGCACTACATATAGAAAACGGCAGAGTATGTGGCGTTATTTGTGGTGACGATATTCTCCGCGCTCGTTATGTGGTGCTGGCGGAAGGTGCCAATAGCGTACTGGCAGAACGTCATGGGTTAGTTACCCGCCCTGCTAGCGAAGCGATGGCGTTGGGAATCAAAGAAGTTCTGTCGCTTGAAAGATCCATTATCGAAGAACGTTTTCATCTGGAGAATAACGAAGGTGCGGCGCTATTGTTTAGCGGCGAAATCTGTGATGACTTGCCCGGCGGCGCCTTTCTTTATACCAATCAACAAACGCTTTCAGTTGGGATTGTTTGCCCGCTCTCTTCCCTTGCACAAAGCTGTGTTCCAGCAAGCGAGCTGTTAGCTCGTTTTAAAACACATCCGGCAGTGCGCCCGCTTATCAAAAACACGGAATCGCTGGAGTATGGCGCGCATCTGGTGCCAGAAGGTGGCCTGCACAGTATGCCGGTGCAATACGCTGGTAACGGCTGGTTGCTGGTGGGCGATGCATTACGCAGTTGCGTCAATACTGGAATTTCAGTGCGCGGCATGGACATGGCGCTGACTGGTGCGCAGGCAGCAGCGCAAACGCTGATTAGCGCCTGCCAGCACCGCGAGCCGCAAAATCTTTTTCCGCTTTATCATCACAACGTAGAACGTAGCCTGCTGTGGGATGTTCTACAACGTTATCAGCATGTTCCGGCGCTTTTACACCGCCCTGGCTGGTATCGGAAATGGCCAGCGTTAATGCAGGATATTTCCCGTGATTTATGGGATCAGGGTGATAAACCTGTTCCACCGCTGCGCCAGTTATTCTGGCGTCATTTACGTCGTCACGGATTGTGGCATCTGGCAGGCGATGTTATCAGGAGTCTGCGATGTCTGTAGCCCGTAATCTCTGGCGCGCGGCTGATGCGCCGCATATTGTTCCGTCTGATTCCGTTGAGCGCCAGACGGCAGAACGGTTGATTAACGCCTGCCCGGCAGGTCTTTTTTCGCTCACGCCGGAAGGTGATTTGCGCGTTGATTATCGTAACTGCCTGGAGTGCGGCACCTGCCGTTTGCTGTGCAATGAAAAAACACTACAACAGTGGCGCTATCCGCCTTCCGGATTCGGCATCACCTACCGCTTTGGATAAATAATAAGGATAATTTATGCCCCTCTTACACCTGCTCCGCCAGAA
Organism: Escherichia sp. MOD1-EC7011; assembly: GCF_002965005.1. NCBI lineage: Bacteria > Pseudomonadati > Pseudomonadota > Gammaproteobacteria > Enterobacterales > Enterobacteriaceae > Escherichia > Escherichia sp. MOD1-EC7011. The sequence continues at coordinate 93,817 of NZ_PTRD01000022.1, forward strand.
TCCGGTGATTGCTGCCGTTAAAGATAATGCCAGTCTGCAACTGGCCATTGATTCTGAATGCCAGTTTATTTCCGTGTTGTACGGCAATATCTGCACCATCAGTCAAATCGTCAAAAAGATTAAAAACGCCGGGAAATATGCCTTTATTCATGTCGATTTGCTGGAAGGAGCGTCAAATAAAGAGGTCGTCATTCAGTTTCTGAAACTGGTGACCGAGGCGGATGGAATTATCAGCACCAAAGCATCGATGCTAAAAGCGGCAAGAGCGGAAGGTTTTTTCTGTATTCATCGTCTGTTTATTGTTGATTCAATTTCGTTTCACAACATTGATAAGCAAGTTGCGCAATCGAATCCGGATTGTATTGAGATCCTGCCAGGCTGTATGCCCAAAGTGCTGGGCTGGGTGACGGAAAAAATCCGCCAACCGCTGATTGCTGGCGGGCTGGTGTGCGATGAAGAAGATGCGCGTAATGCGATTAACGCGGGTGTCGTGGCGCTTTCCACCACGAATACCGGGGTCTGGACGTTGGCGAAAAAATTGCTTTAACGGGATTATCGTAACGGAATTTGTGTGGTTTATAGGCCACATCCGGCATTCAGCGCCTGATGCGACGCTAACGCGTCTTATCAGGCCTACAAGTCCCTGCCCCAGAACCGCATCCGGCTGTACGTTATTGGCACTCTGCGCGAATATTTGTCACCAGCGCCTCCAGTACCGCTTTCCAGTCATCTACCACGCCAACATCTGCCTGTGAAAATACCGCCGCGCTGGCGTCATGATTCACTGCCACCACAAACTGGCTATTACGCACGCCTGCCATTAACGCTGCCGCGCCGGACGCCCCGGCAACAATGCAAATCTCTGGCGCCAGCAAATGCCCGGAAATTCCAATCACTTTTTCCGCATCAAAACCACCGTTCATCACTCGCGCCCGACTGTAGCCCACTTCGGCGCCCAGCTTTTCAGCCAGCATAGCGATTTCATGGCTATCAGCCTCGCCACCCTGCCCCACCACCAACACCCGTCTGGCTTCTACTAATGGGTCACGGGTAGTATTTTTCAGGTTTTCGATGCTAACAAACCAGTCTGGAAGTGCGCCGGGGACAATGTTTAGTTGCTGCATACCGGATGGCAGCATAGCGTTTTTCGCTGCTCCAGCCTGGCGCGCCAGAGAAAGACATAGCGGACGTTTTTCTGTTTGCAGCGTCGCCGTCAGCGCATTTCCCCAGTGGGATTTGCGCACGCTTACGGTTGGAATATCTAACGAAGTTACCTGGCAGATACTGGCACCATGTACACGCCAGGCCAGCCGGGTAGCCAGTTCATCGCCAAACGCGCCCGACGGAAAGAGAACAACTTCCGCAGGCGTTCGCTGCCACTGTTCCACCAGCGCATCCAGCACTTGTTCCGCCACTACGGGCTGAGGTTCAATTCGCCAGTGCGTCAGTGTACAACCGCTGAAATCCTGTTCTGCCAGCCAGCCTGCCATTGCGGAATGATCCTGATTGATTGTCACGATGGCGATATTCATGGCTGCATCCTCTGGCACAAATAATCCCGCCACAGTATTTGTGCTTTTTCTTTAGCTGTTTGCCCATTAACCAGCGTCGCACCGCGCCGTTGCTCCGGTCTTTCCAGTTGCAGGCACTGTATCGCTGGCGCTTCTGCGACAAGAGTTTCGCGGGTAATCTCCGCTTTCCCCGCCGCCATACGCTGGCGCATCCCCGGTACAGGCAAGGCCACTTCGCCACACTGACGCACGGCAATCACCGCAGGTAAGCGGACACGGCAACAACGCAGCCCGTTTTCAGTACGCTGTTCGAAAGTGATAAACGGCGCGTCGAGAGTAAAACGCTCCACCTGCGTGAAACAGGGCCAGGCCAGTATTTCCGCCAGCAAAAACGGCGTTTGCCCGTTCTGACCTTCGCTGCTTTGGCAGCCGGTAATAATCAAATCCATCGGATTCAGGCGCTGCCATTCGGCAATATGGCGAGCGACAAATTCCGGGGCAAAACGCAGTATTGCCGTCGTCTCCAGTAATACAGCTTCCTCAAACCCAAGAGCAGTGAGATAGCGCAGCCAGTGCAACGCCCGTTCATCGCCCATGCTCAACGCGGTTAAAGTCATCGGCGTGCCACTTTTTCTCTGCGCCAACAGTAGCGCGGCAGCGGCCTGTTCATCAGCGCCGAGTAAACTTCGCAGCAACGAAACATCCGGCCCACTATGCCCCTGAGCCGCCGCCTGCCACTCTTTTTCCGCTAACATTCCGGCATCCGGTTCAGCTTTAAACGCTAACAGAATGTTCATTTGCACCTCCAACATTTCCCGCCGCCACCAGCGGGAGTGCTTTGGTTTCTGGCGCCCAAAGCCAGGTCACGATAAAACCAATCAATAACACTGCCGCCAGGAGCAATAAGGTGACCTGCATTCCCCACTGCGCCAGAATCCACGGCAGCAGGCCGGTACTTACCGCCGCGCCAAGTCGGCTCATGGCGGTGGCAAAACCAACGCCCAACGAGCGAATGTCAGTAGGAAAACTTTCCGCAGGCAAAATGCCCACCAGGTTACTGACTGCCGAAATGGTGGTACTGAAGAGGACAAAAAGCAGCAACGTTAGCGAACTGCCAGAAGGCAAACAGGCCATCACCATCAACGTGACCGCCAGCAGCAGAAAACTGCCAAGTAAAAATTTTCGATGTGCCAGCAGGTGGGTCAGGAATAAACCTAATATCGCGCCAACAATTAACAACGCATTGAGCATCAAGCTGGCAGTCAGCGCATCTTCCAGACCAATAGTCTGGGCGATAGTCGGCAGCCAGGTGTAAATCACAAACCACGGGATCACGAGGCAGACAAAGAACACGCTGTTAAACACCGTGCGTCGCCAGTAGCGCGAAGAGAACAAAGTTCTGATGTGTTTATGGGTCGCCGTTGCGACTTCATCGCCCAGTAAAACATGGGAACCAAAATAGCGATGTACGATAGCGTGAGCTTCTGCAAAACGTCCCTGACGCAGCAACCAGCGCGGCGATTCCGGCGTTCCCCAGCGTAAAAGCGTAATCAGCAAGGCTGGCAACGCCGCAGAAGCCAGCAGCCAGCGCCAGGCTTCCGGGCTTTCGCTAATAAAGTGATGTCCGGCAAGACTTGCCAGCACGTAGCCCACCGTCCATACCACGCTGAACGCCCCCAGCAAAATACCGCGATGGCGGCGCGGAGAAAATTCTGCCAGCAACGTGTGGCCTACTGAATAGTCGCCTCCCAGACCAATGCCGATCAAAATGCGCAGCCCAATAAGATGCTCTGGCGTAGTGGCAAAATATTGTAAAAACGAAGCGAGCGTAATCAGCAAGAAGCTGAAAGTGAAGATTTTTTGCCGGCCAATATGGTCGGAGATCCAGCCCAGAACCAGGCTGCCGATAAACAGGCCAAGCAGCGCCGAGCCGCCGATCATTCCCGCCATAAACGGCGTCAGTTGCATGACAGGCGTAAGCTGAATAATGGCGTAACCAATGACGCCAAGAACATAACCGTCGGTCAGGTGCGCGCCGAAAGTGAGCGCAGCAATTCGACAGTGAAAACGGTTAAGTGGTAAATCATCCATTCGCACCGGTGAAGTGTTCATCTTTACCCCTTCATTGTCCGGTAATAAGAACGGCTTCCCGGTTGAGAAGCCGAAAAGGCAACGTCCCGTCATCGCGGGACGCTGCCTGGAATATTATTTTTCAATCGGATAGATAGTACCCGTGTTCATAATGCCGTTAGGATCGAACTGCTTTTTCAGTCTTTCCAGCAATGCCCACGCGCTGCCGTGTTCCAGCTTGCTCCAGTGAACGCGATGTTTACCGATACCGTGGTGGTGCACCATCGAACCACCGAGGCGAATGGTTTCTTCGCAGATAATTTTGTTGAGCGGATTATGGTACTTGTCGATTTCCTCTTCCGGCTTACAGTCAACAACGTTGTAGTCGTAAACGAAGTACATGTTGGTGCCGTTCTGGTAGCTGTGAGAGGAGTGACCGCCCAGCATGGTGATGTCGTCGGCGTGTGGGAACTCGGTACGAATACGGTTGATGACGCTTTCGTAAATTTCGTGAATGCAGCTCCAGCAGCCGGACACTTCGGTGGTAAAGCCCATGTTGCCGGTTTTGAGGATTTGCACACGTTCGGCAGCCACTTTATCCGGTCCCCAGTTCAGGTTGTTAAACCAGGTTTCGATCAGCTTGCTGTCCACACGCTGGCATTGCGGGTAGCGGGCAACGATTTCCGCAATCCCTTCTCCCGTCGCCTTCGCAATGCGAGGGTTACCTTCAGCCATAAAGATCAGCACACATTTTCCGTCAGCAAAATGGGTGAAGTGTTGGGTGCCGTCTTCAGCGTCATACAAACGAGCGATCGACGGACGATACCCTTCCACCATGATTTCACGCAGGATGTTGAAGCCAGTTTTCATGTCTTCCAGAATATAGCCGTAGAAGAGGTTGTTTTCCGGGGTGAATTTGAAGATTTTCACTGTCACTTCAGTGATATAGCACAGTGCGCCTTCGTTGCCGATGATGATGTGACGAATGTCCGGGCCAGCCGCGCGGCGTGGCACGTTTTTAATGCGTGTCACGGTGCCATCTGCCAGTACCGCTTCCAGACCAACGACCATATCCTCAATAGCGCCGTAGAGTGTGGAGAACTGTCCGATACTGCGAGTCGCCACCAGGCCGCCCATCTGCGCCAGCGGTTTTGACTGCGGTGAATGCCCCGTGGTGTAGCCTTTTTCACGCAACGCGTTTTCCAGCACTTCCAGCGGAACGCCACATTGCGCCGTCGCCTGCATATTCTCAATATCAATATTAATGATTTGATTCATGGCGGAGCCATCGAGCACCACCGAGTTTTCCACTACGGTTTCCAGTCCACCTTCGGTGGCGGAAGCGCCGGTACGCGGCACACCGTTAATTTTGTGCGCATTCATAAAATTCAGCACACGGGATACTTGTTCTGTGGAACCGAGTTTTACGACCGCTGCCGGAATAGGCAAAGTATAAATACCATGAATATCCGGAAATTTACGAAAACGGTCAATGCTATTTTTCTTTAATACAGTTTCATCGGTAATAACGCGATCTGCACCAACAATTTCCTTTAGCTGGTCGACAATCGCTACGCGAGATAAAGACATAATAATTCCTTCCTGATAATAAAAATGGAATAGTCATTAATAAAAAAAACAGAAACCACCGTTATGGATTAGCGCACTAAATAACCGCCATCAACAACCAGCAAATGACCATTAACATAGTTTGAAGCCGGACTTGCGAGGAATATTGCTGCCCCCATTAAATCCTGAGTATCACCCCAACGGTTTGCCGGAATATGGTCAAGAACACGCTGATTAGTTTCTGGATTACTGCGTGTCGCCAGCGTAATATCTGTTGCATAATAGCCAGGGGCAATACCATTTACCTGAATATTATATTGACCTAGTTCATCACAATAAGCTTTGGTGAATCCGGCAAGGGCGTGTTTAGTGGCAGAATATGCTGGAGACCATTGCCCGCCCAGGTAAGAAAACAATGAACAGATATTAATGATTTTACCGCTTTTTTGCGGGATCATAATTTTTGCCGCTTCGTAACTCAGCTCAAAAGCGGCTGTCAGGTTCACATCAATCATCGGGTCCCAGTCAGCACGACCGAAGTCCAGCACCTTATTCAGCTTACAAATACCTGCGTTATTGACCAGAATATCGACGGTGCCAAAACGCTCACAACAGGCGGAGATGACCTTCTGTGGCGCGCCTTCTGCGGTGATATCCACCTGCATAAAATCAACTTCAACGCCCTGTTTTTCAATCATTTCCTTTGTTTCGCCATTATCTTTGACGAAGCTTGGAATAAAGATATTTGCACCTGCTTTTGCCAGTGCCATCGCAAATGCCTGGCCTAATCCGCTATTCCCACCGGTAACAATTGCCGTTTTACCTTTCAGGGAGAAAAAATCCATTGAGAACGCATTGAGAGATTCGATTGACATAGTTAGCTCCAATTTCCGTAAGACAAAAAAAAAGAAAGGTAACTTCCCCCGCGAGAGGGAAGTTACCTTTCTCATTATCTCTGGTAACTGGGAATAATTTTTAGCATAAGGACATAATCGCTTATGTGATCATAATCACAGTGTGCTATTTGTATTGTCAAATGTTTTTAAAAAGTAGAATCGTGATTACTCTCACACAACACCTCTGCTTTCCATGTTATTTCTTATCGCAATTACTAGAGACCTGAGAAAAGTAATCCTCCTGAAAGGGCGGCTTACTTTTCTCTTTTTTTTGTCTATTACAAATGGGAATACGATATGCAACACAACTCATATCGCCGTTGGATAACCCTCGCGATAATCAGTTTTAGCGGCGGCGTTAGTTTCGATCTGGCTTATTTACGTTATATTTACCAAATTCCCATGGCGAAATTTATGGGATTCAGCAATACCGAGATAGGTTTAATAATGAGTACCTTTGGTATTGCGGCTATTATTCTTTATGCCCCCAGCGGCGTTATTGCCGATAAATTTTCACACCGCAAAATGATTACTTCCGCGATGATCATTACCGGATTATTAGGCCTGATAATGGCAACATATCCACCATTATGGGTAATGCTTTGTATCCAGGTCGCGTTTGCGATAACGACGATTTTAATGCTGTGGTCGGTATCGATAAAAGCCGCCTCATTGCTTGGCGATCATAGCGAGCAAGGGAAGATCATGGGCTGGATGGAAGGGCTGCGCGGCGTCGGCGTAATGTCGCTGGCGGTGTTTACCATGTGGGTCTTTTCCCGCTTCGCACCGGATGACAGTGCCAGCCTGAAAACGGTCATTATCATCTACAGTGTGGTTTACATTCTGCTGGGCATCTTGTGCTGGTTTTTTGTTAGTGATAACAATAGCCTGCGTAGTACCAATAACGAAGAAAAACAGTCATTCCAGCTTAGCGACATCCTGGCCGTTTTGCGCATCAGCACAACCTGGTATTGCAGCATGGTGATTTTTGGCGTCTTCACCATCTACGCCATTCTGAGTTACTCCACCAACTATCTGACCGAAATGTATGGCATGTCGCTGGTGGCGGCGAGCTACATGGGGATTGTGATCAATAAAATCTTCCGCGCGCTGTGCGGTCCGCTTGGCGGCATTATCACCACCTACAGCAACGTGAAATCTCCTACCCGCGTGATCCAAATCCTTTCCGTAATCGGTTTACTGGCGCTGACTGCCCTGCTCGTCACCAACTCTAACCCGCAATCGGTCGCGATGGGGATTGGCCTGATTTTACTGCTGGGATTCACCTGCTACGCCTCACGTGGGTTGTACTGGGCCTGCCCCGGCGAAGCGAGAACGCTGTCTTACATTATGGGCACCACGGTAGGAATTTGTTCAGTGATTGGATTCCTGCCGGATGTCTTCGTTTACCCAATTATCGGCCACTGGCAAGACACTCTGCCCGCAGCAGAAGCCTACCGCAACATGTGGCTGATGGGCATGGCGGCGCTTGGCATGGTGATCGTCTTTACCTTTTTGCTGTTCCAAAAAATTCGTACTGCTGATAGCGCCCCCGCAATGGCTAACAGCAAGTAAGCCAGAAAAATTACAGGAGAAAAATCATGTCGAAAAAATACATCATAGGGATTGATGGCGGAAGTCAGAGCACAAAAGTGGTGATGTACGATCTGGAAGGTAACGTGGTTTGCGAAGGCAAAGGCTTATTACAGCCGATGCACACGCCGGATGCCGATACCGCAGAACATCCTGACGATGATTTATGGGCATCATTATGTTTTGCCGGTCACGATTTGATGAGCCAGTTTGCCGGAAATAAAGAAGATATTGTTGGCATTGGTCTGGGATCAATCCGTTGCTGCCGTGCGTTATTGAAAGCCGATGGTACGCCAGCCGCGCCGTTGATTAGCTGGCAGGATGCACGCGTAACGCGTCCCTACGAACACACTAATCCTGACGTGGCGTATGTCACCTCTTTTTCGGGCTACCTGACGCACCGTTTAACGGGCGAGTTTAAAGACAATATCGCTAACTATTTTGGTCAGTGGCCAGTGGATTATAAAACCTGGGCATGGGGCGAAGATGCCGCAGTGATGGAGAAGTTTAATATCCCTCGCCAAATGCTGTTTGATGTGCAAATGCCGGGCACCGTGCTTGGGCATATCACACCACAAGCTGCACTGGCGACACATTTCCCGGCCGGGCTGCCGGTGGTGTGTACCACCAGTGATAAACCGGTAGAAGCACTAGGTGCCGGGTTACTGGACGATGAAACGGCAGTGATTTCATTAGGCACCTATATCGCGCTGATGATGAACGGCAAAGCACTGCCGAAAGATCCGGTAGCGTACTGGCCGATTATGTCTTCTATTCCGCAAACGTTGCTTTATGAAGGTTACGGTATTCGAAAAGGCATGTGGACGGTAAGCTGGCTACGCGACATGTTAGGCGAGTCGTTAATTCAGGATGCCAAAGCGCAGAATCTGTCGCCGGAAGATTTGCTCAACAAAAAGGCGTCTTGCGTACCACCGGGTTGTAACGGACTGATGACGGTGCTGGACTGGCTGACCAACCCGTGGGAACCGTATAAACGCGGGATTATGATCGGCTTTGATTCCAGCATGGACTACGCATGGATATATCGTTCGATTCTGGAAAGCGTGGCGCTGACGCTGAAGAATAATTACGACAATATGTGTAATGAAATGAATCACTTTGCCAAACATGTGATCATTACTGGCGGCGGTTCGAACAGCGATCTGTTTATGCAAATTTTTGCCGACGTGTTCAACCTTCCGGCACGGCGTAACGCCATTAACGGCTGTGCAAGTTTGGGAGCAGCAATCAATACGGCGGTAGGTCTGGGTCTGTATCCGGATTACGCAACGGCAGTCGACAAAATGGTTCGCGTGAAAGATATCTTTATGCCTGTTGAGTGCAATGCCAAACGCTACGACGCGATGAATAAAGGCATTTTCAAAGACCTAACCAAACACACAGATGTGATTTTGAAAAAATCGTATGAAGTGATGCATGGTGAGCTGGGGAGTGCGGATTCGATCCAGAGCTGGTCGAATGCGTAAGTAAGGAAGACCGGGCGGGAAACTGCCCGGGCTGAACCCTACTGAAAGGTTTATCCCCACTGACACGGGGAACTCTCTAAACATAACCTATTATTAATTAATGATTTTTTAAGCCAGTCACAATCTACCAACTTTACAGGATCACACAAACAACACATCTACTATGTTAAAGAGCACTTAATCCATTGACTGAAAAGGTAAATATTTAAAATAAATCTATAAAAACTAAAATCTGCCAAACTTCACCGCAATAATTTTCACACCAGCGAAAAATTAACGCCACAGAATTTGTAGAGAATGGCAATGATTAGTCCAGGATAAGCAAAATGGAGGTTTTTCAGAGGCGACAAAGAATATAAATGAGTGGAATTCTTTTACAGGTTCCACCCATTTATAACGCTTATAAATGTTTAGTCAGGCAATATTCAAATATTTATGCGTTTGCATCGACAAACGCCAGTTCCGCGCAATGCAGGTATCGATACATAAACGCGTGGCATCTTCTTTCTGACTAATCGGCTGAAGGGCAATGACTCGCGGTTTATCATCGGTCAGCGTCGCCAACAATTCATCCAGTGCTTCAATATCCCGTACGCGTCCAACCGGATGTTTAATTTCATTAGCTCGTTCCAGCGCCTGAGACAACACTTCATAGCCGCCGCGCATGTTCAGCTTTGGCGACACGGTAACCCAGGTATTCGGTGTGCAACGCACTTCATGAGTGCCGCTGGTTTCGATCTGGCAGCTAAAACCATTCTTTTCGAGCAGGTCAGTCAATGGCAGCAAATCATGAATGCAAGGTTCACCACCAGTAATCACCACGTGACGCGCGGTATACCCCTGACGACTAATGACCGCTAACAAATCTTCGCTGCTCGCAGCCCCCCACTTATCACTCTCTTTGGTTTTCGCCAAAATGCTAAAAAGAGAAACTTCCCGATCCTCAAGTTTTTCCCATGTGTGTTTGGTATCACACCAGGCACAGCCGACCGGGCATCCCTGTAAACGAATAAAAATGGCGGGGACGCCGGTAAAGTAACCCTCACCTTGCAGGGTCTGGAACATCTCGTTAATCGGGTACTGCATAGCATTCTCTGTAAAGTGGATAATTGTTAATTATTGCAGATTTCCCCCGCCCGGTCATGCGCAGCGGCTGTGCTATAAATGGACGTAAAAAAACCCGCCGAAGCGGGTTTTTTATTAAGATGCTAAGTCAGACTTATGCCTGGCCTTTGATCTCTTTACGACCGTTGTACGGTGCTTTTTCGCCCAGAGCTTCTTCAATACGAATCAGCTGGTTGTATTTAGCAACGCGGTCAGAACGGCTCATAGAACCAGTTTTGATCTGGCCTGCAGCAGTACCAACAGCCAGGTCAGCGATGGTAGCGTCTTCAGTTTCGCCAGAACGGTGAGAGATAACTGCAGTGTAGCCAGCATCTTTCGCCATCTTGATTGCAGCCAGAGTTTCGGTCAGAGAACCGATCTGGTTGAATTTGATCAGGATGGAGTTAGCGATACCTTTTTCGATACCTTCTTTCAGGATCTTGGTGTTGGTTACGAACAGGTCGTCACCAACCAGCTGGATTTTGTCGCCCAGAACTTTGGTCTGGTATGCGAAACCGTCCCAGTCAGATTCGTCCAGACCGTCTTCGATAGAAACGATCGGATACTGTTTGGTCAGTTCTTCCAGGAAGTGAGTGAATTCTTCAGAGGTGAACGCTTTGTTGCCTTCGCCAGCCAGAACGTATTTACCGTCTTTGTAGAATTCAGAAGCTGCGCAGTCCATCGCCAGAGTGATGTCTTTGCCCAGTTCATAACCAGCAGCTTTAACAGCTTCAGCGATAACAGCCAGAGCTTCAGCGTTGGAACCCAGGTTCGGCGCATAGCCACCTTCGTCACCAACTGCAGTGTTCATGCCTTTCGCTTTCAGAACTTTTGCCAGGTGATGGAAAACTTCAGAACCCATGCGGATGGCTTCTTTCACAGTTTTCGCGCCAACCGGCTGAATCATGAATTCCTGGATATCAACGTTGTTGTCAGCGTGCTCACCACCGTTGATGATGTTCATCATCGGAACCGGCATGGAGTATTTGCCCGGAGTACCGTTCAGTTCAGCGATGTGCTCGTACAGCGGCATACCTTTAGCAGCTGCAGCAGCTTTGGCGTTAGCCAGAGATACAGCCAGGATTGCGTTCGCGCCGAATTTGGATTTGTTTTCAGTGCCGTCCAGGTCGATCATGATCTTGTCAATGCCAGCCTGATCTTTAGCATCTTTGCCAATTAGCGCCTGAGCGATCGGGCCGTTTACCGCAGCAACAGCTTTGGTTACGCCTTTGCCCAGGAAACGGGATTTGTCGCCATCGCGCAGTTCCAGTGCTTCACGGGAACCAGTAGAAGCACCTGACGGAGCAGCTGCCATACCGACGAAACCACCCTCCAGGTGTACTTCGGCTTCAACAGTCGGGTTACCACGGGAGTCGATGATTTCACGACCGATGATTTTTACGATTTTGGACATTAGGGTTTCCTCAAGTCACTAGTTAAACTAAAACTCCAGACAAACAACGCGTACCCTGGGTACGCGTTGCCGTTCTAACTTTTTTACTTACTTCGCCTGACGTTTCTGGAACTCACTGGCGGCTTTCACAAAGCCTGCAAACAGCGGGTGACCATCACGTGGAGTAGAAGTAAACTCCGGATGGAACTGGCAAGCCACGAACCACGGGTGATTCGGAACTTCGATGATCTCGACCAACTGATCATCCCCGGAACGGCCCGCAACGCGCAGACCTGCATCTTCAATCTGTTTCAACAGCATGTTGTTGACTTCGTAACGGTGACGATGACGCTCAACAATTGTCGGCGCATTGTACAGCTGGCGAACCAGGCTATCGTCAACCAACTGGCACTGCTGTGCGCCGAGACGCATGGTGCCACCGAGATCGCTCTTCTCGCTACGAACTTCAACGTTGCCGTTTTCATCACGCCACTCGGTAATCAGCGCCACAACCGGGTACTTACAGTCTGGCACAAATTCCGTAGAGTTGGCGTTCTCCATGTTGGCAACATGTCGAGCGTAATCAATTAACGCCACCTGCATACCCAGGCAAATGCCCAGATAAGGAATATTGTTCTCACGCGCAAAGCGTGCGGTAGTAATCATGCCTTCTACGCCACGATAGCCGAAACCGCCAGGTACGAGGATCGCGTCCAGACCTTTAAGGATTTCAACACCGCGCGTTTCAACATCTTGTGAATCGATCAGTTTGATGTTGACGCTGACACGATTCTTCAGCCCACCGTGTTTCAGTGCTTCAATCACGGATTTGTAAGCGTCCGGCAGTTCGATGTACTTACCGACCATACCGATGGTGACTTCACTCACCGGATTCGCTTCTTCAAAGATAACCTGTTCCCATTCGGACAGATCCGCTTCCGGGCAGTTCAAGCTGAATCGTTTACAAATATAATCGTCCAGCCCCTGAGATTTCAACAGGCCCGGAATTTTATAGATGGAATCGACGTCTTTCAGAGAAATAACCGCTTTTTCCGGAACATTACAGAACAATGCAATCTTCGCACGTTCGTTTGCCGGTACGGCGCGATCTGAACGACAAATCAGGATGTCAGGCTGGATACCGATGGAGAGCAGCTCTTTTACAGAGTGCTGAGTCGGTTTGGTTTTCACTTCACCAGACGCTGCCATGTACGGCACCAGCGTCAGGTGCATAAACAGAGTATGTTCGCGGCCAATTTCAACAGCCAACTGGCGAATCGCTTCGAGGAACGGCAGAGATTCAATATCACCTACAGTACCGCCGATTTCGACCAGAACCACGTCGTGGCCTTCGCCACCGGCAAGAACGCGTTCTTTGATAGCGTTAGTAATGTGCGGGATAACCTGTACGGTTGCGCCGAGATAGTCGCCACGGCGTTCTTTACGCAGAACGTCAGAGTAGATACGACCCGTGGTGAAGTTGTTACGGCGGCTCATTTTGGTACGAATGAAACGCTCGTAGTGCCCCAGGTCCAGGTCGGTTTCAGCGCCGTCTTCAGTAACGAACACTTCCCCGTGTTGGATTGGGCTCATAGTACCTGGATCGACGTTGATGTACGGATCCAGTTTCATGATGGTCACATTGAGGCCACGGGCTTCAAGAATGGCTGCGAGGGAGGCTGCGGCAATGCCTTTACCCAGAGAGGATACGACCCCGCCGGTCACAAAAATATAGTTCGTTGTCATGCTGAACCTGAGAAGTTAGGTTGAAAAGACGATGGAATAACCAGGACGGGAAAGCAGTATACCCGAACATGACCTGTGCCACAAACTTTCATTATCCCTCCTCTTCGCCAGCGCACTATTGAAATCAGGAGTGAGAAAATAGCCCCTTTGGGGTAAATGTTTTTGACGCAAATCAATCGCTTGTCATTTAAAAAATGACACAAATCGCGCTTGACCGCGTAATTCCCTTAGAGATCAATTTCCTGCCGTTTTACCTGTTGCCAGACTTCTTCCATTGTTTCGAGGTCAACACCTGTCATTTCCAGTCCACGCGCGGCAACAATACGCTCCACTTCGCGAAAACGACGCTCGAATTTTTCGTTTGCTTTTTGCAATGCAATTTCCGCTTTTGTCCCTAAATGGCGAGCCAGGTTGACCGTAGCAAACAGCAGGTCACCCATTTCTTCCTCCAGTTTAGCCTGGTCGACAACAGCCTGCCGCGCCTCGTACATCACCTCGTCGATCTCTTCGTAGACTTTATCGACCACGGGGCCAAGTGTTGTCCAGTCGAAGCCAACGTTGGCGCAGCGTTTCTGGATTTTTTGCGCACGCATTAAGGCCGGTAAACTACGAGGAATATCGTCCAGCGCCGAATGCTGCGCTTTCTGTGCGCGTTCTTCAGTTTTTATTTGCTCCCAACGGGCAAGCACTTCACTGCTGTTTTCGGCAGAACTGTCGGCAAAAACATGCGGATGGCGACGCTCTAATTTATCGCTAATCGCAGCGCAAATATCATTAAAGTCAAAGCGCCCTTCTTCCTGGGCCATTTGCGCGTAAAACACCACCTGGAACAGCAGATCGCCAAGTTCACCGCGCAGATCGTCAAAATCTTCGCGGGCAATGGCATCCAGCACTTCGTAGGTTTCTTCAAGGGTATAAGGTGCAATAGAGGCGAATGTCTGCTCTTTATCCCACGGGCAGCCGTTATCCGGGTCGCGAAGACGCTGCATAATAGTGAGCAAACGGTCGATTTGATTCATTGGAATGTCCTGAAAATTGCGGGTCTGTCAGGTGTAATACCTTCGAGTAAAAGATATCGCTGGATACGGCTGACGCCATATCCAGCTATGTAAGATTAACTCCCGTGCAACCGACGCGCGTCGATAACGTCCGGCACCTGATTGAGCTTACCCAACACGCGCCCCAGCACCTGCAGGTTATAAATCTCAATGGTCATGTCGATGGTCGCCAGTTGCTGTTTGGTATCGCTACGGCTGGCCACGCCCAGTACGTTCACCTTCTCGTTGGCGAGAATGGTGGTGATATCACGCAACAGACCGCTACGATCGTTCGCCGTTACGCGAACCACCAGCGAATACCCAGCGGAGTAGCTTTCGCCCCATACCGCGTCAACAATGCGTTCCGGCGCATGAGAGCGCAGTTCCGCCAGTTGTTCGCAATCGGCGCGGTGTACTGAAATACCACGTCCCTGGGTAATAAAGCCGACAATCTCATCCCCAGGAATCGGCTGGCAGCAGCGTGCGATGTGGTGCATCAGGTTGCCGACACCTTCTACCACCACGCGACCGTTATCTTTACTGCGGTTTTGCGGCGTATAGCTTTTTTGCTGAAGCTGCTTCAGCGCGGCGGCGTCCTGCTCTTCGGCACTCGGCTTATTAAATTGCGATTGCAGGAAGTTCACCATCTGATTGAGACGGATATCCCCGCCGCCAATCGCCGCCAGCAACTCATCAACATCATTGAAGTTGTAACGCGGCAGCAGGTGTTTTTCTGCTTCTTTCAGGCTGATCCCCAGATGTTCCAGCTCGTCGTCAAGGATTTGCCGCCCAGCCAGAATATTTTTGTCACGATCCTGTTTACGGAACCAGGCGTGAATTTTCGAACGCCCACGGCTGGTTGTGACGTAACCGAGGTTTGGGTTTAACCAGTCACGGCTGGGGTTCGGCTGTTTCTGGGTGATAATTTCGATCTGGTCGCCCATCTGCAACTGGTAGGTGAACGGCACGATGCGCCCGCCAATTTTTGCCCCGATGCAGCGGTGTCCGACATCACTGTGGATGTGGTAAGCGAAGTCCAGCGGCGTTGATCCCGCAGGTAAATCAACCACATCACCTTTCGGCGTAAAGACGTACACCCGGTCGTCAAAGACCTGGCTGCGTACTTCGTCGAGCATTTCGCCGGAATCGGCCATCTCTTCCTGCCACGCAATCAGTTTACGCAGCCAGGCAATCCGGTCTTCATGTCCCGAACGTGCGCCGCCAGCAGCCGCGCCTTCTTTGTATTTCCAGTGCGCAGCAACGCCCAGTTCTGCATCTTCATGCATCTGTTTGGTGCGGATTTGGATCTCAACGGTTTTACCGCCCGGCCCCAGCACCACGGTGTGAATAGACTGATAACCGTTCGGTTTCGGGTTCGCGACGTAATCGTCGAACTCATCCGGCAGATGGCGATAGTGAGTGTGCACTATCCCCAACGCGGCGTAGCAGTCCTGTAAACGCTCGGCGACAATACGTACTGCACGCACATCAAACAGCTCATCAAAGGCGAGATTCTTTTTCTGCATTTTGCGCCAGATGCTGTAGATGTGTTTCGGACGACCATACACTTCAGCTTTAACGCCTTCAGCTTTCATCTCAGCGCGCAGATGACCGACAAACTCTTCGATGTAGTGTTCGCGGTCGAGGCGGCGTTCATGCAGCAGTTTTGCAATGCGTTTGTATTCGGTCGGGTGGAGATAACGGAAGCAGTAATCTTCCAGCTCCCATTTCAGTTGCCCGATCCCGAGACGGTTCGCCAGCGGCGCGTAGATATTGGTGCACTCTTTTGCCGCCAGTACGCGTTCATCTTCCGGCGCGTCTTTTACTTCGCGCAGATGAGCAATACGCTCTGCCAGTTTGATGACCACGCAGCGAAAATCATCGACCATCGCCAATAACATCCGGCGAACGTTATCGACCTGTTCAGAGGAAACAGAATCGGTGTGCGTCGCTTTCAGCTGGCGGATCGCCGCCATATCACGCACACCGTGAATGAGATTCACGACCGACTTACCGACGCTCTCACGCAGCACATCTTCGCTGACTACGTTGGCATCCGCCAGAGGGAACAGCAGCGCCGCCCGCAGCGTGTCAATGTCCATACTTAATGTCGAGAGGATCTCCACCATCTCAACACCACGCCACAATAGCAGACTGGCATCCGGATGCCCCTGCGTCTGCTGCAGACAATACGCCCAGGTTTCGGCTAAGCACTCACACGACTTCTGGCTGGTAATACCCAGACTTGCGATCCATTTTTGCGGATCAAATTCACCAGCCTTATTGATATGTGCACTTCTTACCGCAACCATCGTCCTCTCCTTTAGGGACCAGACCTGCCGAAATCAGCAAATCGTAACTATTTTACGCGCGAGAAAAGTACCATCGATTCCAGATGTCCCGTGTGTGGGAACATATCCAGCATCGCCAGCCGCGCAATGGTATATCCTGCTTTTAATAACGCTTCGCTATCCCGAGCCAGCGTTGCAGGGTTACAGGATACATAAACTATACGAATGGGTTCCAGTTTTATAATTTGTTGCATAACACCTGCGGCACCTGCTCGCGCTGGGTCCAGCAACACTTTATCGAAGCCGCTTTTCGCCCACGGCTGCTTTGTGACATCTTCTTCAAGATTTTCGTGATAAAACGTCACATTTTGTAAGCCATTAAGGCGCGCATTCTGCTGGCCTTTTTCCACCAGTGCCGGAACACCTTCTACGCCCACCACGTTTGCCGCACGAGTGGCTAACGGCAGCGTAAAATTGCCCATGCCGCAGAACAGATCCAGCACGCGCTCGTCAGGTTGCACATCCAGCCACTCCAGCGCGCGCGCCACCATTTTCTGATTCACGCCCGCGTTGACCTGAATAAAATCGCGCGGGCTAAAAGTTAAGCGCAACCCGTTTGAGTCATACCAGGGCATCTCACCAGAGACCGTTTCGAGTATCTCACTATCGGGGGCGAGATACAGATCCAGGCCTTCAGAATGCGAAAAGCGTTCCAGTTTTTCGCGATCAGCCGAACTTAGCGGTGCGGTATGGCGCAAAATTATCAGCGTGCCGCTGGTTGCCTGCACCAGTTCAACATGCCCAAGGTGGCGCATTCCCTGTAAGCTCGTCAGACATGCTCTGACTTTGGGCAGCAATGCTTCAAGTTGGGGCACTAAAACAGGGCATTGTTTAACATCGACAATGTCACTGGAACCCGCTTTGCGAAATCCCATCTGGAGTTGTTGTGTTTTAGGTTGATAGTTCAGACTTAAACGCGCACGACGCCGATAGCCCCAGGGGACGTCGGCGATCACTTCAGAGACGTCGTGTTTCATTAACCGGGCGAGCGCCGCACTTTTGCTTCGCTGCTGTAAATCCACGCTGGCGTGTTGTTGCTGACAGCCACCGCATACGCCAAAATGAGGGCAGCGTGGCGTTTCGCGTTCCGGACTGTCGCTTAACCGCCGTACGACTTTAGCGCGGGCATACTGTTTTTTATCTTCAGTAACAGTCACTTCCGCTTTTTCGTGCGGCAATAATCCGGGGATAAATAGCGTTTTGCCGTTATGTCGCGCCACGCCCTGACCAAAAGAGTCGAGGTCGTTGACTGAAACGGTTATGATCTGACGCGTCGTCGTGCGTCGTTTTGCAGAGTAGAATTGCGCCATTGGCGAGACTTTCTCAATTTAACAGTGTGACCTTAATTGTCCCATAACGGAACTCCATGACCAACTACAGCCTGCGCGCACGCATGATGATTCTGATCCTGGCACCGACCGTCCTTATTGGTTTATTGCTGAGTATCTTTTTCGTCGTACACCGCTATAACGACTTGCAGCGTCAACTGGAAGATGCCGGTGCCAGCATTATTGAGCCACTTGCCGTTTCTACCGAATATGGCATGAGCCTGCAAAATCGCGAATCTATCGGTCAGTTAATAAGCGTACTGCATCGTCGCCATTCCGATATTGTTCGCGCGATTTCGGTTTATGATGAAAATAACCGACTCTTTGTCACCTCCAATTTTCATCTTGATCCTTCATCAATGCAGCTCGGCAGCAACGTGCCGTTTCCTCGCCAGCTCACTGTCACACGTGACGGCGACATTATGATCCTGCGCACACCGATTATTTCTGAGAGTTATTCCCCCGACGAATCGCCCAGTAGTGATGCCAAAAATAGCCAGAATATGTTGGGATATATTGCGCTTGAGCTGGATCTTAAATCGGTTCGCTTGCAGCAATATAAAGAGATCTTTATTTCCAGTGTGATGATGCTGTTTTGTATCGGTATTGCGCTTATTTTTGGCTGGCGCTTAATGCGCGATGTAACCGGTCCAATTCGTAACATGGTGAATACCGTCGACCGCATCCGTCGTGGGCAACTCGACAGCCGGGTGGAAGGATTTATGCTCGGCGAGCTGGATATGCTGAAAAACGGTATCAACTCGATGGCAATGTCGCTGGCAGCTTATCACGAAGAGATGCAGCACAATATCGACCAGGCGACGTCCGATCTGCGGGAAACGCTGGAGCAAATGGAAATTCAGAACGTTGAGTTGGATTTGGCGAAAAAGCGCGCCCAAGAAGCGGCACGTATTAAATCCGAGTTTCTGGCAAATATGTCACATGAGCTGCGTACACCGCTGAATGGTGTTATTGGCTTTACCCGCCTGACGCTGAAAACAGAATTAACGCCAACACAGCGCGATCACCTGAATACCATTGAACGTTCGGCAAATAATTTGCTGGCAATTATTAATGATGTTCTCGACTTCTCGAAACTGGAAGCGGGCAAGCTGATTCTGGAAAGTATTCCGTTCCCATTGCGTAGCACGCTGGATGAAGTCGTTACCCTGCTGGCACATTCTTCTCACGATAAAGGGCTGGAATTAACGCTCAATATTAAAAGCGACGTGCCCGATAACGTTATTGGTGACCCACTGCGTTTACAACAAATCATCACTAACCTGGTGGGGAATGCGATTAAATTCACCGAGAATGGCAACATTGATATTCTGGTAGAAAAACGTGCGCTAAGTAATACTAAAGTGCAGATTGAAGTGCAGATTCGTGATACCGGTATTGGTATTCCTGAACGCGATCAATCGCGCTTATTCCAGGCCTTCCGACAGGCTGATGCCAGTATTTCCCGCCGTCATGGTGGCACCGGGCTGGGGCTGGTGATCACACAGAAACTGGTTAATGAAATGGGCGGCGATATTTCGTTCCATAGCCAGCCGAATCGCGGTTCTACCTTCTGGTTCCACATTAATCTCGATCTGAACCCGAATATTATTATCGAAGGGCCATCTACCCAGTGCCTCGCCGGTAAGCGTCTTGCCTATGTCGAACCGAACTCCGCAGCAGCACAATGTACGCTGGATATTTTAAGTGAAACGCCGCTGGAAGTGGTTTATAGCCCAACGTTCTCCGCGCTGCCTCCCGCACATTACGACATGATGTTGTTAGGGATTGCAGTGACCTTCCGCGAGCCGCTGACGATACAACATGAGCGGTTGGCGCAAGCGGTGTCAATGACCGATTTCCTGATGCTGGCGCTTCCTTGTCATGCACAGGTCAATGCCGAAAAACTCAAGCAAGATGGTATCGGCGCGTGTCTACTGAAACCGTTAACGCCTACGCGCCTGTTGCCAGCACTGACGGAATTTTGTCATCACAAACAAAACACACTTTTGCCTGTTACCGATGAAAGTAAGCTGGCAATGACAGTCATGGCGGTTGATGACAACCCCGCTAACCTGAAACTTATCGGCGCGTTGCTGGAAGATATGGTGCAACATGTGGAGCTTTGCGATAGCGGGCATCAGGCCGTTGAACGAGCAAAACAGATGCCGTTCGATTTGATCTTAATGGATATTCAAATGCCGGACATGGACGGCATTCGGGCGTGCGAACTCATCCACCAGCTCCCACATCAGCAGCAAACGCCGGTTATCGCGGTAACGGCACATGCGATGGCAGGGCAAAAAGAGAAACTGCTTGGCGCGGGGATGAGCGATTATCTGGCAAAACCGATTGAAGAAGAGCGATTGCATAATTTGCTGTTGCGCTACAAGCCTGGCAGCGGTATTTCCTCTCGCGTCGTAACACCAGAAGTGAACGAAATTGTGGTGAACCAGAATGCAACCCTCGACTGGCAACTGGCACTACGCCAGGCAGCAGGAAAAACCGATTTAGCGCGCGATATGCTGCAAATGTTGCTCGATTTCCTGCCAGAAGTTCGCAACAAAGTTGAGGAACAACTGGTTGGAGAAAACCCGGAAGGTCTGGTTGATTTAATTCATAAACTGCATGGCAGTTGCGGCTATAGCGGTGTGCCGCGTATGAAGAATCTCTGCCAGCTGATTGAACAACAGCTACGCAGCGGTACTAAAGAAGAAGATTTGGAGCCAGAGCTTCTGGAATTGCTGGACGAGATGGATAATGTGGCGCGAGAAGCCAGCAAAATTCTCGGATAATGGACGTCTTGTCGAGTAGCAATCGGCTTTTTATGACGCTGGTTTCAGATTGGTGACAAAGTGCCTGTGTTTATGCCGGATGCGGCGTTAACGCCTTATCCGGCCTACAAAACCAATTAAATTCAATGAATTAAAAAGTATGTTGGTCTGATACGTAGCGCAACAGGCAATTTTGCGTTTGGCATCAGTCTCAAACCGGCTCCTGACAGAGCCGGTTTTGGTTTTCTGTCTTAACGCACCATGCACGGACGCTTGTTATCGAACGTCCAGCCAGGAATCAGATACTGCATTCCCATTGCATCGTCACGCGCGCCAAGCCCGTGTTTCTGATACAGCTCGTGGGCTTTCATCACCTGATCCATATCGATTTCTACGCCCAATCCTGGTTTTTGCGGCACCTGTACCAGCCCGCCTTTGATCTCAAACGGTTCTTTGGTCAGACGCTGATTGCCTTCCTGCCAGATCCAGTGCGTATCAATAGCAGTAATTTTACCCGGTGCAGCAGCGGCTACATGGGTAAACATCGCCAAGGAAATATCGAAGTGGTTGTTAGAGTGTGAACCCCAGGTCAGGCCAAATTCATGGCACATTTGCGCCACACGTACCGAACCTTGCATCGTCCAGAAATGCGGATCCGCCAGCGGGATATCAACGGATTGTAACGAGAGCGTATGGCCCATCTGCCGCCAGTCGGTGGCTATCATATTGGTTGCAGTCGGCAGGCCAGTTGCGCGACGGAACTCTGCCATCACTTCACGCCCGGAGAAACCTTGCTCCGCACCACACGGATCTTCTGCATAAGCCAGCGAACCTTTCAGGTATTTACCAATTTTAATCGCTTCGTTCAGCAACCAGGCACCGTTAGGATCGAGGGTAATACGCGCCTGCGGGAAGCGTTTCGCCAGTGCCACGATAGATTCGGCTTCTTCTTCCCCGGCCAGTACACCGCCCTTCAGTTTGAAATCATTAAAGCCATATTTTTCATATGCTGCTTCCGCCAGGCGCACCACCGCATCCGGCGTCATCGCTTCTTCGTGACGCAGGCGATACCAGTCGCATGAGTCATCCGGCTGGCTTTGATACGGCAGCGGTGTAGCGTTGCGATTGCCGACAAAGAACAGATAACCGAGCATCTCGACTTCGCTACGCTGTTGACCATCGCCCAGCAACGACGCCACGTTAACCCCCAGATGCTGCCCCAGCAGATCCAGCATTGCCGCTTCAATTCCAGTCACCACATGAATCGTGGTACGCAGGTCAAAAGTCTGCAAACCACGCCCGCCAGCATCACGATCGGCAAACGTGTTACGCACCAGCGTCAGAACGTTTTTGTACTCGCCCAGCGTTTTACCCACCACCAGCGGAATCGCATCTTCCAGCGTTTTACGGATTTTCTCGCCGCCGGGAATTTCCCCTACGCCAGTGTGACCAGAATTATCTTTGATAATCACAATATTACGCGTGAAGAACGGTGCGTGTGCACCACTCAGATTCATCAGCATGCTGTCATGACCCGCCACCGGGATGACCTGCATTTCAGTAACAACAGGCGTCGTAAATTGAGAACTCATGTTTATGTCCTTATTCAGAATCAATGACGGCCGAAAACGGGATGTTTACGGTCAGAAATTCAGGAGCCGGGATGTTTGAAATCGGGGTTATCATCTTATTTTCCCGCGACAGGTTTCAGCTCGATACGCTTGATATCGCCCACCAGCACCAGGTAGCTCAGTACCGCGATTAAGGCATGAACCCCAACATAAATCAGCGCCCCATTAAACGAGCCAGTCGTGCCAACGATATAACCAATTGCGATTGGCGTGACGATGCCAGAAATGTTACCGAACATGTTGAACAGGCCACCGGAAAGACCGCTGATCTCTTTTGGCGCGGTATCTGCCATTACGGCCCAACCCAGCGCCCCGATGCCCTTACCGAAGAAGGCCAGCGCCATAAAGCCGATGATCATCCACTCAACGTTGACGTAGTTACAGAACACCATCACCATCGACAGCAGCATTCCCATCACGATCGGCGTTTTACGCGCAATGTTCAGCGAACCCGTGCGACGCATCAGCCAGTCAGAAATAATCCCACCCAGCACGCCGCCGATAAAACCGCAAACCGCCGGAACAGAAGCCACAAAGCCCGCTTTCAGAATTGACATCCCACGCGCCTGCACCAGATAAACCGGGAACCAGGTGATAAAGAAGTAAGTCATGGCGTTGATACAATACTGACCGATATAAACGCCGATCATCATCCGCGAACCTAGCAACTGTTTGATCTGCCCCCACTTCACGCTGAACGGCACTTTAACTTTGGTGTTTTGCTGATCCATATTGATCAGCGCCCCGCCCGCAGCAATGTAGTCCAGCTCTTTCTGATTTACGCCCGGATGTTGATTTGGCTCGTGGATGACTTTCAACCAAATAAAGCTGATGACAATGCCCAGACCGCCCATAAAGAAGAAAACGTGTGACCAGCCCACTTCATGAGTCAGCCAGCCCATAATCGGCGCGAAGATAACCGTTGCGAAGTATTGTGCGGAGTTAAAAATCGACACCGCCGTTCCCCTTTCCTGCGCAGGAAACCAGGCCGCTACAATGCGACTGTTGCCGGGGAAAGAGGGCGATTCAGCAAGCCCGACCAGGAAGCGCAGCGTAAACAGGGCAACGATAATGCCGAATCCACTAAAGATATCGACGAAGCCTTGCAGCAAGGTAAACATCGACCAGATAAAGATCGACCAGAAGTAGACGCGTTTTGAACCAAAGCGATCCAACAACCAGCCACCTGGGATCTGCCCTATTACATAAGCCCATGAGAAAGCAGAGAACACATACCCCATTCCCACGGGATCAAGGCCGATATCTTTGGCCATTTCTGAACCGGCGATAGAGAGCGTAGCGCGGTCGCCGTAGTTGAAGGATGTGACGATAAACAACATCACCACTATCCAGTAACGAGCATTCGTGCGTTTTTCAACACTGCTCGCAGCCTGACTTAAAGAACTCATTGTTGCACTCCTGAAAATTCGCGTTAGCCACGCTCACTCTGGACTGCAATACCGCCAGGAAATCAGAGGTGACGTAGGGTGTTTTTTGCCGTTTTTATAGGTCGTTCGCCGAATGCGGCGCGTGTTTATATCTGGCAATAGCAGTATAAAAAGCGCGCCATAGCGGCTCACCGTGCAACAACACAACATTAATGCGTTCAATGAGGCCCGATTTTGGCATTAGCCCTGGACGGTGGAATCAACTTCACGGAAATGAAAACAAGAACAAGAAAGGAAGGGTTATAACGGAGAAATAAAGAAGAGTATGAAATGGATCGCTTGACTCCAGGCAAACGCCAGTAAAAAACCGTCACATTTGCAAGTTTTTACTGGCATTTGCCTGAAAGGATTCGATTCAGTTTGCTTAAAACGGCAATTTGTCAGGACAACAGCGTGCCCCAATGTTCGACCCACGGGTTTGATTCCGTTTCCGGTTCCGGGTTCTCACTGGCGTCAATCAGCAGCATTTCCCCTATCCGCTGCGCACTCTGTTCCTGCAACAAGGCATCGAACTGTTTGCCGCCGTTGCAGAAATTCACATAGCTACTGTCGCCGAGCGCAATTACGCCATAACGAAGATTCGGCTGAAAACCAAGGCTATCTTTGATTCCCTGAAAAAGCGGCACAATGCTGTCAGGCAGGTCGCCTTGCCCGGTCGTGGACGTAACCACCAGAACGAACTTGTCCTGATAGAGCAGCCAGTCGCTTAATTCTGGATCTTCAAACACCGTGGCTTTGTGCCCCTGCGCAGTCAGAATTGCTTCCGCTTCCTCCGCCACTAACAGTGAATTTCCGTACATGGTGCCCACAAAAATACCAATTTCCGCCATACCGTTTTCTCCCTGGATTAGGAACTTATCTCACCATCCTGACCTGATGGCGCACTGAACTCAACCCTTTCATTTTCAGGAAGCAGACCACGCCAGCCAAATTGTGATAACGCCTGCATCCAGGTGTCGTCCAGACCCGCGTGAATAGTCAGCGGTTCGCCGGTGAACGGATGCGTCAATGATAACTGGCTGGCATGTAGCATTAACCGCTGGAGGCCAAAATGTTCAGCCCCACTGCGATTCTGGCGTAAATCGCCATGTTTGCTGTCGCCAATAATTGGATGACGCAAATGGGCAAGATGCCGGCGGAGCTGGTGTTTGCGTCCGGTTTTCGGCTCCAGTTCCACCAGGCCGTAGCGCGTGGTCGGGTAACGTCCGGTTGCGACTGGCATTTCCACCGTCGCCAGACCGCGATAATGCGTCACCGCTGGCTGTGGCCCTTTATCTTCACGGGCAAATTTATCAGCGATTTTGTCCAGTTCTTCCACCAGTGGATAATCCAGCACCGCTTCTTCCATTAGCCAGCCACGAACTATCGCATGGTAACGTTTCTGGATTTGATGCTGTTCAAACTGTTGTGCCAGCAGCCGTCCAGCTTCGCTGGACAGTCCCATCAGCAATACGCCGGAAGTAGGTCTGTCCAGGCGATGCGCGGTAAACACGTGCTGGCCTATCTGGTCACGCACGGTTTGCATGACCACCACTTTCTCATCGCGATCCAGCCAGCTACGGTGGACCAGCCAGCCGGACGGTTTATTTACCGCAACCAGCCATTCATCCTGGTAGAGTATTTCCAGCATCAGTTTGCGTCATCCGCAAAAAGGGCATCCAGCTTTTCCAGTTCCGCCAGAATAAGCGTGCGTTGCGGGTGATCCGTCGCCAGCGCCATTTCATAGTACGGCGCCACGGCAAATGCCCCCGGTAATGGCTGGTTGTTATCTAATAAATCGTGCATTCGTGGGATAAGCACCCACTGCAACCACTCCAGTGGTTCCATGGTGTCCATAAAGAACGGTTGGGTACTGTTGAATTGATGCGGCTGGGGCTCATCGTTTCGCCAGTGCTGATGTTCACGCAGTAACGATTCAAGCGCCTGCAACTGAAGACGAACGCGGTCATGAGTGGTCATAAAGCAACCTCAATAAGAAAAAACTGCCGCGAAGGATAGCAGGAATAAAAAAAGGGAGCACTGTATTCACAGTGCTCCCGGTTCGTTTCGCAGCAATCCAGCTACTTTTGTTGCTCCCTGCTCATCCTTGACAACTTTTCCTCTGGTCTTGCGACCAATTGTTCATCCTGAACTATTGCTTCCTGCTCACACCACCCCGATGTGATACTTCATCCTGAAGTGTCCCTGGCCTTCCTGACCCACCGAATCATCCTGACCGGTTCTCATTCTCCATCCTGGAGGTGTCCTTTAACGCATCCAGCGTTTTCCTCTTCGCTTCATCCAGAAGCCTTTCCCTGAAACACCGTCCTGGCGTGTCCTTCAGAAGTGTCATCATCCTGATGTTCACTTCGTTGTCTGACTCCCTGTCGACGAAGATAGAATCGTCTTTTTCGCTGAGTCTTACAAGGCGCTTACAGACAAAGCCTTAAGGATAATTTCATATGAAAGTTAAGAAATTTCATATAATCCATTGATTATAAATAAAAATATCGATTCTTATCTGTTTGAGTATTCGCTTATTTCCTGGCGATCTCCTACAGGGTCTGTAAGAGATCTCTCACAACCAGACGGGGTATTTGGATTACAGAAGAGGCTTAAGTTGGTTAAGGAATTCCGCAAGATTTGAGGCTAAATGCGTCCGTTTACGCGTTCCCAGCGTCTCTTTGCATACTTCACCAGAGAGATTACACACCGAGATGACCTCTAACTCTTCTTCCAGTGTTGCGATAAATAGCGTGGGCGGCAGTTTTAACCGTTTCTGAGTCACCAGATGACCAATCAGATTTTCCTGCACCCGGCAGAAGTCGTCTTCGCTCCAGGTTTGCAGTAATGTCAGTTTGATATCGCCAAACTGCGCATGCATATCCCCGGCAAACTGGGTTGTATAGAAGGTATGAATTGTGGGTTGTATCACAATATCAAACGCCCGTTCAACCGCGTTTACATTTTGTTCACCGGTAAACGGCTGGGGTTGCCAGTATACGGCGTCATCGGTGGTTGAAATAATGCATGGTGAAGGCACGCCATACAGCTCCTCACTTAACGGCCAGCTTTTATGCTCTTCATGCCACGCATCGCAGTAGCGTGCAGTAAAATCTTTCAGGGCATGTGCGGTCAAATCGTCCACTAATTTCTCTCTTCACTTAAACCAGATACACTTGTCGTTTAGTTTATCTGGTTTATGACGGTGAAACATGTCTTCTTATACAAACCATCAGGCACTTGCGGGCCTGACTCTCGGAAAATCAACCGATTACCGGGATACCTATGACGCCAGCCTGCTGCAAGGCGTTCCGCGTAGTCTGAATCGCGATCCTCTGGGCCTGAAAGCGGATAACCTGCCTTTTCACGGCGCGGATATCTGGACGCTGTATGAGCTTTCCTGGCTGAATGCCAAAGGTTTGCCACAGGTCGCTGTCGGTCATGTTGAACTTGATTACACCAGCGTAAATCTGATTGAGTCGAAGAGTTTTAAGCTCTATCTCAATAGCTTTAACCAGACGCGTTTTAATAACTGGGAGGAGGTGCGCCAGACGCTGGAGCGCGATTTAAGCACCTGTGCCCAGGGTAAGGTTAGCGTGGCCTTATATCGTCTTGATGAACTGGAAGGCCAGCCGGTGGGACATTTCAATGGCACCTGCATTGATGAACAGGATATCGCTATCGATAACTATGAATTTACCACTGACTATCTTGAGAATGCCGCCAGCGGTGAAAAAGTGGTGGAAGAGACGCTAGTCAGCCATTTGCTGAAGTCAAACTGTCTGATCACCCATCAGCCAGACTGGGGGTCAATCCAAATTCAGTACCGTGGACACAAAATTGACAGGGAAAAACTGCTGCGCTATCTGGTTTCTTTCCGTCATCACAACGAGTTCCATGAGCAATGCGTAGAGCGTATTTTTAATGACCTGCTACGCTTCTGCCAGCCAGAGAAATTAAGCGTCTATGCGCGTTATACCCGTCGTGGCGGCCTGGACATTAACCCCTGGCGTAGCAATAGCGACTTTGTCCCATCGACGACCCGACTGGTACGACAATAAATTTTTTCTCATTTTTGCGTACTGGATTCACGCATAGAGTTGTGAAAGGCCATCAGGCAGGGCTATTGTAATCAAAGGGAATGACGATATTCGTCCCATAAGGAGTTTTTCTTGATTACACATATTAGCCCGCTTGGCTCCATGGATATGTTGTCGCAGCTGGAAGTGGATATGCTTAAACGCACCGCCAGCAGCGACCTCTATCAACTGTTTCGCAACTGTTCACTTGCTGTTCTGAACTCCGGTAGTTTGACCGATAACAGCAAAGAATTGCTGTCTCGTTTTGAAAGTTTTGACATTAACGTGCTGCGCCGTGAACGTGGCGTTAAGTTAGAACTGATCAATCCCCCGGAAGACGCTTTTGTCGATGGGCGCATTATTCGCGCCTTGCAGGCCAACTTGTTCGCTGTTCTGCGCGACATTCTCTTCGTCTATGGGCAAATCCATAACACCGTTCGTTTTCCCAACCTGAATCTCGACAACTCTGTCCACATTACTAATCTGGTCTTTTCTATATTGCGTAATGCTCGCGCACTGCATGTCGGCGAAGCGCCAAATATGGTTGTGTGCTGGGGCGGTCACTCAATCAACGAAAACGAGTATTTATATGCCCGTCGCGTCGGAAATCAGCTGGGTCTGCGTGAGTTAAATATCTGCACCGGTTGTGGTCCAGGAGCGATGGAAGCGCCGATGAAAGGCGCAGCAGTGGGTCACGCTCAGCAGCGTTACAAAGACAGCCGTTTTATTGGTATGACAGAGCCGTCGATTATCGCTGCTGAACCGCCTAACCCGCTGGTCAACGAATTGATCATCATGCCGGATATCGAAAAACGTCTGGAAGCGTTTGTGCGTATCGCTCACGGCATCATTATCTTCCCTGGCGGTGTGGGTACGGCAGAAGAGTTGCTCTATTTGCTGGGAATTTTGATGAATCCGGCAAATAAAGATCAGGTCTTACCGCTGATCCTTACCGGTCCGAAAGAGAGCGCCGATTACTTCCGCGTACTGGACGAGTTTGTCGTGCATACGCTGGGAGAAAACGCGCGCCGCCATTACCGCATCATCATTGATGACGCTGCTGAAGTCGCTCGTCAGATGAAAAAATCGATGCCGCTGGTGAAAGAAAATCGCCGTGACACCGGTGATGCTTACAGCTTTAACTGGTCAATGCGCATTGCGCCAGATCTGCAAATGCCGTTTGAGCCGTCTCACGAGAACATGGCTAATCTGAAACTGTACCCGGATCAACCCGTTGAAGTGCTGGCTGCTGACCTGCGTCGTGCGTTCTCCGGTATTGTGGCGGGTAACGTAAAAGAAGTCGGTATTCGCGCCATTGAAGAGTTTGGGCCTTATAAAATCAACGGCGATAAAGAGATAATGCGTCGTATGGACGACCTGCTTCAGGGGTTTGTCGCCCAGCACCGTATGAAGTTGCCTGGCTCAGCCTACATCCCTTGCTACGAAATCTGCACCTAATCTCCCCTCCCCCGGTAACGTTTGTTGCCGGGTTTTTCTCTTATTTGGTCACTCACTCACCAATCCATTTCATTTGTTATCTGAATGTTTCAACGCATCATAAGACACTTAATATCACCAATATTAATATGTCATACAATTTATATTGCCACGCAAACGTTTACCTGCTTTCATAAACCGCATTTTATTACTGTGAAAAAGAAATTCTTATCATGATTAACTAAAAGTATTGATTTTTTCAGTTCAACCTACATATATTGCGCGCCCCGGAAGAAACCAGATATCGTTTAGTGGGAAAATATTGCCCTTAAATTCTCTTTTACTTTTGATTTACAGAGTAAAGAGTTGGGATTATCTATCTTCTAAGTAGATTATTGTATTTGAGATCAAGATCACTGATAGATGCATAACTTGTGTGTATCTTTCCGCCCTCAAATTATTACGGCGGAAAATGATTAAGCCATCGCCGATAGACAGATTTCATTTTTACGGCCAGGCACCTTCCCGGGCTGAACTGGCTAAAAGCTGAATTATTTGCATTCCTCCAGGAGAAATAGATGGAAACGACTCAAACCAGCACGATTGCGTCGAAAGACTCTCGCAGTGCCTGGCGCAAGACAGACACCATGTGGATGCTGGGCCTCTACGGCACGGCAATCGGCGCGGGTGTACTGTTCCTGCCAATCAACGCCGGTGTTGGCGGTATGATCCCGCTGATCATCATGGCCATCCTTGCGTTCCCGATGACGTTTTTTGCTCACCGTGGCCTGACTCGCTTCGTACTGTCTGGTAAAAACCCAGGCGAAGACATCACTGAGGTAGTAGAAGAACACTTTGGTATTGGTGCAGGTAAACTGATTACTCTGCTGTACTTTTTCGCTATCTACCCGATCCTGCTGGTTTATAGCGTGGCAATCACCAACACGGTTGAAAGCTTCATGTCTCACCAGCTGGGTATGACGCCGCCGCCGCGTGCGATTCTGTCCCTGATCCTGATCGTGGGTATGATGACCATCGTTCGCTTCGGTGAGCAGATGATCGTTAAGGCGATGAGTATTCTGGTATTCCCGTTTGTTGGCGTACTGATGCTGCTGGCTCTGTACCTGATCCCGCAGTGGAACGGCGCAGCTCTGGAAACGCTGTCTCTGGACACTGCATCTGCAACCGGAAACGGTCTGTGGATGACCCTGTGGCTGGCGATTCCGGTAATGGTATTCTCGTTCAACCACTCTCCGATCATCTCTTCTTTCGCCGTTGCGAAGCGTGAAGAGTACGGCGATATGGCAGAACAGAAATGCTCGAAGATCCTGGCATTCGCTCACATCATGATGGTGCTGACCGTAATGTTCTTCGTCTTCAGCTGCGTACTGAGCCTGACTCCGGCAGACCTGGCTGCGGCTAAAGAGCAGAACATCTCGATTCTGTCTTACCTGGCGAACCACTTTAACGCGCCGATCATCGCGTGGATGGCTCCGATTATCGCGATTATCGCTATCACCAAATCCTTCCTCGGCCACTACCTGGGTGCGCGTGAAGGCTTCAACGGTATGGTGATCAAATCTCTGCGTGGTAAAGGTAAGTCTATCGAAATCAACAAGCTGAACCGTATCACTGCACTGTTTATGCTGGTAACGACCTGGATTGTTGCTACGCTGAACCCAAGCATCCTGGGGATGATTGAAACCCTGGGCGGTCCAATCATCGCGATGCTCCTGTTCCTGATGCCGATGTACGCAATCCAGAAAGTACCGGCAATGCGTAAGTACAGCGGTCACATCAGCAACGTATTCGTTGTCGTGATGGGTCTGATTGCTATCTCCGCAATTTTCTACTCTCTGTTCAGCTAAATCCTTTCGCGCCGCTTTCGGGCGGCGCTTCCTCCGTTTTAACCCGATGAATTTCCTATGATTAGCGTATTCGATATTTTCAAAATCGGCATTGGTCCTTCCAGTTCCCATACCGTTGGACCAATGAAAGCGGGTAAACAATTTACCGACGATCTGATTGCCCGTAACCTGCTTAAAGACGTGACCCGCGTGGTGGTTGATGTCTACGGCTCGCTCTCTCTGACCGGTAAAGGCCACCACACTGATATCGCCATTATTATGGGGCTGGCGGGTAACCTGCCGGATACCGTTGATATCGATTCCATCCCTGGTTTTATTCAGGATGTGAATACTCATGGTCGCCTGATGCTGGCAAATGGTCAGCACGAAGTGGAGTTCCCGGTTGATCAGTGCATGAACTTCCATGCCGACAACCTTTCTCTGCATGAAAACGGTATGCGCATCACCGCGCTGGCGGGCGATAAAGTTGTTTACAGCCAGACTTACTACTCCATCGGCGGTGGCTTTATCGTTGATGAAGAACATTTTGGTCAGCAGGATAGCGCACCGGTTGAAGTTCCTTATCCGTACAGCTCAGCAGCCGATCTGCAAAAGCATTGTCAGGAAACCGGGCTGTCACTCTCTGGCCTGATGATGAAAAACGAACTGGCGCTGCACAGCAAAGAAGAGCTGGAACAGCACCTGGCGAACGTCTGGGAAGTGATGCGCGGCGGTATTGAGCGCGGTATTGCCACCGAAGGCGTGCTGCCAGGCAAACTGCGCGTTCCACGCCGTGCGGCGGCTCTGCGCCGGATGCTGGTCAGCCAGGACAAAAACACCACTGACCCGATGGCGGTTGTTGACTGGATCAACATGTTCGCTCTGGCGGTGAACGAAGAGAACGCTGCTGGTGGTCGCGTGGTGACTGCACCGACTAACGGCGCGTGCGGGATTATCCCGGCAGTGCTGGCGTACTACGACAAGTTTATCCGTGAAGTGAACGCTAACTCACTGGCTCGTTACCTGCTGGTGGCAAGCGCCATTGGTTCTCTTTATAAGATGAACGCCTCGATTTCTGGTGCCGAAGTCGGCTGCCAGGGCGAAGTTGGCGTAGCGTGCTCTATGGCAGCGGCGGGTCTGGCAGAACTGTTAGGCGCAAGCCCGGCACAGGTATGCATCGCGGCAGAAATCGCAATGGAGCATAACCTCGGCCTGACGTGTGACCCGGTTGCCGGACAGGTACAGGTGCCGTGCATTGAGCGTAATGCCATTGCGGCAGTGAAAGCGGTGAACGCCGCGCGTATGGCGCTGCGCCGTACCAGCGAGCCGCGCGTCTGCCTCGATAAAGTTATCGAAACCATGTACGAAACAGGTAAAGATATGAACGCCAAGTACCGTGAAACTTCTCGCGGCGGCCTGGCAATGAAGATTGTTGCCTGCGATTAATCTCTCTCCAGAGGCCTCGTTTGGCGAGGCCTCACATTGTTGAGAATGTGCCTGTTGTTTATGTCGGATGCGGCGCAAACGCCTTACCCGACCTACAAAACAGCGAAAATTCAATAGATTGTGATTCTTTTGTAGGCATGATAAGCGTAGCGCATCAGGCAATTTGGCGTTGTCATCAATATCAGACCTCATTTTGCGAGCTCTCTTCCCGATTTCTCATCCAGCCGTAGCCTGTTCCGACATCGAATGTTACCCTTATCGCCTGATCTTTAAGGGGGTTATCGTGGCTGTTCATTTGCTTATTGTCGATGCACTGAATCTTATTCGTCGCATTCATGCCGTTCAGGGCTCGCCCTGCGTGGAGACCTGCCAGCACGCGCTCGATCAGCTCATTATGCACAGCCAGCCAACCCACGCCGTCGCCGTTTTTGATGATGAAAACCGCAGTAGCGGCTGGCGTCATCAGCGTTTACCGGATTACAAAGCCGGTCGTCCGCCAATGCCGGAAGAGTTGCACAACGAAATGCCTGCGTTACGCGCAGCCTTTGAACAACGCGGTGTCCGATGCTGGTCAGCCAGCGGCAACGAAGCAGATGACTTAGCCGCCACGCTGGCAGTAAAAGTGACCCAGGCCGGGCATCAGGCAACCATTGTTTCGACAGATAAAGGCTACTGTCAGCTCCTTTCACCTGCACTGCGTATTCGTGATTACTTTCAGAAACGTTGGCTTGATGCGCCGTTTATCGATAAAGAATTTGGCGTTCAACCTCAGCAATTACCCGATTATTGGGGGCTGGCGGGGATCAGCAGCTCAAAGGTGCCGGGTGTTGCGGGGATTGGGCCAAAAAGCGCCACGCAGTTACTCGTCGAGTTTCAGAGTCTGGAAGGGATATATGAAAATATCGACGCGGTTGCCGAAAAGTGGCGCAAGAAACTGGAAGAACATAAAGAGATGGCGTTTCTGTGTCGCGATATTGCCCGCTTACAAACCGACTTGCATATCGACGGCAATTTACAGCAATTGCGGTTGGTACGATAACAGCGTGCCGAATACTACCGATTAACACCTCATTGAATTAAATGCACTTGTAGGCCGGATAAGACGCGGCTAGCGTCGCATCCGGCATTATCACATCAGCGCATTTACCAGGCGGTATGGTAAAGCTCGACAATATCCTCAAGCGTTGCTTCACGGGGGTTGCCACCGATACAGACATCGGATGCCAGACCGGAGTCAATGCCCCTGCCAACTCACTTACCGTTCGTCGCGACGACCACCCACCGCAGCCCAGATACGACGGACATGCACCGTCACTTCTTCGCGATCGTGATACAACTGCCGCGCCTGAATCTGGGCGTTAATACCATGTTCATCAAGCTGTGCCTGAACGTACGCCAGATTGTGTGACACTTCTTCGTAGCGTTTTTTCATCGGTAGCTTAAGGTTGAAGATAGTTTCACGACACCAGCCATTAACCAGCCACTGTGCCATCAGTGCCGCAACTTTCGCTGGTTTTTCAACCATATCGCATACCATCCATGAGATGTTACTACGTGTTGGGCGGAATTTGAAACCATCTTCCCGCAGCCACGTCACCTGTCCGGTATCCATCAGACTTTGCGCCATCGGGCCGTTATCGACGGAGTATACCCACATGTTGCGCTTCACCAGTTGGTAGGTCCAGCCGCCTGGACAAGCACCCAAATCTACCGCCCACATTCCATTTGCCAGGCGTTCATCCCACTCATCCGCAGGAATAAACACATGAAATGCCTCTTCCAGTTTGAGCGTGGAACGGCTTGGCGCATCCGCCGGAAACTTCAGGCGTGGAATCCCCATATAGAACGGCGAATTATTATTGCTGTAGGAGTAGCCGGTATAGCAGCAGCCTGGTGCAATAAAGAATACATGCACAACCGGACGCTTCGGCGTTTCATAGTTCGCCAGCACACCCGCATCGCGCAAGGCAGCGCGTAGCGGCACGGTGAATTTACGGCAGAATTTCAGCAACTCTTTGCTTTCGTTGGTATCGGCAACTTCAACACGCAGTTCACCGCCCTTCTCTACTACACCCTGTAACATGCCGACAATGGGGGTAATTCGATCTTCTGGCGGCAAATGCTGCAGGAGTTCCCCCACCACAAACCACTGGCGAGCAAAAATTAATGAACTGAACGGCAGTTCGCGGATTAACTTATCGCCATCATCCGGTTGATAACATTCATAGATGACATAACCCGCATTGTCTTTAACGCGGGCAAAACCGAATATTTCCCGCTGACCGGCTTTATCGGTAATTTCCGCAGCACACTCTTTTTCAAAGCCAGGACGGCACAACAATACAACCTTATTCATGATTTACGCCCTTGCGCTTTAAACGGATAGCTCCGACTAACATTAACGCCCAGCCCGCGAGGAAGCTCACGCCGCCAACCGGTGTGACAAACGCCCACAAACGCAGATGGGACAGCGCCAGGCAATAAAGGCTGCCGCTGAACAGCACCGTGCCTAACGCGAGGAAAACGCTACTCCAGTAAAACCAGATACTGATGCGACGCTGCATCGCCACCGCCAGACCTAAAATCGCCAGCGTATGGAACGCCTGGTATTCGAGGCCGGTCTGGATCCAGCCCATCTCAACGGCTCCCATGGTTTTACTTAACACATGCGCGCCAAAAGCGCCGAGAGCCACAAAAATGAAGCCGCTAATGGCGGCGAAAATCAGCATAAAACGGCTGGTCATGGTCGTACCCTACGTAAATTATTGTTCATAACGAAAGCGGAATTTTTCTTGTTCAGCAGCGGCTTTCGCCAGGATCCATTGGCGAAAGGCGGCTATTTTACCCAGTTCTGCCTGGCTGTCATGACATACCAGATAAAAAGCATTTTTACTGACCAGAACATCATTAAACGGGCAGACAAGGCGTCCGGCCTCGATTTCCGATTGCGCCATCACATTATTCGCCAATGCGACTCCCTGCCCGTGGATAGCCGCTTGCAGCACCATCGCGCTGTGACTGAAGATCGGCCCTTGTTGAACGTTGATATGATTTAACCCCAACTGGCGAGTATATGTCTGCCAGTCACGCCGGGACGCATCGTGTAATAACGTATGTTTAGCCAGATCTTCTGGCGTCTTCAAGGGTTTTTCGCCGGTTAACAGTAGCGGAGAACACACCGGCAACAAATATTCGGCATAAAGTTTTTCGACCCGCAGCCCCGGCCAGTTGCCCCGACCATAAAATATCGCCACATCAACATCATCCGCCAGTTTATCTTCCTGGCGATCGACCGCCTGGATTCGAACGTCGATTCCCGGATAAGCTGAATTAAAGCTGGAAAGTCGCGGCACCAGCCAGTGGATGGCAAAACTGGGGAGTAAACTGACCGTCAACGCCCCCTTGGCGCTACGAGCCTGGAGTTTACGCGTCGCTTCGGTTAATTGCGAAAATATCTCTTTGATATCGAGGAAATAGCTTTGCCCTTCCTCGGTCAGCAGGAGTGAACGATTACGGCGACGGAACAGTTTCAGTCCCAAAAAATCCTCAAGTGACTTGATTTGATGACTTACTGCGGCCTGGGTCACAAAAAGCTCTTCTGCTGCGCGCGTGAAGCTTAAATGGCGTGCGGCGGCATCAAAAACTCGTAAGGCATTTAGCGGTGGTAATCGTTTTGACATGGCTTTTAAACTTTGATGTTAAATGAATTTAACAATTAGATCACACTATGTAACCTATTAGTTTTTTTTATCTGAGCCATTATAAATTGTCCGTTGAGCTTCTACCAGCAAATACCTATAGTGGCGGCACTTCCTGAGCCGGAACGAAAAGTTTTATCGGAATGCGTGTTCTGGTGAACTTTTGGCTTACGGTTGTGATGTTGTGTTGTTGTGTTTGCAATTGGTCTGCGATTCAGACCATGGTAGCTAAGCTACCTTTTTTCACTTCCTGTACATTTACCCTGTCTGTCCATAGTGATTAATGTAGCACCGCCTAATTGCGGTGCTTTTTTTTACCTTGCGATCGCGAATTACTGATCCAGCTCGACCATCTCTTTCACGTCGGTACGGTTGATCTGCTGTTTGTTGCCATTAGCGTCTTTATACGAAATCATACCGGTTTCATTATCAGTTTGTGGTTTACCGTCAGAGACGATGGTACGTCCGTCATTGGTGTGCATCACATAGTTCGAACCGGAACAGGCGCTCAGGGCAAAAGTCAGCATACAGGCAGAGATAATTGCGGCAGTCTTTTTCATCTTCTTCTCCTTAAAGCGATTAATAAATCTTAATAGTATTGATTAACAGGCTAAAATTAACGCCTAACACTATTCAGCATATGTTACTGACGCGGCTTCGCCAGGATATCCAGATAATTCCGATGGTTAGCACTCTCCTTGTATCAAAGTGAATTTTGCGTCACGATCGGTGAATCAAGCCGAGGAGTACCATGAACGTTTTTAATCCCGCGCAGTTCCGTGCGCAGTTTCCCGCATTACAGGATGCGGGCGTCTATCTCGACAGTGCCGCAACCGCGCTCAAGCCCGAAGCCGTGGTTGAGGCTACCCGACAGTTCTATAGCCTTAGCGCCGGAAACGTCCATCGCAGCCAGTTTGCCGAAGCCCAACGTCTGACCGCACGTTATGAGGCTGCGCGGGAGAAAGTGGCGCAATTGCTCAATGCTCCAGATGACAAAACCATTGTCTGGACGCGCGGCACCACCGAATCCATCAACATGGTGGCGCAATGCTATGCGCGTCCGCGTCTGCAACCGGGCGATGAAATTATTGTCAGCGTGGCAGAGCACCACGCCAACCTCGTCCCCTGGCTGATGGTCGCCCAACAAACTGGAGCCAAAGTGGTGAAGTTGCCGCTTAATGCGCAGCGGCTGCCAGATGTCGATTTGTTACCAGAGCTGATTACTCCCCGTAGCCGGATTCTGGCGTTGGGCCAGATGTCGAACGTCACTGGCGGCTGCCCGGATCTGGCGCGATCGATTACCTTTGCCCATTCAGCCGGGATGGTGGTGATGGTTGATGGTGCTCAGGGGGCGGTGCATTTCCCTGCAGATGTTCAGCAACTGGATATCGATTTCTACGCTTTTTCAGGTCACAAACTTTACGGCCCGACGGGTATCGGCGTGCTGTATGGCAAACCAGAACTGCTGGAAGCAATGTCGCCCTGGCTCGGCGGTGGCAAAATGATTCACGAAGTCAGTTTTGACGGCTTCACCACACAATCTGCCCCGTGGAAACTGGAAGCCGGAACGCCCAACGTCGCAGGCGTCATTGGGTTAA
This sequence comes from Escherichia sp. MOD1-EC7011, assembly GCF_002965005.1. Taxonomy (NCBI): domain Bacteria; kingdom Pseudomonadati; phylum Pseudomonadota; class Gammaproteobacteria; order Enterobacterales; family Enterobacteriaceae; genus Escherichia; species Escherichia sp. MOD1-EC7011. The sequence goes on from NZ_PTRD01000022.1 coordinate 131,842, forward strand.
GCGCGGCGCTGGAATGGCTGGCAGATTATGATATTAACCAGGCAGAAAGCTGGAGTCGTAGCCTGGCGACGCTTGCAGAAGATTCGCTGGCAAAACGTCCAGGCTTTCGTTCATTCCGCTGCCAGGATTCCAGCCTGCTGGCCTTTGATTTCGCGGGGGTTCATCACAGCGATATGGTGACTTTGCTGGCAGAGTACGGTATTGCCCTGCGCGCCGGGCAGCATTGCGCTCAGCCGCTACTGGCAGAATTAGGCGTAACCGGCACACTGCGCGCCTCTTTTGCGCCATATAATACAAAGAGTGATGTGGATGCGCTGGTGAACGCCGTTGACCGCGCGCTGGAATTATTGGTGGATTAATGACAAACCCGCAATTCGCCGGACATCCGTTCGGCACAACCGTTACCGCAGAGACGTTACGCGATACTTTCGCGCCGTTGACGCAGTGGGAAGAGAAATATCGCCAGTTGATCATGCTGGGGAAACAGCTTCCGGCTTTACCTGATGAATTAAAAGCACAGGCCAAAGAGATTGCCGGATGCGAAAACCGCGTCTGGCTGGGGTATACCGTGGCTGAAAACGGCAAGATGCATTTCTTTGGCGACAGCGAAGGACGCATTGTGCGCGGTCTGCTGGCAGTGTTGTTGACCGCCGTGGAGGGCAAAACCGCCGCCGAGTTACAAACGCAGTCGCCGCTGGCGTTGTTTGATGAGCTGGGATTGCGTGCGCAACTTAGTGCCTCACGCAGTCAGGGGCTGAATGCGTTAAGCGAGGCGATTATCACAGCGGCGAAACAGGTTTAAGCACAAATCCAGGTCGGATAAGACGCTCGCGTCGCATCCGACATAATGGTTATTCCTTGCGCGCCGCTTTCGCCATCATCTTCTTCAGCGCATGAGAAACCGCAACAAAACCAAAGGTGGCGGTCACCATCGTTGCCGCACCAAATCCTGATGCGCAATCCATTCGCTTTGGTCCTTCCGCCGTGGCTTTCATCGCACAGACCGTACCGTCTGACTGCGGATATACCAACGCCTCGGTAGAAAACACGCAATCCACGCCGAGCTTACCTTTGCTGTTTTTCACCACGCCAAAATCGCTTTTCAGGCGCTCGCGCAGCTTCGCCGCCAGCGGGTCCTGAATAGTCTTCGCCAGGTCAGTAACCTGAATCTGCGTCGGATCAATCTGCCCGCCGGCCCCCCCCGTCGTTACCAATGGGATTTTATTGCGACGACAGTATGCGATTAGTGCCGCTTTGGGGCGCACACTGTCAATGGCATCAATAACATACGAATAACCGGCATTCATATATTGCGCTACGTTATCCGGCGTCACGAAATCGTCCACCACTGTCACCCGACACTCCGGGTTAATCTGGCGAATACGCTCCGCCATCACTTCCGCTTTTGCCAGCCCGACGTTATCACGCAGCGCGTGAATTTGCCGATTGGTATTGGTGACACACACATCATCCATATCGATAAGCGTTATTGCGCCAATCCCCGTGCGCGCCAGAGCTTCCGCTGCCCAGGAACCTACACCACCGATGCCGACCACACAGATATGTGCATCGGCAAATAGTTGCAAGGCTTTCTCACCATACAGACGCGCAGTGCCGCCAAAACGCTGACGCCAGGCATCACTAATTACCACAGACATAGCACCTCAGAATTAAAAAGGGTGAGGTTATCCCCCACCCTAAACGCATAAATGCCTGATGCGCTACGCTTATCGGGCCTACATAACTCCTGCAATATATTGAATTTGCATGATTTGTAGGCCTGATAAGGCGTTCACGCCGCATCCGGCATGAACAATGCGCACTTAGTCAACAATCAGGAGATGAGGTTATCCCTCACCCTGTCGTATCCGTCAAAACGGTATACAGAATATCACATCAGCCGCTAAAGACGTTACCTGCGCCCGGAGCCGTTTTCAGCACCCAGACACGTCCATAGTGGTTGTACCAACCTGCGCGGTGTCCGGCTTCCGGCCCGATCCCTTGATAGATATCGAAATGTTGGCCTTTGATTGCGCCACCGACATCCAGCGCCACCATCAGACGCAGTTCGTACTGACCGTTAAATTTACCGTTATTATCCAACAACGGTACTTCTGCCAGCAAGGTAGTGCCTGGCGGGATGAGCGAGCGATCGGAGGCAACAGAAGCACGACCAACCAGCGGCACAGCACTTGCTCCTTTCACCGGTGCAAAAGATTGCGGCTTAAAGAAGACGAAAGACGGATTCTGTTCCAGCAGTTCGCGAACTTCGGCTTCACTGTGCGTTTCCCCCCAGTGACGAATCGCCTGCATCGACATATCTTCTTTTTTCACTTCGCCACGATCGATCAGCACCTTACCAATACTGCGATAGGCATGACCGTTCTTTCCGGCATAGCTGAAGAAGTTAAGCGGACTGCCGTCGCCAAAATCGATATACCCGCTACCCTGTACATCCATAATGAAGTTATCCATCAGAGAGTTGCTGTAAGCGAGGATATATTTATCGCTCAGTGCCCCCGCGTAGATCTCCGCACGAGACGGCAGACGGCCGCGTTTTGGCGGCATACGGTAAATAGGATACTGGAACTCGCCCTGGCGGGTATGGCGCGCCTGAATTACCGGCGTGTAATAGCCTGTAAACTGCACGTTGCCATAGTTGTCCGCGCCTTCCATCTGCCAGGCGTCAATGCCGAACTGGCGCATATTGCGGGTATCACCGCCTGCGCGCAGCCACTCTTGCACCGCGTTATAAACATTACTCTGGTTGCCATACAGACGCGGTGACGAGTTACGAATATGGTTAATTTGCTCGGCAAAATCACCGGCGTTAATTGGTGCGCCAACGGCATCTGGCTGGTTCACCAGAGAGAAAGGCTGGGTAAATTTCCCGTCTTTATATTGCTGTCCGCGATCGGTTGGTTTGGAGGAGCAGGCGGCAAGCATCGCCACAACAGCGCCCATAAGAAGGTACTTTACCCAACGTCCTTTCATTGTTCTCTTCTTCAGGTTAAAAAATAAGGCACAACGAAGATAACAAACCGTCGCGTTTAATGAAATGAGCAGACTCTCCCTGACGCAAATTTTGCACAAAAAATAGGCGGTAGTGTTTTGTTTTTGTTCAAAATCATGCCAAATCCGTGATCCGGGTAAAAAAAAGGTTGCATGAAAACGCGAGCGGAGTATAGTGCGCATCCACGGACGCGGGGTGGAGCAGCCTGGTAGCTCGTCGGGCTCATAACCCGAAGGTCGTCGGTTCAAA